>CAJQPN010000017.1 GCA_905480195.1 uncultured Acidimicrobiales bacterium
GTCAACACGAGGTGCCTCGCACACAGTGGCGCGCCCCGACTCGATCGCTGCGCTCGCCCAAGAGATCACCGCCGGTGCAAGCTCGGATTATGAACGTGCCCGGCTCCTTCAGGACCACTTCCTCGATCCTGGCAACTTCGAATACGACCTCAACGTTGCCCAGCGTCACGACGTAAACAGCATCGAGGACTTCTTGTTCGTCGTCGAGGCCGGGTACTGCGAACAGTTCGCATCGACGTTCGCGTCGATGGCCCGCTCCGTCGGTCTCCCTACTCGGGTCGCCGTCGGCTTCACCTGGGGCGAGTGGAACGATGCCCGGCAGGAGTACGTCGTGCGCGGCGAGCACGCACATGCCTGGCCCGAGGTCTACTTCGCTGGCGCAGGCTGGGTCGTTTTCGATCCCACCCCGGGACGAGCTCCCTCCGGTGACACCGACATCACCGGCCAGACACCCGCTCAACTGTTCGAGAACGACGAGATCAACCGTGGTGGCGCTGCCCCGCCACCGAGCACCGTTCCCCCGGCGCCCGACAGCAGTGGGTTAATCCCCGACCAGGAGCTTCCGGACGACTTCCTCGATTCGCTCAATCCGGGCGACTTTGACGCCGAAGTCGCAACGACCGAGCCAGGCCTGAATCGCTCGGAACGCTTCATCCGTCTCGTACTCGCCGTACTTGGCGCCTTGGGCATACTCGGTATCGTGCCCGCCCTTCGCTACGTCATTCGACGTCGCCGTGTCACCCGTATCGCCCACGACCCGCTTGGCCGCAGCGAATTTGCTTGGGACGAAGCCACCGCTGCGCTCCGACTCATCGGGATCCGGCACGAGCCCTCAGAAACTGCGTACGAGTTCGCCGAGCGCACCCGCAGCGCGCCTCGGCCGGTCGGCCCGATCGACGAACTCGCCGAGTCGGTCACGATCCTGCGCTACGCCACCCCCGCCGATCCCGCGCCCTACGCCCAACGAGCCGAAGCGGCTGCCTCTGCAATCACCACTATTTGTCGCGATCAGGTGGAGTGGACGCGAAAACTTGGTGATGCACTCGATCCCCGAACCATCCGGCAGAACTGAGCGCGATCGCCCGCTAGAGCGAGCACCCGGCTACTGCTAGATGTCGTCGCTCTCTTGGCGGTTGAACCTGTCACGGAGCTTTGCACCGGTGCCTCCCACAGCGTCCTTCAGACCGGCAGTACGCGCCGCAGAGGTCATTTGCTCAAGACCAGCTCGGCCGAGCTTGCGGGCATTGTCGACGAACCAGAGGAGGGCGCCAAGCATGACAAGAACACTGAGGAACGAGGCGAGGAAGCTAACCGACAGCAGCGCGACCATCGCAACCGTGCCGACGACAAAGACAAGGGCGGCCCACTTCAGGCCCCGGAACGCATGCGTGTAGATGGTCGTCTGCGCAACCTCACGCGCGAGCGCGGGATCAGACTCATAGAGGTAATCCTCTATTTCGCTGAGGATTCGCTGTTCGTCCTCGCTGAGCGGCACGCCGGCCCTCCTTCATCGGTGTTGTCATTCTCTCACACGGCTCGCGCGTCAACAACGCGGGTCATGCACTGATCCAACCGAAAACTTCGCCGGTCAGAGATCGTTGGGGCCCCACTGCTGTTGACCGCGTTCCATTCGGTCGAGGCCGCCACCGGGTTTGGCGAGGGTCGCCGGACCAATGGCATCGCTACCGAACCGGCTCCGGATTTCCTCAATCACGTCATCAGCCTCGAACCAGCCGGGCCCGGTGGCATCGTCGAGCGTCAACTGGTGAGTCAGAGGCTCGGTGAGTTGACTAACACTCAACCCCAACAACCGCACGCCGGAACCGAGATCGAGCTTGTCGAGGAGGGCCTCTGCTGTGCGGAGGATCGTGGTCGCTCCATCGACTGATTCGGTTGACGTCTGCGCTCGGGTGATCGTCGTGAAATCGGCAAAGCGAACCTTGATCGTAATCGTTCGACCGGCGAGTCCTGCCGAGCGCAAACGGGTAGCCACCGCATCGGCCATACGCATGAGTTCTCTCCGCAGAACGGAGCCATCGGTGAGATCGCGGGGAAAGGTCTCTTCGTGACCGATCGACTTGGCTCTCCGATCGACGACAACGGGCCGAACGTCGATTGCGTTCGCGAGTTGGTGCAGATGGCGCGCTGATGCGCGGCCGAGACTCGCCTCGAGTCGATCTTGGGGTTGGATGGCCAGATCGCCGACCGTTTCAATCCCCATACGCGAGAGTTTGGTCTCCATTGCCGGCCCGACACCCCACAGTTCACGAACCCGCATCGGGTGCAGAAAGTCGAGCTCCTGTCCGGGCTCGACCACGCAGACACCAGAGCCAAACTTCGGGCCCTCGAGGGTGGGTTGGGGCTTGGCTCGCTCGGTAGCCAACTTCGCCAGAAACTTGTTGGTGGCGACCCCGACCGAGCAGGTCAGACCTTCTGCATCGAGCACACGGCGCCGGATGTCCGCGGCGATTTGAGGGGCGCGGTTCTCACCGCGCAGCGCACCCCGCACGTCGAGGAACGCCTCATCGAGCGAAAGCGGCTCGACGAGAGGCGTAATGTCTCCGAAGAGCTCCATCACCCGGCTTGAGACCTCGCTGTAATACCCATGATCGCCGGGCAAGAAGACTGCGTGCGGACACAAGCGACGAGCTTGTGTCGAAGGCATGGCCGAGTGAATGCCATACGCGCGAGCGACATAACTGGCTGCGGCGACGACCCCACGGGCGCCGGTACCACCGACGACCACGGGCTCGAGTGCCAACTCGGGGCGGCGCGACAGTTCACATGACGCAAAGAACGCATCCATGTCTACGTGGATGAACCCGAGTGAGCCGTCGGGCGGGCGCCCGAAGAGTGCCGCCTCGGTCACGGCCAGAGACGCTCGGCGCGAAGATCTCCCGGAGGACCCGTCGCCCGATAGCGGAAATGAGGACGCCCATCGGCCCTGCCGTCGAGCCAGGCCTGCAACGGCTCAGCAACCCAGCGAGCAGCACCAGAAAGGCGTTCGGCCACGCTGATTGGGTCGTGGAATCCACCGTCGTGAACGATGCCGTCAGGATCATCGAACGCCAGCTCACCTGACCATCCCGCGGCCCGATGCACCTCGACGTGCAGGTGCATGTCCGCATCGACGAAGTCAACCTCGACGGTCCAGCACAGCTCGTCCCAAGCGGAGACGACCAGGCTCGTCTCTTCGTTTACCTCGCGGCTGAGCGCCACCAACGCAGATTCGCCTTCGTCGATCACCCCACCTGGAGTCGACCAGTCGACGCTGCCGTTGCGACGCCGGTTGGCAACGAGCAAGAGCCCGCGCTCGTCACTCAGCAACCCTCCGGCGACCCTCCAGCGGACCATCCCGCCAGCATGGCAGCCCTTTGGGGTTGCCGCGTGCTGAAGCTGAGATCAGCTTCCGGGGTTCACTGCGACAACGGCACTACCCAGCTGGGTCTCGACGCTCGCAGCGATGACAACTGCCCCGCCGGTCCCGATGTCGGTCACGACGCTTGGAGCAGCAATCGCAGGCATCGACACATCGGTCTGGGTTGATGTCGCATTTGGCTGAACAGCATCGTTGGAGCTGGCGACGAAGACGAGCACGCCTGCAGAGCAAGCGGCAAGCACGACGCCAGCCAGCGGCAGAAGAACCCGACCACGGAAACGCTGCTGCGATTTCGCAATGGCTTCCTCGTCGGTCATCAGCCGCTTCAGGCGCTCTTCAATGTCGATTGTCTCGATCTCAAGCGCAGTTGACAGCACCTCGAGGTCGACGTCGCGCAGGGGGATGGGCGAGCCCACCGGCATGTTGCGGAGGTGGTAGACGAACGCGAGGTACCGGGCCAGGATCTCGTCAGGGCCAGAGAGTCCGTCAGTCGAGACCTCAGACTCCTCGACCGCCATCCGGCCCTCGTCAAGGTCGATCACGAGCTTGGAGCGGGTCGGCAGCAGGTTGGCTTCGTCGAGGCCGTAAGCCGAGATGATCTTCTTGAGTTGCGAGTCGTTGAGCGAGCGACGGCCGAGTTCAAGATCATCGATATCGACAACGGTGAACTCAGGATGGTGTGCAGCGATATCTTCGAGCCCCAGGCCCTTGGCAATACGAGCTTCACGCAGCAGTGAGCCAAGGCGTCGGGCCGGTACCAGCGTTGCCAATTCGGTCTGCATAGGAAGAGTATCGGACTGTCGATAGCGGGACTTTAATGAAAATTCTGGATTTTTCGGAGTTTCCGAATTCGATCCCGGAGACCCCAACCGGTCACCAACACGAACGCCTCCGCAACGATTCGGCCAGACATTTTCGACTCGCCGAGAATACGGTCGGTGAACGAAATCGGGACCTCTGTCAGGGTACCGCCGCTGCCCAAAACCCGGTACGCCATCTCGATCTGAAAGCCGTAGCCGTCGGCCCGGACGCCGTCGACATCGATCTTTGCGAGCACATCTGCCGCATAGGCCCGAAAGCCGCTCGTGGCATCGGTGATCCCGAGTCCAAGAACGCGCGCCGCATACCGGTTCCCCCAGCGCGACAGGGCACGGCGATGCCACGACCAATCCGGAATCGAGCCACCAGGGATATAGCGACTACCGAGTGCAAGCGATGCACCATTTTTGACAGCTTCGAGAAGCGCTGGCAGCGAAGCGGGGTCATGCGAGAGGTCAGAGTCCATCTCGACCATCACGTCGTAGCCCCGCTTGAGGCCATGGCGGAACCCGTCGCAGTATGCCGATCCGAGGCCGGACTTCGACGGGCGTCGCATCACCTCGACGGCGCCGAGTTCGAGTCCGATTGTCTCGGCCAGATCGGCCGTGCCGTCCGGGCTCGAATCATCCACGACCAAAAGGTCGGCATCGGGAACCGCAGTTCGCAACCGACGCAACACCTCTTCGATGTTGGCGGCCTCATTGAAGGTAGGAAGGACGACCAGCGTGCGCACAGCGAGTGAACTCTAGAGCCCGGCTTGCTCGATCCGAGCAATCGGTACATCGGTAGACTTTGCTCCAATGACCAGTTCCTCTTCCTCGGCGCCCGCCACAGCTGCTCCCCCGCTCTACGCGCGGATCTTGGCAGTGGTAGCCATTGTCGTCGCTGGCCTGTGTGGAGGCCTGATCGGCTTCGCTGTCATGGACCTTCAGTGCGAAGACGGCTGCACTACCTATGCCGGCCTGATCGGTCTCGGCGCTGCGACGCTCGCTGCTGGAGGCGTCGCCATCGTGGCCGTCCTGACGCTTCGGGCCATGAGCGAGTGGGAGGCCACCGAAGCGCAACGGGCTGTGCACAAACCAGAAGGCACCTGATGAACGTCGATCTCCGCGAACTGCGTGCCGTGGCGAACGCAGCAGCCGATGCCGTGGTTCCGACCCTCGCCGCCGAAGGGGCCCGCGACGATCTCGGGATTGACACAAAGTCATCCGCTACCGACATGGTCACCGCAATGGATCGGTGGGCCGAGGCGACGATCGTCGACGCCATTCGACTCGCTCGACCCCACGACGGTTTCATCGGCGAAGAGGGTGCAGATGAACCCGGCACTAGCGGCGTTGTGTGGGTCATCGACCCGATCGATGGCACCACGAATTTCATTCGAGACCTCCCCGGCTTTTCGGTGTCCATCGCTGCGCGGGTCGATGGTGTCGACTCTGTGGGGCTCATCCACGATCCGGTCCGCGACGAACGCTTCACTGCGGTGCTTGGCGACGGAGCATTCTGCAACGAGGATCCCATTCGGGTGAGCTCACCGATCGACCTCAGCCAAGCCGTCGTCGCCACCGGCTTTCACTACCAACCGTCGGTGCGAGCCAAACAGGCCGAGGTCATCGGCAGACTCCTGCCTCGCATCGCAGATATCCGGCGCTTCGGCGGTGCTGCCGTCGATTGTTGCAGCGTCGCTGCGGGTCGTCTCGATGCCTACTTCGAGGTTGGCGTTCAAGACTGGGACATCGCTGCCGGTCGGTTGCTCGTGCATGAAGCGGGAGGCCTCAGCTGTGATCACCGACCTGGTCTTCCCTTCGTCTGCGGGTCGCCTTCGATCTTCGATGCCCTTCTCGATGCGCTCGATCTCGGCCAGTAGCCAGACCGTTTTTGCCGTTGCGCGCCCTCATCGGGCGAGAATCTGCAAGCATGCCAGTGATGGGTACGCGCATTCTCACCGTTGAAGACGACGAACGTATCCGACGATCGGTTCGTCTTGCGCTCGAAGACGAGGGCTGGACGGTCGTCGAGGCCGAGAGCGGCGAGGAGGCGCTCAACGCGTTCACCAGCGAGCCGGCCGACGTGGTCTTGATCGATATCATGCTGCCCGGCATCGACGGCTTCGACGTATGCCGCTCGATCCGGCGCAACAGTGACGTACCAATCGTGATGGTCACCGCCCGCGCCGACACCCACGACGTCGTCGCGGGCCTCGAGGCCGGTGCCGACGACTATCTGACCAAACCGTTTGCGCCCAAAGAGCTCAGCGCCCGGATCCGTGCTCTGCTGCGTCGTGCTCGTTCACTCGACCCGGGCTCACCGCAGATGGTATTCGGTGACCTCGAGATCATTCCCGACCAAGGTGTCGTGCGACTCGCCGGTGAGGAGGCGCATCTCACCAAGACCGAATTCAGACTCCTCGTCGAACTCGCCTCGAACCCTGGTCGTGTGCTCAGCCGTGAGGTGCTGCTTGAGCGAGTCTGGGGCTACGGCTACTTCGGTGACGGCCGACTCGTCGACGTCCACGTCCGTCGACTTCGAACCAAGATCGAGCCCGATCCAGCGAATCCGAGCTATGTCGTGACCATCCGCGGCCTCGGCTACAAGCTGAAGACCTGACTCGGCAGATCATGAGGAACGTCTGGGGGCAGCTCGGACTTCGGGCCCGGATCATGGGCCTCTACGCGCTCGGTGGACTGTTGCTGTCGTTGATCATCGCCGTTGCGACGTTGACTCTGGCCCGGCAGAACCTCTTGGAAGATCGCGAGGACCGAGCCTTTCCAGTCGCGGTTCGCAACGCAGCACGCGTCGAAGGTGCCTTGTCAGGCGAAACGGAGATCAAGGACGTGCAGACGATCTTCGATCTCCTCAACGTGACCGAGCGCTCGGTTGCGCTCGTTCGACTCGGCACGGAATCCACCTCCGGCAGCCCTCAGGTGTTCAACCAAGAACTGATCCCTTCATCACTGCGAGCACAGGTCGACGCAGGGAACGCAGCACGAATGAGGACCCGTGTCAACGGTACCCACATGATCCTCACCGGCATCCCGATCCCCGATGTGGACGCCGACTACTACGAGGCCGCCCTCACCGACGATGTCGAGGATGCACTCGACGCGCTCGGCATCATCGTGCTCGGTGTGGCAGCAGCCACGACACTCCTGTCGGCCGCGCTCGGCTCATGGGCCTCACGGCGAGCGCTCACACCGCTTGCCGACGTTCGTATCGCTGCGGAATCCCTCGCAGCAGGCGAACTCGACACCAGGCTCGAGCCCCCTGCCGATGCCGACCTTGCATCGCTCACGGCTTCGTTCAACGGCATGGCGCGTTCACTTGAGGATCGAGTCGAACGCGACGCCCGCTTTGCGTCGGAGGTCAGTCACGAGCTGCGATCGCCACTCATGACACTGAGCGCATCGATCGAGGTGTTGCAAAACGGTCGCGAACAACTGTCAGAGCGAAGCCAGATGGCGCTCGACCTGCTCACCGACGACATCCAGCGCTTCACCCTCCTAGTCGAAGACCTGCTCGAGATCAGCCGGTACGACGTGGGAACCGCATCGCTGCAGGCGGAACCGATCGACCTGATCGAGTTCGCTCGTCAATCGATCCGCCACCTCCCCCACGACAACGTGAACGTCGACTTCGGTGATCTCGAGCACCTTGTGTTTGTCGGCGACAAGCGCCGACTCGCCCAAGTGATCACGAACCTCGTCGACAACGCCGCAAAGTACGGCGCCGGCGCGATCACGGTAACCCTCAGCGAGCACGACGGCAGCGCGTTGCTCGCGGTCGAAGACGAAGGCGTTGGGGTGCTCGAGGCCGAAAGGACCGTGATCTTCGACCGATTCTCGCGCGGCAGTGCCGGAGGGCGACGAGGCCAAGGTACGGGGTCGGGGCTCGGGTTGGCCCTCGTCGCTGAGCACGTAGGACTGCATCGCGGAACGGTGTGGGTCGAAGACCGCGCGGACGGCAAGCCAGGTGCTCGCTTCGTGGTCCAGTTGCCGATCGATGAGATCTCCGAGTTTGAGGGGGAGTTCGAATGAAGCAGAGCCTCGTGCTGCTGATCGCAGGACTTCTCAGCCTCGTAGTGGGTTGTTCGCTCCCCACTGACGATGAGGCAGCGATCGTCGACCCCGAGGACCTGCCTGACGTGTTGCGCAGCGACCTCGAGGTGGAGGTCGAGGAGGCTGACACGCCCGGTCCACTCACGGTGACGTTCACCATCTTCTTGCTGGAGGTGGTCGGGGAACGCAACGTCGTGGTTCAACGCGACCGTGAGGTCTCACCCCAGACCGGGTTCTCCGACCGTATCGGATTGCTTTTCCGCGACGAGGTCCGCACCGAGGAAGAGCGTGAGCTCTACAGCAACGCTCTGCGGGAGTTCACACTCCTCGACGCCCAGATCAACGAGAACGACGTTGCAATCATCGACATGGTTGCCCTCGACGAGGAAGGTGCTCCGATCCCGACCGAGGCCGAAGTGCTTCGCAATGCGGCAGCGCAGTTGGTGTACACCGCCACCGGGCTCCCCGATGTGGTCGCAGTTCGTATCCGAATCAACGGTGAGCGGATCTCATTGCCGACGAGTGAGGGTGACACCGAAGGGGTCGTCGACCGCGACGACTACTTCCAGTACGACCCGAACTTCGAGGTTCCCACCACGTCCACGACGTCTTCGACAACCCTGCCACCCGAAGAAAGCAGCTGACGGTCAGGCAAAAAAGGACCGAGCGACAGCGCGAAGTTCGGGGCTCGTGTACTTGATCTGAGCGATCGCATCAGCCAGCGACACGCGAACCATCGAGCCGCACTGAAACGCAATCATTGAACCGAAGTCACCGTCGGCGAGCGCTTCGGCAGCCTCGACGCCGTACCAACTCGACAACGCCCGATCGAACGATGTCGGGGTACCACCGCGCTGCACGTGGCCGAGCACCGTCACACGCGTCTCGAAACCGGTACGAGCCTCGATCTCGGCTGCGACCACATTGCAGATCCCACCCAATCGCTTATGGCCGTACTGATCGACTGGCGGCTCAGGGATCTCGAGCGTGCCTTCGGCAGGTCGGGCACCCTCGGCGACAACCACGATCGACGCGAACTTCCCTCGGGCGTGGCGGCGAGTCAACGCCTCACACACATCGGCGATGTTGAACGGCTCCTCGGGAACCAGGGTCAACGTGGCGCCGCCCGCCAGGCCAGCCCATGTCGCGATGTGGCCGACGTTGCGACCCATCACCTCGACGACCATCACGCGGTTGTGGGATTCGGCCGTGGTGTGGAGGCGGTCGATCGCATCGGTTGCGATCTGCACGGCAGTGTCGAACCCGAAGGTGCGTTCGGTAAGTCCGACGTCGTTGTCGATGGTCTTCGGTACGCCGACCAACGGAATGCCACACAAGTGCATCTCGTGAGCGCACGAGAGGCTTCCTTCCCCACCGATCACCACGAGAGCGTCGAGCCCCCGGCGTTCCATGGTTTCCTGCACTTTTTCCATACCACCCTCGTGCATGAATGGGGTGTGGCGACTGGTGCCGATGATGGTGCCACCACGCGGCAAGATGCCGCGGCAACCCTCGACCGTCAACTCCTCCATCGAGTCATCGAGCAGGCCTTTGAACCCTTCGTGAACCCCGAAGATTCGCCAGCCGTACTGCCGTTCGGCCTTACGAACGACACCACGGATAACGGCGTTCAGACCGGGGCAGTCACCACCGCTCGTCAATACAGCAATCGTCGTGATCTTGGGGGAGCCAGACACGCATAGGACCCTACCGGCGCTTCACAAAGGCTGACGGCTATGGTCGCCCGCCATGGGAATCGTGATCGCTATCGATGCCGGCACGACCGGGGTCCGTTCCGTTGCCATCGACGAGTCCGGTACGCCGCTTGGGTTCGCATACCGGGAGTTCACCCAATACTTCCCGCAGCCGGGTTGGGTCGAACACGATGCCGAAGAGATCTGGCAGGCGGTCCTCGCGACACTCGGTGAGGTCGCCGAAACCATCACCGAACCGATCGCTGCGATCGGTATCACCGACCAGCGGGAGACGGTCGTGATGTGGGATCGGCGCTCCGGCAAGCCCCGTCACCGTGCGATCGTCTGGCAGGATCGTCGCACCGCTGGGCGTTGCGAGGAGCTGCAGAATGCAGGCCATCTCGACATGGTGCGTCACACAACCGGTCTGGTTCTCGACCCGTACTTCTCGGGTAGCAAAGTCGAGTGGTTGCTCACCGAAGGCGGCCTGGAGGTTGACGACGATCTTGCGTTCGGCACTGTCGACTCATGGCTCGTGTGGAAGCTGACCGGCGGCGTCCACATCACCGACACCACCAACGCGAGCCGGACTCTGCTCTTCGACATTGGCGAACTCCGCTGGAGTGATTCGATGTGCGACCTGTTCGGGGTGCCAATGTCGATTCTCCCCGAGGTTCGGCCGTCATCGGAGCGCTACGGGATCACGACCGGCGGACTTCCCGTCCCGGCCGGCACTCCAATCTCTGGTATCGCCGGCGATCAACAGGCCGCACTCTTCGGGCAAGCCTGCTTCGAGCCTGGTCAGGCGAAGAACACCTACGGCACGGGTTCCTTCGTGCTCATGAACGTGGGGCAGGTCTGTCCGGATCCGGTGGAGGGATTGCTGACCACGGTGGCATGGACGCTCGACGTCGGTGGCGAATGGCAGACGAGCTACGCCTACGAGGGCGCCATCTTCGTCACAGGTGCTGCGATCCAGTGGTTGCGCGACGGGTTGGGAATCATCGATGACGCAGCAGAGACCGGACCTCTAGCGGCGTCCGTGGTCGACACCGGGGGCGTCGTCTTCGTCCCGGCGATGGCCGGACTCGGCTCGCCATACTGGGATCCTCGCGCCCGCGGCACCATTGTCGGGATCACCCGCGGGACCGGTCGGGCCGAACTCACACGAGCGACGGTCGAGTCGATGGCCTACCAGACCCGCGACGTGGTCGATGCCATGACCGCTGCGAGCGGCACGGGTGTGCGCGATCTCCGCGTCGACGGTGGCGCGTCGGTGATGGACTTCTTGCTGCAGTTCCAGGCAGATCAGCTCGGAGTTCCCGTGATCCGGTCGAAGATCGCGGAAACGACGGCTCTCGGCGCTGCCTATCTCGCCGGCCTTGCCGAAGGTGTCTGGGACTCCCCCGCCGACGTCACCGCCAACTGGGCCGCCGACGGCGAGTTCGTGCCTACGGTCGACCGCAGCCGAGCAGACATCGAGTACGCCCGCTGGCAGCGTGCAGTCGAACGGTCGCGGCACTGGGACGTGAGTTAACCCTCGAGCAGCGGTAACGCTTCCCGGAGGTTGCGGACCGCCTGCGCAATGCGCTGCTCGTTCTCGATGAGCGCAAACCGGACGTTGCCTTCACCTCCGGGGCCGAAACCCACGCCGGGTGACAGGGCAACGTTTGCGTTCTTGACGAGCATCGATGCGAATTCGACGGAATCCATGTGGCCGTACTCGGTTGGGATCGGCGCCCAGGTGAACATCGTTCCCTTCGGCGGCTCGACGTGCCAGCCGATTCGATGGAGTCCCTCGATCAGAGCGTTTCGTCTCGCCTCGTAGACGGCGCACGCCTGCTCCGGATAGTCGGGCGCCTCGTTCATGGTGACCGTCGCTGCGATCTGGATGGGCTGGAAGGTTCCGTAGTCGAGGTACGACTTCATTTTGGCGAGCGCAGCCACGACCTCAGCATTGCCGGCCATGAACGCAACCCGCCAGCCCGCCATCGAGAACGACTTGGTCATCGAGTACAACTCGACTGCAACCTCCTTGGCCCCATCGGCTTGCAGGATCGATGGGGGTGCGTAGCCATCGAAGCCGAGGTCTGCGTACGCGAAATCGTGTACGACCACGACGTCCTGTTCACGGGCGAAGTCCACCACCCGCTGCATGAAGTCGGCATCGACACAGGTGGTCGTCGGGTTGTGTGGGAACGAGAGGAGGATCACTCGCGGTCGCGGCCACGAGTAGGTGAAGCGATCTTTCATCGCCTCGAAGAAGGTGTCTTGATCTTCACTGAGTGGAATCTCCCGCACGTTCGCGCCGGCGAAGATCGGGGCGAAGATGTGGATCGGGTACGAAGGTGCTGGCACCAACACGCTGTCACCGCTCTGGCACAGCACCCACATCAGATGTGAGAGGCCCTCTTTGGCGCCGATGGTGTTGATGACCTCGGTCTCGGGGTCGAGATCGACGTCGAAACGGCGCTTGTACAGGTCAGCAAATGCCTGACGGAGCTTGGGGAGACCCTTGCTCGACGAGTAGCGATGGTTGCGAGGGTTGCGGGCAGCTTCAACGAGTTTCTCGACGGCAATGTCGGGAGATGGCAGGTCGGGGTTCCCGAATCCGAGATCGATGACGTCTTCGCCAGCACGCCGTGCTTGCACCTTCAGCGAATCGATGATGGTGAAGACGTACGGGGGCAGACCAGTGATCCGACGGAATTCCATACATCTAGGCTACTGAGAAGGCAAAGCCGAACTCGGTGAACACTTCGCCTCGAGGTCAGGAAGCGGTGGGTGCCGGCCCGTCGATCTGTTCGGCCAGCCGCGGCGACCCGACAGGCGTCAAGCTCCGGACTCCACGTGGGTCGTGAAGTCGTTCACCGCAGTGCGAACGATGCGGGCTTCGGCCCGCCGTTTCACGAACCCGGGCAAGGGTACCGAGAGGTCGACGGCAAGGTGGTAGACGACCTCGGTCGACGACGGATCTGACGGCACCGGCAAGAACTCGTACTCGCCGTCGAGACGGCGCGCGATGTCGCCGCTCTGGAGCCGCCATGCGAGCCGGCTCGGATTCGATCCGTAGAAATAGCGCAGGGTGTACGTAGTGGATCGACCCATGGCTGCTGCTCGGAACTCGACGTCGACGGCACGGCCTTCGTCGTCGCGCGAAAGCACGCGTGCCATCTTCACATCGGAGGCCCAGTCGGGATAGCGCTCAAAGTCGATCGCAGCCGCAAAACAAGCCCCTGGAGACGCGGCGATAGTTGTGCGAACAGTGGCCTGATCAACCATGTCAGGACCCTAACAACTAGCTGTCGTTATCGGTGTTAATCGGCCGATCAGTTGGTTCAAAATCGCCGTAACGAGCTGCCCAAAGGCCCATCAGGCCGATACCAAGGATCGGGACCAGGGTTCCGAATGCCAGTGACGTGAAGGGGCGGATCGACGCCGTGACGATCCCCACGACGACCTGCAGAGCCAGCGCCCCAAGGAGGTGTCGCCGAACCGGCCGCGGTGAGCTCCCCATACCGAGATACAGACCCCCCACACCGATCGCATCGACGCGGCTTCGCTGGACGGCGATAGCGAAGGCCCACAGCATCGTGATGATGCCCACGGCAAAGAGGGCAAGCGCAACGACCACAGCGGGCCAACGCAACCAGCTGGGTCCGATTGCGGCTGCAAACGCAGTGACGGTGAACACGGCGGTCGCCTGCCACGACGAGCGGATGAGGCCGGTTCCCGGGCTCGGCAGCGTGACGATCCTCACGATGGTTCCACCATTGCGTCAATCGCAGCGCCCAGTCGGGCGGCAAGCACGCTATAGTCGAATTCGTTCGCCGCTCGCGCTCGGGACGCTGCCGCCATGGTCGCTCGACGGGCCGGATCGCGCATCAGCACGGCGATCGCCTCGGCAGCAGCCAACGGGTCGCTCGGGTCGTCGACGACGATCCCGGACTCGCCGTGCTCGACCGCTTCATGAGCGCCACCACTTCGCCCAGCAACCTGAGGGACACCGGCGGCGGCGGCCTCGACGAACACAATTCCAAATCCTTCCTGCTCTAGCCCTCCCCATCGCGACCGACACAGCATCGCGAACACATCGCCAGCTCCGTACAACTCGATGAGTTCGTCTTCTGACAGGCGGCCGACGAGCTGTACCGGCGCGCCGGCGTCGTCGATCAGACCCTGGAGGCGACCGATGTCACGCCCCTGGCCAGCGATCAAGACGGCGAGGTCGGGGAACTCCTTTGCGAGGATTGTGCTGGCGGCGATCAGCGTGTCCATACCTTTGCGGGGTACGAGCCGCGACACCGACGTGATCATCGGTTGATCGGGAGCGATGCCGTAGCGGGCTCGCACCGACGCGCGGGCAGCGGTGTCGAGTGAAGCGAAGCGCTCGGTATCGACACCGGGAGGCACAACCGTGCACGGTGGTAACGGGCGACCCAGGCTTCGTTCGCCCTCGGCTGCCGGGTAGCCGCCTGCGGCTATCACGCCGCGTGCGTCGGCCAGCACGCGGTTGAGTAGCTGGCGGGTGCCAGGGATTCTTCCGGGAATCGTGACCTCAGCTCCGTGGAGAACGACACCGTAGGGAACGTCGAGATGGGGCCCGATCAAACCGACGGGCACAGCCGGATCAAGGATCACAACCTCGGCTTTGTACTCGGCGATCAAGCGATTCACGCGTCGGATCAGCACCGGTTGCGGCAGCAACCAGGGCTCACGGCTGCGAACGATGGTGTGGTCTTGGGCGGCGTCGAAGGCCTCGGCACCTTGGTGGGGCGTCGTATGGACGACGACGTCGTCGGCGGGCAGACGGCGCCACAGTTCCCAGAGATAATTCTGGATGCCACCGATCTTGGGCGGGTAATCGTTGGTGACGAGCAGATGCCGGACCACAGGCTGACCCTACGGCCGAGCGACCTCGATAGCGACGAGCGCATCGGGGTCGGCCATCACCTGGTGAGGGAGGGCGATATCGAGTCGGCGAGCAGTCCACACGGCGTGGGCGCGAAGCATCGGGTTCGGGGAATCGAGGTACTGCTCGACTGCGGCACGTACCGCAGGATCGGTGCCGTCGGCAACGTTTGCCAACACCAGGAGTGCGTTCCGGCGGACATAGTCGGGATCGCGATTTGCGATGTACCAGCGTCCGAGCCGATCCATCAGTGAGCTGTTGTCAGCCGCCAGCACGTCGAGTAGGTCGATCCATGCCTCGTCGGCGCCTGCTCCCGATGGACGACGCATCCGGACCCGGTTTGGTGGGCAGACGTCTTGGCAGTCGTCGCAGCCGTATATCCGATCACCGAGCGCTTCACGGAACTCGACCGGGAACATGCCGTCGGTTTGCACCAACCACGCCAGGCATCGACGGGCGTCGATCACTCCCGGCTCGACGATCGCTCCAGTCGGACACCCCGAAAGGCACTGTGTACACGTGCCACACCCGTCGGAGACCGGTTCGGTGTGATCGGGAGCGATCACACCATCGGTCACCACTGCACCAAGAACAACGAGGCTCCCAGCTCCAGGGATAAGGATGTTGCTCGACTTTCCCCACCATCCAATCCCGGCACGGTGGGCTGCAGCGCGATCGACGAGATGGTTCTGGTCAGCTACCACGACCGCGCGGTGACCCTCAGCCCGCAGTGCTGCTGCGATTGCTTCGAGCGCGTTGCGAAGCATGGCGTAGTGGTCTTCCCACGAGTACGCCGCGACTCGTCCGACGACAACTCCGTTCGGCGGTGTCGGCGCCTCGCGCTGATAGTCGTAGGCCCCTACCACCAACGATGCCGCTCCCGGCAAGACGTGCTGGGGGTCGGTGGAACGTGCCGGGTTGCGGTAGGTGAACTGCATACCGCCGTGCAGCCCTTCGGCTCGGCGGCGTTCGATTTCGGTCCGCACATCGTCAAACGGAGAGGCATTAGCTGCTCCGACTGCACAGAGACCGGCAGCGAGTCCGATGGTGCGAAGCTCGCCGATCGACGGGGTCATCCCGCCATGGTGCCAGCTATGCCACGCCGTTGCGGGATGCGAAGCGGGACGGAGGTACAAGGCCACCGTCGACGAGTAGTTCAACTGCCGTTTGTTCGTCTTCATCGAGCACGACCGGCGTGCCGGCTTCATGCCCCACGAGATACGAGACGAGGCAGTCATCGCACGCATCGGTGAACTGGGCGACGCAAGCGTCGCAGTCGATGGTGAGACCGGGGTCGGAGGCAAGCGCCGGCACGAGACGAAGGTGGGGAACGTGGGTGCGGGTCATGATTCGTACCCTACGAAAGGGGTGTGACAGCGAACCTCCTGTCGTCGAATACTTGACATGCGAACAGTCGTTCGGGCATCGTCACACCTCCATGAACGAACATCTGTTCGCAGAAATTCAACCAACGCCCGCTGCACCCCCGCTCCCACCGCAGCAGCGAACCTTCGACGACCTGGGTGCATCGCTGCATGAGGTCACGTTCGTCGTGTTTGACGTCGAAACCACCGGCGGTTCCGCAAAGGACGGTGCGATCACCGAGATCGGGGCCGTCAAGCTGCGGGGAGGCGAGTGCCTCGGTACCTACCAGACCCTCGTCGACCCGGGCCGGGCGATCCCTCCCGAGATCACAATCCTCACCGGGATCACCCAGGCCATGGTGATGCGGGCCCCGGCAATCAATGCTGTGCTGCCGTCCTTCATCGACTTCGTCGGCTCCGACTCGGTGCTGGTCGGCCACAACGTCCGCTACGACGTCTCGTTCATGGCTGCTGCGATGGAACGCGCCGGCCGCGAAAAGCTCACCCACCGCTCGGTCGACACACTGGCCTTAGCCCGCCGCCTCCTGCGTGACGAGGTACCGAACTATCGCCTCGGCACCTTGGCCGATCGCCTCCGTCTCTCCCATCGGCCGAGTCACCGAGCCCTCGACGACGCCCTCGCTACCGGCGAACTCCTCCACCTTCTGCTCGAGCGGGCGGGTGCCATCGGGGTCACCGGGCTCGACGACCTCCTCACCTTGCCGAAGATGGCTGGAAACGCCCAAGCCCAGAAGCTCAAGCTCACCGAGCGACTTCCTCGCTCCCCCGGCGTCTATCTGTTCCGCGGACGCGCTGGCGAGGTGCTCTACGTGGGCAAAGCCACCAACCTTCGCTCGCGCGTCCGGAGCTACTTCTCGACCGATGAACGCCGCAAGATCGGCCAGCTGCTGCGTGAAACACACCGCATCGACCATCAAGTCTGCCGCAATGGCCTCGAGGCTGCGGTGCTCGAACTGCGGCTGATCCACGAACACCTTCCCAGGTTCAACCGCCAGGGCACCCGAAGCTCTGCGTACCCGTACGTGAAGCTCACCCTCGACGAACGGTTCCCTCGCCTTTCAGTCGTTCGCACGCTGCAAGACGACGGGGCGCTCTACCTCGGTCCGGTCCCATCATCCAAGGCTGCTCATCGGCTGATCGAGGCGATCCAGACCGCATCCCCCATCCGGCGTTGCTCCACCAAGTCGACGAGCCGCACTGCGAAGCCGATCTGCACCGCCGCCCAGATCGGCGTCGCCGCATGTCCGTGCTCCGGCCAGACCTCCGACGATGACTACCGAGAAATCGTCGTCGGCTTGGTGGCCGGCCTCACCCGCGAGCCAAGACGCCTGCTCGATCCCCTCGACCAACGGATCGCAGTGCTCGCTGCCGAGGAACGCTACGAAGAGGCAGCCGACGTTCGCGATCGCGCCGCAGCGCTGTCGGCGGCGCTTCGCCGCCAGCGGCGTTTCGATCTACTCCGCCGCGCAGGGCGGGTTCGGTTCCAGGTCGGCGACGCATGGGCCGAACTCGACAACGGTCTGTTACGTCGCTGCGGAAACATCGATGATCCGCCGTCACTTCTCGACAACGACGAGACCGAATCTCCACCGGTGGTCGATGGTCCACCGAGTCGCAACGAAGCCGACGAGTTGCTGTGCATCGCCCGTTGGCTCGACGACAACGCCCACCGAATCTCGCTCGAGTTGACGACGGGTGAGCTAGCCGAGCCACTCCCCCGCCTACCGACCTTCGTACCCCCGGAGCCTTAACCGACGAGGGCTAGCAGCTTTGCGGCCGCCGAACCATCGTCGATCGCCGCTGCGGCAGCCTCGACCCCGTCAGCGAGACGGTCGACCACGCCAGAAGCGACGAGACCTGCGCCGGCGTTGAGCACGACGATGTCGCGGGCCGCGATGCGTTCGCCTGCGAAGATCCGGTGGGCGATCGCAGCGTTCGCTTCGGCATCGCCGCCGGCAAGCTCGTCGGGTGTCACCCGAGCCAAGCCAAAATCGACTGCGTCGATCTCGATTTCGGTGATCTGACCGTCATCGAGCGACAACATCCGTGACGGACCAGTGGTGGTGAGCTCGTCGAGGCCCCCGTCGCCGTGCACGATCAGCGACCGGACCGAGCCGGTGGACCCGAGTGTCTCGGCCATGTGGTGTGCGAGCGTCCAGTCGGAGGCGCCGATCACCTGCCGCCGCAGGCGGCCGGGATGTGAGAGTGGACCGAGGATATTGAACACCGTCGGGATCCCGAGCTCAGCGCGGACGGGACCGACGTGGCGCATCGCTGGATGAAACACTCGAGCGAAGGCGAACCCGAGGCCGTACTCAGCCACCTGTCTCTCGAGCGCTCGGGGGGCAATGTCGACGTCGACGCCCAGGGCCTCGAGAACGTCGAAGCTGCCTGATGTCGACGAGGCCTTGCGATTCCCGTGCTTGCAGACCGATGCTCCGGCACCAGCGGCGACGAACGCCGCCATGGTCGACACGTTGAGCGCATGGATACGGCGTGAAGGCACACCACCGACACCGACGATGTCGATCGTGTCGTCGGGAACGTCAAGCGGCGCAGCAGCATCCATCATGGCGTGCTGTAAGCCGATGAGTTCCTCCACGGTCTCGCCCTTGAGCCGAAGCCCAACGATAAATGCTGCGATCTGGGCATTGGTCGCCTGGCCAGCGAGGATGTCGGTAAGCACAGCGGTGCAGTCATCGCTATCGAGGTCGTTGCCGGCTGCGAGTTGACCGAGTACCGCTGGCCATCCGCCGAGCTCAGCGATCAAGGAAGTCATGAGGACTCCTCAGCTCCCCACTGTTGGGCGTCGGTGAGCTTCGCAAGATGATCGTGTTGTGCTGCGGCGAGCTTGTCCATCCACGATGCCAGATCGCCTCGCCCGCCAGCGCGGAGTTCCTCGGCCAGTGAGGCATGGTGAGCCGCGTGGGAAGGCAGCCGCTCGAGCAAATCATCAACGCCGGGCCGGGCATCAGCGGTTCCGGTCTCTTCGGCAAGCAGCGCATACAGGCCTTGGGCGAGGCCTCGATTGCGTTCGGTCATGGCCCGAAGCAGGGCTGCGAGGTGCGGTTCACCATCAACATCGGCCTGTTCGGCCAAGTACTCCGTCCGGGTCACCGACGCGCTGATGTGGCGAATCCCGGCCCGCAGAGCGTCCATTGCGTCAGTACCGGTCGACTCGGTCATCGGCGGTACTCTAGGGCCCCTGTGAACGACGCCCTCAACGCCCCCGCCGTCCTTCGTGGTGCGCTTGTGACGCTCGTGATCGCCACACCGGCCGTGCTGATCATCCGGGCGCTAGGCGAAACCGCCGATGGTACCGACCAGAGCAACTGGGTCTCTTTGGCGTTCGTGTTCGTCTTGATTGCCTACATTTCGGGCGGTTGGGTAGCGGCCCGCCGCTCGATCGAGACTCCGTTCGTCAACGGGGCGGCAGCTCCTGCTGCGGGGTTCGTTGTTTTGCAGACGATCGCCTGGATCGCTTCGGGCGGCGGCATCAGCGTGATCGCCGCCCTCTTCAACCTGCTCCTTGCAGCCACCATTGGCGTGGTCGGGGCGGGCTTGGGTGGTATGCGTGGCACACTAGTTGGTGGTGGCGGGGAGCCGACTGGATGACCGCGGCCCTTCGGGGTTGAGGAAAGTCGGGGCTCCGCAGGACAGGGTGCTGGCTCGCGCCAGTCGAGGTGACTCGCAGGAAAGTGCCACAGAGAACAGACCGCCGGTTTCGACCGGTAAGGGTGAAACGGTGCGGTAAGAGCGCACCAGCACCCCTGGCGACAGGGGTGGCTCGGCAAACCCCACCCGGAGCAAGGTCACGCAGGGAGAGGGCGGTCCGTCCGTGGACACTCCCGGGTCGACCGCACAGATGGATGGTCATCCACGGACCGATTCGTCGGTCCCGGACAGAACCCCGCTTACAGGTCGACTCCCCGCCACCGCCCAAAAAACACAAGGGATATGGGACCTTCCGAGCAAGGTATGTGCACCAGATGTGCAACGAGATGCTCCCAGGTTCCACGTTCAGGAACGCAAAGAACACCCAGCAGACCCACATCGGAACCATTTCGGGCCCGACATCAATGAAAGCAATGTCAGCCGTTGGTGGAATGCCAACGTTCGAAACATCGGCGTGAGGTCTCACGGGAACACTCGCGGGGGCCGAGGTCACCAGCTTTGCCTCGTACAGCGCCACGATGCGCGCTGACGGCTCCTTTTATGGAGAATGCCCCAACGCAGGGGTCATCATGACTGCCGACGGAGTAGCGACCTTCCGGGCCACAGGATGCGGCAATCCGACCAGCGATGGAGGGTTCGTGTTCAAAGGCGTGGTGTACTTCGAAGCTCACGCAGCGTCGCTGTCGTCCCTCAACGGTAAGGCTGTGGTGTACGACTGGGTTGTTTCGCCTGATGGCAATGCCACATGGGAACTGTGGGAGTGGATCTAAGCGCCTAATCCATAGGTGCCGGATCTCCTCGCTGCGGCCGGTTCAGGACTCGGTTCCGATGACCAGACGCAGCAGGTTGGCTACCTCTTCGCTGTCTCGGGCACCAGCGCCTTTTCCAACAGCATCAACTTGCATTGCAGGAAGCGGGCCCCACTCATCGACAACGGTGGCAAGGATCGCAGCACCAGTCGGGGTCGTGCTCTCGAACGAGGCAGGCCCCGCCTGCACGGGGACGTCGCCGGACAAGAGCTCGAGCACGGCTGGCGCTGGCACCGGAATCGGTCCGTGCGCGCCCCGAGTCGAACCAGACCCGAGGCTGAGACGAGAGCAACACACCCTGGCGAGGTCGAGGTGGACGAGACCCGCGGCAGCGCCAACCACGTCGGCGATGGAGTCGAGCGCCCCGACTTCGTGGAAGTGGACGTTTTCAACCGGTACTCGGTGCACGGCGGCTTCGGCTGCTGCGAGTCGTTCGAATACCGCCGTGGCCACGGCCCGAACCACAGGGTCGAGGCTGCCGAAGAGTCCAACAACGTCACGAAGATGTCGCATCACCGTCGTGTCGGGAACCTCGACATGAACCTGGGTCGCCCCGAGACTGGCCCGCTGCACCGCTTCGGGCCGCAAAACGATGCCGAGATTCAGCGCATCGATCGCGCCTGCCACGACCTCAAGCGGCACACCTGCGTCGACCACCGCGCCCAACACCATGTCGCCGCTGGCGCCCGCAGCGCCGTCGAACCAACCGATCACGCCGCCTACTCCTCGGCGACCACGGGAAGCAACGACAACATTCGGACCGCTGCGCATGCGGCGCCGAATCCGTTGTCGATGTTGACCACGGTGACGCCCTGAGCGCAGCTCGCAAGCGCGCTGTTGAGTGCAGTCGTGCCGCCCTCGGCGACTCCGTACCCAATCGAGGTGGGTACAGCCACAATCGGCGCTGCGAGCAGTCCACCGAGCACCGACACCAGTGCTGCGTCCATACCGGCGGCGACGATCACGATGTCGGCCCCACGGATCTCGGGTAATCGGGCTTCGAGCCGCCAGAGCCCAGCCACACCGACATCGATGAAGGAACGAGTCCGGACTCCCGAAAAGGCCAGCGTGCGCGCCGCCTCGGCCGCAACCCGTTGATCGGAGGTACCGGCAGCCACGATCGCGATATCGCCGGGCCGAGGAGGCTGTGGCGATCCCAGAACTGCAGTCTCCGAAACGGCGTCGTATTCGAGTAGCGCTGCGATCTCGGGGAGACGGTCGAGCCGCCCTGCGGGCAGCCTCGTGAGTAGCGAGGACACGCCCGCTCGACTGAGGTCGTCAACGATCGCAACAAGCTGACGGTCCGTCTTTGCCGAACAGAGGACCGCTTCGGGCATGCCGATGCGTTCGGGGCGAGAGTGGTCGTGGACGTGCATCAGCTGGTTGCGATCACGGCCCGACCCGGCCGGTACGGTCGGGAGTCGAGCTCGACGGCAGCGATCTCAGGATCAACAGCCTGCATAGCCGCTGCTGCACGGTCGATGATGTCTTGGCTGATACGGGGCCGATCGGTGTCGGGCAGTTCGATCCACACGACATTGTCACGACGACGGCACCGAACAATTCTGAAGCCTGCAGCGCGCAGCGACTCCTCCCCTGCGTGCACTGCAGCGAGACGGGTGGGGGTCACCCGCGTTCCGGTGTACAGACGACTGGCGAGGCACGGTGAGGCTGGAAGTTCGGCCTCATCGAGATCGAGAACTCGAGCGATCGCCCGGATACGTTCCTTGTCGATACCAGCATCGACGTACGGGTGGCGAACCCCGTGCTCCGCTGCGGCGACGAGGCCGGGACGGTACTCGCCGAGGTCATCGACGTTGGCACCGCTGACGACCGTCGCCTCCGGCGACGAGAACTCGGCCACGATCTCGTCGATCGCGTCGTAGAGGTTGGACTTGCAGAAATAACAGCGATCCGTCGGATTGGACAGATATCGCTCATCACCGAACTCTCGAGACTCCACGATCCGCAGGGTCCACCCTTCTCGGTGGGCGTGATTGCGAACCCGCTCGGTGCCGTCGGGTGGGACGGCTGGCGTGACCGTGTGGGCCACGATGGTGTGCTCGGGATCGAGCCGATGAGCCACCGTCGCCAGCACGAGCGAATCGATTCCTCCACTGCACGCAACGACGATGGGCGAACACTCGGTGAGCGCTTGACGCAGCGCCACGAGGTCGGCTTCTGTTGTCATGCCTGACGGTCCGTTGCTGCTGCGATGGCCGCGGAGAGCACCACTTTCGGCGCCAAGCCGAGCGAGGCACTCACCCGAACGACGTCGTCCCACTCGATGCTCCGGTTCACCACCTCGCCGTCGACCCAGGCCACCTTGGTGTCGATTTGGTGATCGCCGACAGCAACCGTCTCGACCGAACGCTCGAGCACGTGTTTGACGATCTCCCATTCACGAAGCCCGATGGTGCTGGTCTCGGCGAAGACAACCGCTCGGATCACCTCAAGATCAGCTGCGGCACACAGTACGCCGAGGGTGAACGCCGGTCGGCCCTTCTTCATCACGATCGGGGTGATCCATGCGTCGTGGGCACCAGCAGCCAGCAAGGCATCGATGACGTGGGGCCAGATCCGAGGATCGAGGTCGTCGACATTGGCTTCGATCTGCACACAGGAGACCCGCTGCGGAGCGTTGGACGACTCGTTCATGACGCCGTCAGGTTAGGCAGCGCGGTCCACCCTTCCGACAACCGGGCGAGCGCAGATTGCACCACGAGACGGGCAGTCGTCTACCTGCAGACGCTGACGAGCCCTTTTGATCTCGGCCAGCCGACGCTTGTTCGCCCGGGCTGCCTTGGTCGGGCGGGGCAGGCCTTCGGCAACGAGAGCACTCGCCACACGCGCGCGAATTCACTCCATTGCGATCTCTCAGTGGTGAGGCTGCGAGCGCTCGTCATCAACAGCGAACCGGACGGTACACGTCGATGATTCGCGTGACGATGCAGACGAATCAGCACGGCCTCGAGCTCAATGGTCGTTCGTCTGCGAAGGACTTAGGTCCCTAGTCGCCGGTGCGGGTTGGGGCTTACGGTCACGTCCATGATTCTGGTTTCGCAACTCATCGGCTTCATCATCTCCCTGGCCATAGGAATGACCCTCGTAGCACTCGTCTCATGGGGCGTCGCAGCACTGACGACCGAGACAATCGGATGGGTTGCGTTTGGCGTGTTCGTCTTTCTCTGCGTCAACAAGTCGATCATTCATGCGGTCGAGGGGTACCAGGGACGCAAATACGAGTCTCAGATGCGTAAGGCGAGCTGAGTCGGAGAGCCGCCGAACCAACATCGCCGGCAACCACTGGCCGGTTGCTTTGAGCCCATCAGCGGATGTGCTGGTGGCTGCGGTCTATTGTCGTCGCAATGCGAAGGCTGTTTGCGTGTGCGGTTCTGGCATTTGCACTCGCGGGATGCGGCGAAGGTAGCCCTGCATGGACGGAAGAGTTTCGAGATCAGGTTCGAGCCGACCTTCCATCCCCAGAAATAGCTGGCGACATTTTTCCGATCTGTCAGGTCCTGGAGGAAGACGGCGGTAGGGACCTCGTCGAGGCAGAGCTTGCCGCTGCGTTCAACGACCCCGAGAACGAATACGACGGATCCGGCCGCCCTGTTCGCGAGATCCTTGCGGATTACGACATTGAACTGACACCTGCGATAGCGGACCAAGTGGTGAAGATCTTCCTTGAAGAAATCGAAAGGCTTTGCCCCTGATC
Source organism: uncultured Acidimicrobiales bacterium (assembly GCA_905480195.1). Lineage (GTDB taxonomy): Bacteria > Actinomycetota > Acidimicrobiia > Acidimicrobiales > Aldehydirespiratoraceae > UBA11606. The sequence continues at coordinate 24,447 of CAJQPN010000017.1, forward strand.
TTTTGGGGCCGATCGACCGACCGGAACACATCCGCACTGGCCTTGATTTCGAGCGACTTCGATTGCTGGTTTGCAGTGGGCTGCATACGCACGCAACCCTGACATCCGGTTGCGCATCGATGGTTGCCACCTCCCCGATCCGCACCGTCCTCGGCTCGATCCGGTCGTCACGCCGTTCGTGAGCACGTGGGCCAGGAGCACTCTTTGCCGACGAAATTGGCCATGAGCCCACTTCGTGGACCGTGCTTTCACAACGGAATTCGACACGTTGCGAAGATCCGGGCCTCCGCAGGGCGTGGAAGAGACGGGAAAGAAAGGACCATCTGTTCCCCGGCTCGAGAAGCGTCACTCTGTCCGTGCCCAGCCCCTCGGGAGGATCTGAGGAGCGCAGCCTCACTCCGAAACACTTAGTCGTCGATTTGCGGTTTCTGTCGACCTCGCTTGATCTCGCTCCGCTGGCGCTTCACATCGACCCGCCGACGTTTACTGGCCCGGGTCGCCTTGGTCGGACGGCGCGGATGTTCGACCACCAGCGCACTCGCGACGCGCGCCCGAAGTCGCGCGATGGCGATCTCACGATTACGGCTCTGCGAGCGCTCGTCGTCTACCGCGACGCGAACGGCGTCACCCAGCCGCTCGAGTACCCGGACACGCGCAGCCGGTGGGACGCTCGGGGAATCCTCGGGGCGCCACACTGCGATGACCTTGGTGTTCGATCGATTGGCATGTTGGCCGCCCGGCCCACCAGAGGTGGTGAAACGAAACTCGATCTCGGCTTCGGGAACCGCCCAGTCTCCGCTCATCGCTTACCCTTCGCCGCCACGCCGTGGTGACGCTAGCAGGCAGTTCTTGCCCCCCCAGGGGGCCGCCCCCCCCGAACCTGCCGTTCACGGAAGATGGTCGAGGTGGGCGATTTCGTTGAATGACCGTAGAGACGGGTTGGGGCCGTTCGTCGCGATCCGCAAGATCGATGCTTGCTGCACAAAGCATCGCCACGAGATATCGATCGACACGCCGAGTCCCCAGGCCGCTGCTGCCTTGATCGGCGAAACATGGCTTACGAGGACGACGTCACGCTGGGCAGCTTCATCGGCTAGTTCATCGAGCAACTCCCACACCCGAGCAGCAAGTTGGTCGTGGCTTTCGCCACCAGGTGGTGCCCAAGAGTTGTCGTTGCGCCATTCGGCCCAGGTCTGCGGCGCCACCTCTTTGACCGGCACGCCCTCGAGTTCGCCGTAGTCGATCTCGAGGAGCCGATCGTCGGTCTCGTGGTCGGCGTCGATTGCATCAGCTGTCTGGCGGCACCGCAGGAGCGGACTCGAGATGATCCTTGCACCCTTTGGAAGCGCCTCGGCGATCGCCGCAGCCTGCTCGCGGCCGAGATCATCAAGTCCGGGATCGCGACGGCCAAGGAGCTGGCCGGCAGCGTTGGCAGGCGTCCGACCGTGACGAGCGACAATGAGCATCAGCGGAGCCGATCGGATGGAACTCGACCAGTACGAACGAATGCCCGCCGATTGGCTGGATCATCGAAGCCGAGTCGGCGGGCGAGAACGAACGCAGCAACGATCGCCGCGAGTTCCAGCGCCACAAGAACGCTCAGCGGTCGGTCGTACTCGGGCAGTGGACGCTCGGCGATACCGTCCAACCCTGCGAAGGGCCACCAGAACAGCTCGGTGCGGGCCCACACACCGGCGACGATCAAGAACACGAAGCTTCCGATCGGAACACCGAGCCAGCGGCGCCGCACCAGTCGACGGCCGACGGTGAGCACCATGACGATGCCCATGAGCAGCACCGGGCCAAGAAGGGTGTGCAGCAGCAGGGGTCGAAGCGTCAGCGCTTCGACCAGCGGCAAGACACCGCCGAGTGCCACCCATCGGTAGTCGACTGCCGGGGAGTCGAACACGAACAAGACGACACCCATCGCGGCGACCGCGAAGAACACGAACACGTCAGCGAAGGACGATCCGGCCGCACTCGCTGCACGACACAGGATCGGTTCCGTCGAGGTGCTTCAGTCGATCGACTTCCATCGCGGGCATGATCGAGGGGCAGCCCACGCAACGCGAGCCGTTGAACTGCACGGCGGTGGCGGCGCCGAATGCCGGACGAAGCCGTTCGTACTCTGCCAGTAGGGCATCGTCGACTTCGCCGACCCTGGCCGAACGGTCGGCGACCACCTGTTCGAGTTCGGCGTCGATCTCGGCTTCGAGGGCACCGATCTCGGCTTGCAGCGCCGAGACTCGCTGATCGGCGCTCTCTCGCGCGGCTTCGAGTTCAGCGATCTGCACTGCGAGCACTTCGGCCTCTTCCATTGCTTCGAGCGCTTCATCTTCGAAGCCACTCTGCCGTTTGCGCAGCGTGGCAATCTCGTGCTGCAGCGCCTCGAGTTCCTTCAGGCCCTTTACATCTCCACCGTAAAGCTTCGCCTCGTCTGTATCAGCCCGGTCAGAAACGATCTGCGCTTCGTTTTCGAGTCGTCGCTGACGGTTTGCCACATCGACGCGAACCACTGCCACCTTGTCGATCTGGTCCTGCTCGGCTCGCTGGTCGGAGAGCGCCTGCTCGAGCGCGGCTCGCTCCTGCAAGTTGTCCCGCCGATGCCGAAGCTGATCGGCAGCAACGTCGAGGTGCTGGATGTCGAGGAGGGCGTTGGTCATTCGTCGAGAGTCTGCGTCGTGGTGATGAAGGAGGACGACAACAAGAGAACCGTAGTGGTCCTCAGCGCTCGAGAACCTTCTTGCTCACCGTCTTCGTCCAAATCTATGGGCTCGAACAAAGCTGGGCACCCCCGACATCCTCGTTACCTGGGCTGCAGAGGCTTTCGATCAGGTCGTTGTCGTCGTCTTTTTCTTGCTCGTTCAGATCCGTTCACCCTGAACGCCGTGGTTGGTGAACGAGGTAGAGGCCGGGGCCATTTCGATTGGAGTGAGACCTTGCGGGCGAATCAGCATCGAGATCGCCACATTGGACAAGCCCACGGCGAGACCGAGGCGAACACGTGAACAGTTCGAGGAGGTGCTCCGGACCCACCAACACTGCGGACGACCCCAGGGGCCACTCCCCCTGCTCAGGGCCGCCTGCGGCGACGACTTCGCCTCGGCCGTGACACGATGCAATCGTGACAACGATCGGCATCATCGGAGGCGGTAGGGCCGCCACCCTCCACGCTGATGCTGCGCTGCAGATGCGCAGAATCGACCTGATCGGTGTTGGGGGCCGGCCAGGCTCCGCCGATCGCCTCGCTTCGGATGCAGGGGTCTCGAACTTGGCACTGCCGTTACTGTGTGAGGCAGACCTCGTGGTTATCGCCGTTCCGCCCTCGGAGGTCAGTGACGTTGCTGGCCTTGTTGCGAACGAGATTCTTCGCGGGTCACCGGTCCGTGCGGTGATGATCGAGCCGCCGCTGCGCTCCCTCCCCGTCCTGTCGGTCCCCACTGTTCTTGCGGCCAACCTGCTCCATGCGCCCGTCGTCAAGCAGGCACTGCGAGCCATTGCAGCGATGCAGGCACCACATCACCTGCAACTCCGAGTTCGCCAGCCTGCGCCGACTTGGGGTGCCCACGGCACGCCGGCGTTCGGTGGCCCCCTTCACGACCCAGGAATCAGGCTTGCGCCCCTGCTGCTCGCAGCAGCGGCCGAGACTGCGGTGCACGTCGAACAGGTCGAGATCGGGGGTGGTGTCCACGCAGCGATCGAGCTCGAATCCGGTCGTCGTGTCGGCCTCGATGTCGCATGGACCGAGGGACCGGCGCAGATCGAGCTCGAGGTCGCCGACGATGGCGGGGTGATTCTGCTCACGCTCGATCCTTTCCCCCACCTCGAAATCGACGGTCGCCACATCGAGCCACCCGATCTCCACCCGCTCGATGCGCTCGGCTTCGTCGGCCAACTCGACCGACTCAGCCGTACTGCCGACGGAGCCGACCCGTGGCCCTCGACTGCGACCGGCCTAGCGATCGAAGCGCTGTTTGACCTTGCGGCCAACGGTCCTTGAACGTTGATTGAACACGTGCAATTATCTTTACGTGTTAAAGGTTGTGCCGACAACGATCCGCGAACGCGGCATGAACGAACGCCGCGAACGCATCGTCGACGCTGCCGCCAACCTGGTCAGCAAAGGAGACGTCAGCGCGCTCACCATGCGCGCCCTCTCCGACGTCGCCGGTGTCAGTGTGCCAACCGTCTACAACCTCATCGGGGGCCGAGATGACGTACTCGTCGCCATCTGGGAACGGGCCGGCGAGGCAATCGAATCCGAGTTAGCCGCCCTCAGCGGTGAACCCATCGAGCGTTGCTTCCAGATCGCCGATCACTGCATCGCTCGGGTCACCGCCCCAACAAGCCTCATCCGCTCGATCTATGCCGAAGGACTCGGACCAGTGTTGTTCGCTTCGGACGCGGGGCCACTGCGCCGGTACGGCATGGCGACCGGTCTTGCGATTCTCGAAGCCACTGAGTGCGGAGACCTCGAGCCGGTCACTAGCGCACAACTCCTCGTCGAGTCGCTGATGAGCCAACTCATCGTGCGTATCGCCCAATGGGTCTCAGCAGATCCGCCGCCCGATCCTGCCTACCCCCGCGCCGAGGCCGCGCATGCGGTTGCGCTGACCTTGATCGCGGTATCGACCGAGCAAACCCGACCGGACCTACTCCACCGCCTGAACACGGCACGAACCACTCTTAGCCACTGAACCTTTCCTCCGAGGACTTCCATGACCCGAACCAACATCAATCGCCCTTCGAGCTCGCCCAACCCCAGAAGAAAAACTGGGCCGCGCACGACGGCCTTCCCCCACGTCTGCGAGAAAAGTGAGGGTCGAATTCCTGTGCGCGTCGTGATCGCCATACTTGCGATCTCGTTGTTTGTCGCAGCGTGCGGAGGTGGCGATTCTGACGAAGCCGGGGCGGGTGCGGTCATCATTCGCGACATCAGCGTCGACACGGTCGACGGGACCGATGTCACCGCGAACGAACCAGCGGACGGCACCAGTGTGGGCTCCGATGACGGCGATGACCAGGGCTCGGATGAAAGCGATAGCGACGACGAGCAGCCGACCGCGACGACCCTCCCCCAGGCCGACGTTGCCTCACCCCAAGAGGATCTGTTCGCAGCAGTAGAGGTCTTCCAGAGCTGCATGACCGCTGAGGGCATCGACTTCATTGGAGCACCCGATGCAAGCCTTGGCGCTGACGCGCCGCAAAATCAGCAGCCCTACATCGATTCGTTGATCCGGTGTGCGACCCGCAGCGACATCCAGAACAAAATTGCTGCCGCACAAGCCGCACAAGCTGACCTCACGCCCGAAGAGATCGAAACCCAGAATCGAAGCTTCCTGCTGTTTCGCGACTGCATGATCGGGCGTGGCTGGTTTATTCCGGATCCGATTCCGGACGACACCGGGTTACTCTTCAGCCTCGCTCAGACCAGTGAATGGGAACCGCCAGCCGGTGAGCAGCTGATCGACTCCGACGATGTCGCGGCGTGCCAGGACGAAGTCGCCGCAAACGAGGACTCGTGACCATGGGACGACTCACTCGCGCTCAGACGATGGGGATATTCATCCTCGTTATCATCATCGCCGGGCTCGTGATGGTCTGGCAGTGGACCAGTGACGAGGACGCCGACCCGAGCAGCGAGATCGAACTGCTCGTCGACACGGTCGGACGTCAAACGCTGCGTGACGAGCTCACACTCAACGGCGAACTCCGCCGCGACGAACTCCAGTCGATCAACTCGCCGTTCAACGGCCGCGTAAGCCAGGTCGCAACCGAAGATGGCGACGAGATTGCAGCCGGAGACGTCATCTTCGCTCTGGACGGCCGCCCGGCAGTCGCCGCAAATGGCGAATTCTCGTTTTATCGAACGCTCGACGTCGGATCCGATGGCCCCGACGTCTTCCAACTTGAACAGATTCTCGACAGCGCAGGATACGACCCGGGCCTCGTCGACGGTCTCTACACCGAGGACACGCGCCGGGCGCTCCGGCAGTGGCAGGTCGACTACGGCTACGGCGGGGCCACGCCCGAACCCGAAGAGACGATCGTCATCACCTTGACGAACGGGAACGGGTACACGGTCGGGAACAAGGACTCGAAGGCGATTCGAATCGGCCCATCCGTGCCGAGCGATCTGTCTGGGGCAGCTGACGGCAATCTGCCAAGCACCGCAATGGCCGTCGTGCCGGCGCAAACATCGCGCCCTGCGATCGGGGTCGCGCTCGCCGAGGACACCGTGGCCGAGGGCAACACGCTCGACATTACCCTGACGGCCAACCCGGCCCCCGACGCCGATACCCAGGTCAACCTGATTTTTGGTGGTGACGCAACCGGTGGCAGCAGCGAAGACATTTCAGACCCAGACGTCGACGTCGACTACCTCAACGAGGCATTGGAAGACACCCCGATTCTTTGGCCGGCAGGTGAGACCTCATTCACCCTCTCCCTCGAGGTTCTCGCCGACGACCTCGACGAAGACGATGAAATCTGGACGGTCTCTATCGCTCCCGACAACGCCGCTGGCACCAACTACAGCATCGCCCCAATCAATACCATGGCGGTCACCATCGTCGATTCGACGCCGAGCCGGATCCCAGTCTTGTCCGTGATGGTCGACGACAGAGACGAACAGGTCGAGGAGGGCGAGGACGCCATCTTCACGATCACCGCCGACGACGAACTCAGCCGCGATGCGGAGGTTCGCTTCACGCTGATTGGCTCTGCCCAGGAGGGCGAGGACTACCCCGACCAAGACGACGACACGAGCATCGTCTTCCCCGCCGGCGAAATCGAGATCACGGTGCGGATTCCGACGCTCCAAGACGATCGAATCGAACCGAGCGAGAACCTCGTCTTCCAGCTGAAGCCCGCACTCGGCGACGAGTACTCGACTGCCGACCCGACTACCGCAACCATCACCATCCAAGACGAGGACGATCCCGAACTCACCATCGTCGGGAGCGAAATCACTGTGCCCGAAGGGGGTGCCGTGGTGGTCACCATTCGCGCCGACGAGGCGCCAAGCCGTGATATCTCAGTCGACTATCAGGTCGGAGGTACCGCCACGATGGGCGTCGACTTCCAGGTCCTCACCGGCACGGTCACGTTCCCGGCGGGCCGAACCGAGGTTGACCTCGTCATCAACACGATCGACGACGACGTCTTCTTCGTTCCCAGCGACATGATCATCGCCGATTGGCCAGCTCGGGTCGGCACCGTCTTTGTCGACGAGGGACAGACCGTGCAGCTCGGCCAGACGCTGCTGAACCTCACGGAGCCGGAGTTCACGATCAATCTGATCGCGAGCCCAAGCGACCGGTCGAAGTTGGTGCTCGGCCAAGCCGTGACGGTCGAAATCGAGGCTGGCGATCAGAACGTCACTGGCACCATCACTGAACTTGACGACGCCGCGACCATCACTGACACCGGAACCGAACGCTACGAAGGGGTGGTCGAAGCCGACGGCGAACTGTTCGCAGTCGAAGGAGCGACGGTGAGAATCGAGGTCGTGCTCGATGAACGGGTCGACGCGATCGTTGTTCCACGAGCGGCGATCTACCAGAACGCAACGGGCGAGACGGTCATTCGGGTGATCGACCTCGACACCGGGGTACAGACTGAGGTCATCATCGAGACCGGCATTCAAGAGGGTTCCTTCACCGAAGTCGTCCGAGGCCTCGCCGGTGGCGAGAAGATCGTGGTGGATGTCACCGGCGGATGACCGACGCCCCGCTCCTGCGCCTTACGAACGTCTCCCGCATTTATGGCGAGGAGGTGAAGGTCCACGCGCTCAATGAGGTGTCGCTCACGATCGAGACGGGCGAGTTCATCTCGATCGTTGGCCCGTCGGGCTCCGGCAAGTCGACGATGCTCGGCTTGTTGGGCCTCCTCGACCTCCCGTCGCTGGGCACCCTCGAGGTCACGGGTACGTCGGTGAGCGACCTGTCAGACGGGATCCGGTCAGCGCTTCGCGGCGACGTAGTCGGGTTCATCTTCCAGCAGTTCCACCTGATCCCTCACCTCGACGCCCGTCGAAACGTCGAGACCGCGCTCCTCTACCGAGGACTCACCACTCGCCAACGTCGCGAAAAGGCGATGACCGCGCTCGATGCCGTCGGCTTGGCCCCCCGCCACGAGCACCGCCCGGTGCAACTGTCGGGCGGAGAGCAACAACGCTGTGCGATCGCCCGCGCGATCGTGACCGAACCGCAGTTGCTCCTCGCCGATGAGCCCACCGGGGCCCTCGACAGCACGAACGCTGCGAATGTCATGGAAATCTTCCGCAAGCTCAACGATGGTTCGCGTGCAATCGCCATCGTCACCCACGACCCGGCTGTTGCTGCTTCTGCAGACCGGCGGGTGTCGATGCGAGACGGCAAGATCGTTGCCGACGAGCGCCTGAGCGGCGGCCAAGTCATCTCGTCGTTCGGCGGAACGCTGGGAACGTCGTGAGGAGTATCCGTGATCTCGTCGGCGTCGCCGTCAGCGGCCTCACCGCCCGCTGGAGTCGCACACTCCTGATCATGCTCGGACCGATCATCGGTGTCAGCGCAATCGTTGCAGCAGTCGGCCTCACCGAGTCGGCGAAGGGTGACCTCCAGGCAACCCTTGCCGCGCTGGGCGACAACCTCATTCGGGGCGAAGCATCAGGTTCGTTTGGTTCAGAACCGGCCTACCCAGAAAATGTCGTCGAGCGCGTCGCCAAGTTGGCCACGGTCGAAGGGGCCACGGCAACCAAGACGGTTTCTGGAGTAATCACCTCGCCATACGAGGCGGCCGAGAACTACTACACCGCCTTCCCGACCCCGGTCCTGACTGCTGACGAGCACTTTCTCGAGGTGATGCAGGTCGACCTCGTGACCGGACGTTGGCTCAACGATTTCGATCAGCAAACTGCGGCACGGTCCGCCGTGGTCGGCATCGGCCTCGCAGACGAGTTCGGATTCCGGATCGGACAGCGCACGATCCGTCTCAACGGCATCGACTACGGCATCGTCGGTGTCGTGGAGAGCTATCCACTCGATTCAGTTTTTGACAATGCGGTGATCATCCCGGCCACGACCGCCGACCGGGACTTCGCCGTCGGACTCGAGCCCGACACCGTCTACGTGCGGTCCAACCCGGGCGAGACCCAACTCACCGCGGAGATCATGGGCACCGCTATCAACCTCGGTGACAGTGGGGCAACTGCAACCACGATCCTGAGCGATGCACTCGAAGCCGAAGCGGCCGCCGACAGCACCCTTCAGATCATCGTTGCCGCAATGGGGCTGCTAGCGCTGATCGTGGGTGGTGTCGGTATTGCAAACGTGATGTCGATCTCGGTGATACAGCGTTCTTCCGAGATCGGTATCCGCCGAGCGCTTGGACACCACCGATCACTTCTTGCCTGGCAGTTCCTGCTCGAGTCGGTCGCGGTCGGCCTGATGGGCGGCCTCCTTGGCGCCCTGTTCGGCGTTGGCATCGTGGTCTTCGCCAGCCGAATCGCAGGCTGGGTCTACGTACTCGCTCCAGAACTCGACCTTTTTGGCGTCGCGCTGCCGTCGCACTACCTCGGCGTGCCGACGCTCTACCTGATCGGCGTCGGAGCAGCGCTCGGCACCAGCGTATTCGCCGGCCTCTATCCAAGCGTCAAGGCCGCCCGACTTGAGCCCCTCGAGACCCTGCGACTCGGTTAGCCACTACAACTTCGTGTGGTCCCAGCTAATTGTGTTGATCGGCTCGACAATCACTGCAGTCCGCTTCGATGCCATGTGCTCTGCAGCCTGCTCCAAGAGTTCGAGCGGAATCTCGGGCTGGTTGCGGGTCAGCACCTCGAGTGCGAGCGGGTGAACTGCGGCAGGATCATCGACGAGGGTGGCTGTGCCCTTGATCATCACACCTCGAAGCTGCTCATACACGAGGCCGTCCTCAGCCAGCACCGTGATGCGGGGATCGCGTCGCAGATTGAGAACCTTCTGGCTCTTCGTGTACGTCTCGAACACGATCTTGCCGTCGACCATTGCGAACCAAAGCGTCGACAGGTGGATACTTCCGTCCTGGCTGAGTGTCCCGACCTGCAAGCTCTTCTGAGCTCCCAAAAACTCGACGAGTTCGTCGCCGGTCATCCGGATGGCGTCACGTCGGTTGTTGCTCACGTCGGACCTCCTGGTTTCACTCGACGCTAGAGCATCTCAATGCCGGTGGTGAATGCTGAAGAGGTACTGGATTAGGCGGCAGACGTTGGCTTCGCGAGAATCTCCAGCCATGACAGTCGAGATCTCGGTACCGACGGATTGCACCGTGGTCGACGTTGCGGTCAATGCCGGGACGCCAGTGGCAACCGACACGGTTGTGGCGATCGTCGAGATGATGAAGATCGAGCACCTCGTTCGAGCACCCGAAGCCGGTGTCGTAACCGAGATGCGGGTTGAGCCCGGCCAAGTACTGAAGGCGGGAACGGTGATCGCCATACTCACCCCCGGCAAAGCCGTCACCGAATCACCCAACGACGCCGCTCCTGTCGCAGCCGATCGTGCCGACCTCGCTGAGCTGCGGGCACGCCGGAACCTTCTCAACGACGATGCACGACCGGAGGCGGTCGCCAAGGTCCACGCGCGTGGAAGACGAACCGCTCGCGAGAACCTCGCCGACCTCGTCGACGAGGGCAGCTTCCAGGAGTACGGGAGTTTCATGTACGCCGCCCAGAAAGGTCGCCGCAACGTCGAGGATCTCATCGCCAACACGCCTGGCGACGGCATCGTCGGGGGGTTGGCAACGGTGAACGCCGATCTGGTTGGCGAATCCAGGGCCCACGTCGCCGTGATGTCGTACGACTACACCGTCCTCGCAGGAACGCAAGGCTTTCGGGGTCATGAAAAGAAGGACCGACTCCTTTCGGTCGCTCATCAACTCGAGGTTCCGTTGATTCTTTTTGCCGAGGGTGGCGGAGGACGCCCGGGCGACACCGACACGCCGTTCCTGGCCGGGCTTCAGCTCAACACGTTCGCCTGGATCGCAAAGCTGAGCGGACACGTACCGACCGTGGCGATCGTCAGCGGTCGCTGTTTCGCCGGCAACGCAGCGCTGGCAGGCGTGTGCGACGTGATCATCGCCACGCCCGATGTCAACCTCGGCATGGCTGGCCCTGCGATGATCGAGGGCGGGGGTCTGGGCACGTTCCAGCCCGAGGACATCGGCCCGATCGACGTTCACATTGCCAACGGGGTCGTTGATCTCGCAGCTGACGACGAAGCCCACGCCGTCGAACTGACCAAGCAGTACCTCAGTTACTTTCAGGGACGACTCGAGCACTGGGACGCCCCCAACCAGGACGCCATGCGCGACATCGTCCCCGAAAACCGGAAGCGGGTCTACGAGGTCCGCGACGCGATCCACACTCTCGCTGATGTCGACTCAGTACTCGAATTGCGCCCGGCATGGGGCCGTTCGATCGTCACCGCTCTGGCTCGACTCGAGGGTCGTCCCGTGGGAATCATGGCGAACGATCCTGCTCATCTTGGTGGTGCGATCGACTCGGACGCAGCCGACAAGGGCGCACGCTTCATGCAGTTGTGCGACGCCCACGGGCTGCCGATCGTTTCACTCTGTGACACGCCGGGTTTCATGGTCGGGCCCGCTGCCGAAGAAACTGCGCAGGTTCGGCACTTTGGACGCATGTTCGTGGTCGGCGCCAGCCTCAACGTCCCGTTCGTCACCGTGATCCTTCGCAAGGCCGTAGGACTCGGCGCAATGGCAATGACTGCAGGTTCAATGCACGCTGCATTGCTCGCTGTGGCATGGCCAACCGGCGAAGTGAGCGGCATGGGCATCGAGGGAGCGGTGAAGCACGGTGCTCGTCGCGAGCTCGACGCCATCGATGACCCCACCCAACGCGCGAATCGATACGACGAGCTGGTGGCCCGGATGTACGAAAACTCCAAGGCGCTCAACGCCGCTGCGCACAACGAGATCGACGACGTCATCGACCCGGCCGACACCCGACGGCGGGTCGTGCAGGTCTTGGTGGCCGCCCCCGAGGTGAATCGAAAAGGCCGCCCGATGATTGACAGCTGGTAGGTCAAGCGCTCGCCGCTCGAAAAGCCGCCACCAGTGAGCCGATCTGGTCGATCAACTCCTCGCCGTTTGACGTGAATCGAGCGTTGCTCCTGAAGTCGGTGACGCCGACCTCAGCCAGTCGAGGGACCGGGTGCATCGTCGCGGCGACGTCGATTGCGCCAGACCCGTCGAAGCGGGTCGGCAGCGAACCGACCACGTCGAGGCCGGTTGCGTCGCCGCCGGCCTCTGCTACAGCGACACGCATTCGTGGAATCGATGAACCGAGATCAGCAGCGTCAGGCCCCCAAGGGATCCAGCCTGATCCAAAGCGGGCGAGACGCGTCATGGCTCGCCGGTTGACGGTGCCGCTCACCCAGATGGGCACTCCCCCACCCGCTGGTTTGGGCTGTTGATGGATCTTGGCGAAGGTCACCCGATCGTCGTCGAACGATGCCTCGTCATTGGCCCAGAGTTCCTGGCAGACAGCGAGCGTGTGATCGAGTTGGGCGCCGCGCGAAGAAAACGACAGTCCCGCTGCCTCGTACTCGGCGGCCTGCCAGCCGACACCAACACCGAGATCGAGTCGAGAGCCCGAGAGTACATCGATCGTGGCTACGGCCTTTGCGAGGACGACCGGACGCCTCAACGCAGCGAGAAGCACGTTCGTAGCGAACCGGACGCGACGGGTCACCCCCGTCAGATGGGACACGACAGTTAACGGCTCGAGCCACAGACCATCAGGGCCGGTCGGTTGGCGACCACCATCGACCCCACCCTTGGCCGGATCGGCATACGCCGAGAGATCTGTGCCGAAGGCAACATGATCAGAGAGTGCGAGCCGATCGAGCCCCGCCCGGTCGGCTGCTACCGCGCGATCGATCAGATGCGACCAGTCTTGCGGATCGTCGGCTGCGAAGGTGGCAAGTGTCAGCGACAGCTGAGGTGAAGGCATCCCGAAGCGTGGCCGGGCCAGCGCACCCGATGCAACAACTCAGTTGCTGCGCCGGGATCGACGCCGGGCACCGGTGGGTGCTCGCTCGGCCGGCGTGAAGTCAACTTCGGGCACCGGCAGCGTGCCGTCAAGGACACCGCGCATCACGGCAAGGTGTGAGGGGTCGTTGCCGCAGCAGCCCCCGATGATGGACACCCCGGCGCTGCGCACCCGGTTCGCATGGGCACCCATCACGTCGGGTGACCCGGAATAGACGAGTTCGGTGCCGTGCCAGTGTGGAATGCCGGCATTGGCCTTGCAGATCACCGGCGTGTCGCCGGCAACCTCGAGCATCTCAGCGAGCGCAGCTTCGGTATCAGCCAGGTTGTTGCCGCAATTCGCACCGAACGCAGCCACCTCGAGTTCGAGGAGGCGGGATGCTGCCTGGGCCCCTGTCACCCCCATCATCGTGCGGCCCGCCGTGTCGAAGCTGAGCGTGACGGCGATCGGCAGCTCAGAAACGGAGCGGACACCTTCGACAGCCGCCTCGATCTCATCGATCGACGACATCGTTTCGATCCAGAGCAGATCGACACCGCCCTCACTGAGACCACGGGCCTGCTCAGCAAAGGCCGCGGCTGCGTCGACCGCTTGGAGTGAGCCGAGCGGGGCGATGAGTTCGCCGGTTGGGCCGATCGAGCCAGCCACCAGGACGCGACGCGGGAGCTGATCGACGACGTGGCGGGCGTTGCGGGCAGCCTCGCAATTGAGCTCGACGACGCGGTCGTCGAGCTTGTGGAGCTTGAGCCGGTATCTGCTTCCACCGAAGGTGTTGGTCAAGACGATGTCGGATCCAACATTGACGTAGGACTCGTGGAGCCCATGCACGACCTCGGGACGATCGAGGTTTAGGCGCTCCGGCGCATCGCCAGGCTCGAGGCCGGCCGCCATGAGCTGGGTTCCTGTGGCGCCGTCCACGACAAGGAACCCTCGTTCGACAACGAGTTCAGAGAGTACGGACTCAGGCATGGAGCGAAGGGTAGAAGTTCACCGATGGCTAAACGATGCTCGGACAGCCTGGATGCACACCCACGATCGGCTAACGATCGCGCAGTTCGCGGCGCAAGATCTTGCCCGAGGCGCTCTTCGGGATGGCATCGATGATCTCCAGCAACCGGATCTGCTTGTAGGAGACGAGATGCTCACCGACGAACTCCTGCAGTTCCTCGAGCGTGAGGTCTTCACCTGGGGCGACTTGCACAAAGGCCTTCGGTAATTCGCCCGCGGCATCGTCGGGTACACCGACAACGGCGACGTCGAGCACCTTCGGATGGGTGACGATCAGGCCCTCGAGTTCAGCCGGTGGCACCTGGAAGCCGTTGTATTTGATGAGCTCCTTGATGCGATCAACGATCGAGAAGTAGCCGTCCTCATCGACGATGGCTACGTCACCGGTGTGGAGCCACCCGTCGGCATCGATCGTGTCGACAGTGGCCTGCTCGTTGTTCAGATAGCCCTTCATCACCATTGGGCCCCGGACCCACAATTCGCCGCGTTCACCGACAGGCTGATCCTCGCCGGTTTCGGGATCGACGATGCGGCTCTCGACGTTGCTCACCGCAACACCGCTCGTACCAGGCTTGTTGCGACCCTCAGGCGTGCAGTGGGTAACAGGACTCAGTTCGGTCATGCCGAAACCCTGGACGACCTCGCAGTTGATCCGGGCTGCGCAAGCCTCCTGTAGCTCGACGGTGAGCGGCGCTGCGCCTGAGAAGACCTGCTTGACCGACGAGAGGTCGTAGTCATCAACGATCGGGGCCTGCGACAGACCGAGCACCATTGGAGGCACAGCGAAGAAGCGGGTCACCTTGTGGTCTTGAACCAACTGCAGGGCTTCTTGCATATCGAACCGAGGCATGGTCAGAACCGTGACCCCATTTGCGAGCATGCCGTTCATCAGCACCTGCATCCCGTAAATGTGGAAGAACGGCAGGGCCGACAGCCCGACCTCGTTGTCGGTGTAGACGAGCACATGTTCCATCTGGCAGATGTTCGCCACGAGGTTGTAGTGCGTGAGCATGACGCCCTTGGGCAAGCCTGTGGTACCCGAGGAGTACGGGAGCACCATCACGTGATCTCGGGCATCAACCGGAACTTGTTGAAGCGGCTCACCCATGTAGTCGGCGAGTGGTGTGGTGTCCTCGGCAGCGTCGATCGTGACGATCTCGGTCACGTCGGTACCCTCGATGGCCTCGCGTGCGACGTCGACGAACATGGCGATCGTGACGATCACGTTTGCGCCGGCGTCCTGCAACTGGTGCCGGACCTCGCTGGGACCGTATGTGGGGTTGATGGTGGTGAGCGTTGCGCCAGCGGTTGCAACACCGTGGAACACCACGGGGTACTGGGGCAGATTCGGCGCCATCAACGCAATACAGGAACCGACGCCAATCCCGCGTTCGGCGAGGCCTCCGGCGAAACGACGAGCGGCCTGCTCGAGTTGGGCGAATGTGTACTCGTTGCCATGGCCGTCGGACACTGCGATGCGATCGGGGTACGCACCCGCCTTCGCGAAGACATGATCGGTAATCGACACCTCAGGGATCGCAACGTCGGGCAGGTTGCTGACATGGATCAAGGACACTGGACACTCCATCGATGGGGAAGAACACAAAATCGTAGCTTCAGTTCTGAGACGCCAGTGCCTATGCTTTATCTATGACCCCCACTGATCCACTGGGTCGCCTTCTTCCGCGCTACGAGATCAGCGCGCAGCGATTCGAGATCGACTGGAACGTCAAGCCCGGCAAACGCAAGCCTGACCAGCCGGAGACGGTAGACCGGGCGGTCATTGTTGACCTTTCGCTCGGAGGCGCACTGATACAAGCCGGCCGTGACAGTGAGCACGTCGTCAACGACACGGTGACGGTGCGCTTTGGGGGCGTCGACGGTCAGGTGATCATCCGGCATCGTCAAGAGGCCGAAGACGCTGTGCTGTACGGAGTCGAATGGGACGTCTCCATCGACGCGCTAGAGCTCATCAAGACGGCCGTCGGATTCGTTCGAATGAGCGGTGAACTCCCGCCTCAATGGGAAGAAGCTCAGTCCCCAGTACTTGACGTTCAGCCGCCCAGGCTGGCGCCTGACTTTCTTCGGGACCGATTACTTCCCCGCTATTCCCTGGCCAACCAGCAGCCCCGCATCGGCTGGGACGTGAAGCTGGTCAACCCTGTCCTTCGTCGGCGCGAGGCCCGAAAAGAAGCGATCGTCCTTGATCTCTCGCTCGGCGGTGCCCTCATCGAGGTCAGTGCTCCGGATACCCACGAAGCCGACGACGTCGTTATTGTGCGGCTCGGAGGCGTCGACGACCAAGTGGTCATCCGGCACCGCCAGGAGTCCGGCGATGCGGTGTTGTACGGACTCGAATGGGGTGGGTCCTACGAGTTTTCGCAGGCTGTTGCGAAAGCCGTCCAGATGGCTCGTGGCGACAGCGAAGATAAACTCCGAACTCGCTGGGAATCAGGCCGAGACTGACGAGAATCGGTAAACCGCCATAGGCTTCCACTATGGACCTCTCGGGGACACGCATCCGTCGAGCCGTGCGCGATACGTGGACCGAGCTCAAGGCTCGCCGTGCGGGACGTGCTGGCATCGTGAAGCCGAAAGTGAACAGCGCTCGGCAGATCGCCGGAATCACCGGTGCGTTGATGTCGAACGGGTACGACCGCATCGCCGAGGGTTCGAAAGCGTATGAAAAGTCGTTCGACCCTCACATTCCACCAAGTGTTCACGTCTCCTACAACGACATGCTCCGCCACAACGTGCCGGTCCCGTTGGCCGAGCGTTGCATCGAAGACTGGCAAAGCCCGCCTCGTCCCGACGTCGACGCTGAGCTGAATGCAATTCTTGACGAGGCTGGCGACTGTTGACGCTCAGTGGGTTCGAACGATTAGTTCGTCGAGTCCGCGAAGGTTGATACGACCGTTCCACCTCGGTTCACCCACGATGTCGACCTGACCGAACCGCTTTGCGAAACTCTCGATTGCGACCTCGGCTTCGAGTTTTGCCAGCGAGGCTCCCAAGCAGTAGTGGATGCCGGAGCCGAAGGACACGTGTTGCCCTGCGTTGGCGCGGGCAAGGTCGAGAGTATCGGCGGTCGGACCCCAGAAATCGGGGTCGCGGTTCGAAGAAGCCAGCGAGACGAGAATGAGCGCCCCTTTGGGAATGCGCTTGCCCCGAAACTCGATGTCGGCCGTGGCAACTCGACGAGTTATCTGTACTGGCGAAACCCACCGGAGGAGTTCATCGATCCCGGTTGCAGGCATGCCGTGCGCACGAACGAGTTCGAACTGATCCGGGTGCCGTAACAGCTCTCGAATCCCCGTTCCGATGAGGTTGACGGTCGTTTCGTGGCCAGCGATGAAAAGCAGTGATACCTGGTCGCGCAGCTCCCTCCTCGTCATGGTGTCACCGTCGTCCTCCGCCTCGAGGAGCAGGGTGAGCAGGTCGTCTCCCCGGTTATCGGCCTTCCAGTCGATGACCTTGGCGAGATGTGCTCCCATCTTCTCGTCGGCGTCCAGCGCTGCGGCGACCTCCTCTTCGCTGATGACGGGGTCAATCATCTTCACAATCGCGCCGCTCCAATCGCGAATGAGATCCTTATCGGCCTCCGGCATGCCGAGCATCTCGGAGATGACGTCGAACGGAAGCGGAAAAGCGAGCCGTTCGACGACGTCAGTGTCTCCGTCGGCTGCCATCTGATCGAGCATCTCGTCGACCATGCGTTGGATCATTGGTCGAAGCGCCTCGATCGTTCGCGGTGTAAAAGCCTTGCTCACGAGACGGCGCAACCTTGTGTGATCAGGGGGATCGATGTTGAGAATCGATCGGTTGTGGTCATCTGGATCAACGTCCTCGAGGAGCGCGGCCCGCTCGAGGCGTTCCATGTCGATGTTCTCGTCATCGACACTCAAGCTCGGGTCGCGCAACAGCGTGAACGTGTCGTCGTAACGGAACAGACCCCATTGCCCAGTCAGGAGATGATGAACCGGGTCCTGCTCGCGAATCTCAGCGAGGTGCGACCAAGGATCATCGATGTAGCCCTCTGCGAGCGGGTTGAAGAAAACCGGTTCCGTTGCATCCATGCCGTGATGGTACGACGCAGCCCTGTCGGTGAGTCGCCGTAGCATTCGGTTCATGGCCTCGATCAGTCCAGCAGAGCGTGACGTCGAAGAGGGCATCGCTCCGTGGGACGGCCGCCGCGTACCAATGACCCTTCTCGGCGGCTACCTCGGTAGCGGCAAGACCACCATCCTCAATGACTTGCTTCGCCGGACCGACCGTCCACTCGCGGTGCTGGTCAATGACGTAGGTGAGATCAACATCGATGCACAGCTGCTCAAGAAGCGGGCGGGTGAGACGTTGGAGCTCACCGACGGGTGCGTCTGCTGCTCGATGAAGGAGGGCCTCGGAGCGGCACTCGCCAAGTTACGGGCCCGACCCGAGCCGCCTGATCACGTGATCATCGAACTCAGTGGCGTGGCAGACCCGACCCAGGTCCTGCCGTGGACGAACTCCGACGGGTTCCGACTCGACGGCCTGATCGTCTTGGCCGACGCCACCGCCGTTATCACCCAACTACGCGACGAGCGTCTCCGGCCATTGCTCGAGCGACAGATCACCCCTGCTGATCTCGTGGTGATCTCGAAATCCCAGCTTGTGACGAGCGATGAACGCACCGCAGCAAAGCGAGCCGTAGCCGCCGTGTCCCTCGACGTTCCGGTCGTCGACGATCTCGACGGCACGGTCGCCTCGACGCTGCTCGGTCTGGGCACCCGCCGTGGTCACGATGCCACCGCCGTTCCGCCGCCGACACTGCTCGATTTGCACCGCACCGAGGTGCACCCGCTCCCCCGGCCAACCACCGGCACCGCGCTGAGCGATCTTCTCGAGGGGCTGCCCGACGACGTCGTTCGGGCCAAGGGCATCGCCGAGGGCCCAGACGGTTCCCGGCTGTTACTTCAGGTCGTCGGACGCCGCCGTCGAATCACCCTGCTTCCTCGCTCCGAGGATCAGGAACCGACCGATCTCGTCGTCATCCGGTTCTGACCCGATCGGTCAGGTGCCGGCAAGGGCCTCGATGACCTCGCCGAAGTGTTCCATGCCTTGCCCGTCACTGTGCTGGACAACGACATAGTTGAAGCCCCACCGCTCGCGTCGTTCCTGCAACTGCTCGACGATCTCAGAGACCGAACCGACGATCAATGCTGGTGTCTGGGCGACATGCTCGGTCGGAGCACCGAACATTTGAGAGAAGAACTCAAGGGCCCCGTCACGGTCATTGGTGATGGTGGTATTCATCGACAGTGAGCTGAGTTCGAGTTCTCCGGCTCGTTCACCGGCAACATCTCGCACCCTGGCGAGCTTGCCATCGTAGGCGGCGGGCATCGAGTCGGCGATGGCGTCGGCCCCCACCTCTCCGGCCCGGAGGTTGGCGGTGATGCCGACGATGTCGGCGTTGTCTGCGGCAAGCCCAAGCATGCGTGGGCCCCCGGCGCCGATGATGATCTTCGGTCCGCCAGGCGTGTACGGCAGCGGCAATCCGTCGTAGCCACTGATTCGATAGTGCGCTCCTTCGAAGTCAAAGGCCCCCTCCGACCAACAGCGTTTGATGATCTCGAGGCTCTCAAGGAAGCGGTCGATGCGCAGTCCCGGAGCATCGTAAGGCATACCTGACTCGGCGTAGTCGGTCCGCATCCAGCCAGCGCCAAGGCCGAACTCGACACGGCCCTCGGCGATGTGATCGAGCGTGGCGATCTCTTTGGCCAGCACCACCGGATGGCGGTAGTCGTTTCCAAAGACCAGCGCGCCAACCGTGAGCTCGGTCGTCACGGCTGCAGCAGCCGACAGTGCGGTCAGCACCCCGAACTGATCGTGGAAGTGATCGGGCATGAGCAGCGACGAAAAGCCGGTCTGTTCGGCGTAGCGGGCAGTGTCGACCCACGTCATGCCCTCAATTGGCCCGTGGGTCTGGAGTCCGAAGCGGAACGGTAACGACATGACGTCCGACCCTAGAGGCGGCTCACCCTCCAGGCCAGGTGTCTGGCACGCGATAGCCGGTCGGCCAAGGGTCGGACGGGTCGACGAGGTGGTGGGACACGCCGGTGATCCATGCCCGCCCGCTGATCTCTGGGATGATCGACCCATCTGACGCAACCTCAAGGATCTTGCCGCGGAATTCCGAGCCGATGACGGACCGCATGAGCAACTGGTCGCCCACCCCGACCTGGCCTCGGGCGTGTAGGACGGCGAGGCGAGCCGACACGCCGGTGCCGGTCGGTGATCGATCGAGCTTGCCTGGATCGATCACCGACGTGCTCTGCAGCTCAAACCCATCGGCACCTTCCGAGAGTCGACCGGCGATCTGGCAGAATGAGATGTGAGCCCAGTCCGAGTTGGTGGGATGCCGAAAGCCCAGCTGTTCGTTCGCCGCAAGAGTGACCGCCGTGCCGATCTTTGCAAGGTCGGCAGCCGCAGCCGGCTCTACCGAAACGCCGAGATCGACGGCATCGACCAACACAAAGCTGTCGCCACCGAACGCCGTGTCGACCCGCACCGAACCAACACCGGGAACGTCGAGTTCTACGTCAAGACGATCGGCGAAGGACGGAAGGTTCCGTATGGCGACGCGCTCGACCTTGCCGGCACGGCACTCGGCGCGAACGGCGACGAGTCCGCCGGGGGCTTCGATCGTGAACTCGGTGACAGGTTCGACCATCGGCACCCTTCCGGTCTCGAGCAGGACCGTGGCGACACACATCGAGTTACTTCCCGACATCGGTGGCGTGTGACAAGGCTCCATGATGATGAAACCAGCGACCGCCTCGGGCGCTACCGGTGGTACGAGCAGATTGACGTGGCGGAACACGCCACCCCGAGGTTCGTTGAGAACGAGGTTTCGAAGGGTCTGGTCAGCGTCGATCCACCGCGACTGTGCCCAAAGTGAGTCGCCGGGTGGCGGTTCGACGCCACTCACGATCACGTCTCCAACCTCGCCCTCGGCGTGGCAACCAACGATCTCAATCGAGTCGGCGAGATTGAGGCCATGTGAGTTCGACATGCACGTGAGATTGCCACATGGTGTCGGCCGGATCGGGTCTACGCTGCGCGCATGAGGAGCGTCTCGCCTGTTCTGGTCGTGTCGATCGACGGGATGGCGTCTCGTCACGTGACCCGCACAACCATGCCGACGCTCACCACGCTCGCTCGCGAGGGCGCTTCGTGCTTCCGTTCGCAGACGGTACGGCCACCCTGGACGCTGCCTGTCCACACGACGATGTTTCGGGGTGTCGATCCTGCGAGCCACACAATCACCAACAACACGCCGGGCGAGCCGAAAACAGGTGCTTCCTCCTTTCTCAAGCTCGCTCGCGAGGCCGGTCAGTCGACGGCAGCTTTCCTGAACTGGCTGCCGCTCGACTCCGTGCTCGAACGAAATGCCACCGAGCGCCGTTTCGTTATCGACGGGGGCTACGGCCCTGATGACGACCGCCGCTCGATTGAAGCCGCTCTTGAGGCCCTCGCCGAAGGGGTTCATGACCTCGTCTTCGTCTATCTGAGTCAGCCTGATGCCGACGGGCATCGGTTTGGCTGGGACAGCCCGGAGTACCTCGACGCAGCGAAACGCTCCGACTTCGAGCTCGGTCGACTGCTCGACGCGGTGGGGTCCAACGCCTCGGTGCTCGTCACGACCGATCACGGCGGCTTCGAAAAAAACCATGCCGATCCAATCCCGGAGGTGCTCGAGACATTCATCGTCGTTCGCTCGCCCGGACGCATTGCGCCAGCCTCAGTGTGGGACGCAGCGAGCACACTCGACGTTGCTCCGACCGTCGCCGACCTGTGCGGATTCAAACCAGATCCGCACTGGGAAGGTCGCTCGTTACTCGGTGCCGAACGCCTGCTGATCGATGTACTGCTGGAGCTGCTCGCCACCACCGCCCACGAGTCATATGGCGAGCGGGTCACGATGCTCGACCATGCGCTGCAGTCCGCTGCGATCGCTCGGGCTGAAGGCGAAGGCGACGAGATGGTGCTCGCCTGTCTGCTCCACGACGTGGGTCATGCGCTCGGCGACGCCGGTGACTGGGGACTTCCGGGACACGCAGAGCGCGGCGCACGGGTGCTTCAGCCGTTCCTGGCGCCAGGGATCGTTGAACCGATCCGGCACCATGTCCGCGCCAAGCGGTACCGGGTTGCTGTCGAACCCGGCTACCACGACCGGTTGAGCCTGGCATCGCAGATGTCGCTGCAGGAGCAGGGGGGTCCGTTACCGCCCGACGAGGTCGAACGTTTCGGACGTCTGCCATTCGCCGACGAAGCACTGCGTCTCCGCAACTATGACGATGATGGCAAGGTCGAAGGTCTCACGATCGAACCACTGGAGTCGTATCGGCCACTTCTTCATGCCGCCTTGGGCGCCAACCCCCCGATCGACCCCTCGTGGGCGCGTGATGCCTGCCGCTGCCCAGAGTGCCGCGATGTGGGTAACGACCAACATCTGATCGGCGCCAGCGGCCTCGACGGTTGGACCGTCATCACGTCGGCTGTCGATGCCGGGGGGCTTCGTGTGCTGCTGCACCACCACGACGGCACGCGCCACGAGGCGATTATCCCCTCCCCACCGCCGGGCGAGGAACAGCAGCACACCTGGCCCGAAGACTTCGCCTCACGGATTCGTGCCACCAGCACGGCACGGTCGGCAGATCTCGGCAGCTTCAGTCGGCAACTCACTACGTTCGGCGTCGCCTTGTTGCACGACTGTGGCGACGCAGAGGGGACCGTCGTCGACATCGGCAACACGATCGGTTTCGTTCGCCGAACGAACTACGGGACCCTGTTCGATGTTCGGGCCGAGCCTGATCCGATCAACCTCGCCTACACGCCGCTCGGGCTCGCAGCCCATACGGACAACCCGTACCGTGAACCCTGCCCGACGGTGCAGTTGCTCCATTGCCTGCAGGCGGCACGGGAAGGCGGCGCAAGCCGCTTTGTCGACGGCTTCGCCGCTGCGGAATGGCTCCGGACCGAAGCGCCTGACCATTTCCGGTCGTTGACGACCACCGACGTCACGTTCAGATTCCACACCGACGACGTGGACCTTCGTGCCAGCCGACCACTGATCGAGCTCGATCGCTCAGGGCAAGTGCGAGCGGTCAGTGTGAACAACCGCTCGATGGAGCCACCCCAGTTGTCGCCCGGCGCATCGGCCCGGTTCTACGCCGCCTACCGCTCTTTCGTCGATCTCCTGGAGCGTCCCGACTTCGCAATCGAGATCTCGTTGCGACCCGGCGATTTGGTGGCGTTCAACAACCGGCGGGTGCTTCACGGCCGTCGAGCCTTCTCCAACACAGAACCCCGCCATCTGCAGGGGTGCTACGTCGACATCGATGCCATCCGTTCGGCTGCCCTGCTCGCTGGCGGCTGACGAAGACGAAAACCCGGAGTGTCTCGCGATCCCGTCAACTCTCGGGCTTCGTCGAAGTCATCCCAAGCGTGACCGACACAGCATCGGGTCGAACACTACGGCGTTGCATGTGCCGGTCACCTTGACGATTTCGGCAGCTCCGCAAGGCGGGCGAACCGAGCCTTCAACCCGGTCCTCCTGAGCAGCGAGAACGTGAGCGTTTGATCGAAAAATGGGGCGCAGACATGATTCAGTCATGACTGGACCCGTCGTCAACGCAGCGATCCCGGCGGTCGGCCTCCCGAATCGAGCGCGTGTGGTGATCATCGGAGGCGGCGTGATCGGTACGAGCGTTGCCTACCATCTCGCGAAACTCGGCTGGAACGATGTCGTCTTGCTCGAGCGGGACCAGCTCACCTCCGGAACCACCTGGCACGCCGCCGGTCTGATCGTCTCGGGTGGCATGACCACGGAGACGCTGGCCTGGATGGCGAAGTACTCACGAGATCTCTACGCGACGCTCGAGCAAGAAACGGGCCAATCCACCGGGTTCAACCCCGTTGGCTATCTCCAAACTGGGAGCACTCCTGAACGCGTCCACAAGCTCCGCCGGGAAGCCGACTTCCTCAGGCTGATGGGGATCGACCGGCACGAGATATCCGGCAAGGAGGCCGGCGAACTCTGGCCCCACGTCGACGCCACCGATATCATCTCCGGCTTTTATACCGAGAACGAGGGACGAGCCGACCCCTACAACGTTGCGTACTCACTGGCCGCAGGTGCCCGCATGCACGGTGTGCAGATCCTGCAAGGGCAGCCGGTGACCGGTATCGGGCAGGCGGGAGGACGGGTCACGGGGGTCACGACTGCGAGCGGCACGATCGAGGCCGAATACGTCGTGAACTGTGCGGGCATGTGGGCTCGCCAGGTCGGTGCAATGGCGGGCGTCTCGATACCACTCCAGGCGATCGAGCACGCGTATCTGATCTCGGAACCGTTTGACGGTGTTTCTCCGGACCTGCCGATCTTCGAGGACCCGGATCGGTATGCGTATTACCGCGAAGAGACCGGTGGCCTCATGGTGGGGCTGTTCGAACCGGTGGCCGCTCCCTGGTCACTCGATGGGGTGCCGATGGACTTCAGCTTCGGTGAGATTCCGAGCGACTGGGATCGCCTGGCCCCGTTTCTGGAGTTCGCCATGGAAACCCTTCCCGGACTAGCCGATGTCGGAGTCCGAAAGCTCTTTACCGGCCCCGAGAGTTTCACCCCTGACAACGGGTATCTGATGGGGGAGGCACCCGAGCTCGACAACTTCTTCGTGGCTGCTGGCTTCAACTCACTCGGAATCTTGAGCGGCGGTGGCGCCGGCTCGATCATTGCGAACTGGATCGTCGACGGGCATCCGCCGATCGACGTCACCGACATCGACATCGCCCGATTGCAGCCGTGGCAGACCAACCGCTCATATCTCGCAGAGCGCAGCGTCGAATTGCTCGGACGGCTGCACTCGACCGGCTCGTGGCCACACGCAAGCCCGGCGCTGGCCCGCGGTGTTCGGCGCTCAGTGCTGCACGAACAGCTCGAAACTGCTGGGGCTCGTTTTACCGAGTCGTCGGGATGGGAACTGCCCTCGTGGTTCGGACCCACCGACGAGGCGCTCACCAACAAACTGACGTACGCAAGACAGCCTTGGTTCGACCACCACGCTGCAGAACACCGCGCCGTTCGCAGTGCTGTCGCTCTGTTCGACATGTCGTCGATGTCGAACTTTGTCGTTCGGGGCCCCGACGCCGAGCGCGTGCTCGACCATCTCTCGGGGAACACGATCGCTGTGCCGGTGGGTCAGTGCGTCTACACCCAATGGATGAATGTCCGCGGCGGCATCAACGCCGATCTCACCATCACCCGGCTTGGTGACGACCAGTTCTTGATCGTCGTCGCTGAACTCTTCCATCGCCGCGTCGAGGCGATGCTGCGCAGGGCGATCGGCCATGATCATCACGTTTTCGTGACCGACATGACCTCGGCATACACGATGCTGAGCGTGCAGGGTCCCAACTCCCGGGCCCTTCTGCAAAACATCACCACTGCGAGTCTCGACAACGACGCCTTCCCGTATTTCACTGCCCAGCAGATCGATCTCGTCCACGGCCGGGCATGGGCACTTCGAATGAGCTTTGTCGGCGAACTGGGCTGGGAGTTGTACATCCCCACCGAGTTCGCGACCCACATCTACGAGCGGATCGTGGAAGTTGGCGCCGACCACGGACTTCGTCACGCAGGAATAGAGACGCTCGAGTCGACTCGCACCGAAGCAGGGCGTCTCGACTACGGGCTCGACATCGAGAACTCCGACTCTCCCCTTGAAGCGGGTCTCGGGTGGGCGGTCGACTTCGACAAGCCGAGCGGCTTTGTCGGCCGCGACGCGCTCCTCGCGCAGCACCAGGGGCGGCCGTACACGGCTCGCCTCGTTCAGTTCCTGCTCGATGACGCCGAGCCGCTGCTTTACGGCGAGGAACCGATCCTTCGCGATGGCGAGACCGTCGGTTACCTCCGCTCAGGAGCGTACGGTCACACGTTGGGCGGCGCCGTGGGGTTTGGATATGTCGAGAACAGCGATGGAGTCACGAAGGACTTCATAGAAAGTGGCACCTGGACAATCCGCGTTGCCAGCGATGACGTCGATGCACGGGCATCGTTTCGCTCGATGTACGACCCCTTCAATGAGCGGGTACGCGCCTGAGTGTCGGAACTTTTCGGTGCATCGTGGCTTCCTTGCCGGTGCCGAACGCGACACCCTCATCCCACGTAAGACCTCGATCCAATCGAAGCGACCAATGAACGGTCTGCCAAGAGCTCGTTGGCCGGCCAGTACTCGTTCGCCTATGGCGCAGTGGCGCGCTCGCGGCGAAAACGAACGGCCACCGGAATGTGGGCTTGCAGCTCGCGGGCGTACTGATGGCCTGCGTACACCGACGTGGCGATCGTGCCGGGTGCCTTGCAGTCGCCGATCGGGGTGATGTCGATTTCATCAACGAGCGAGTGATATAGCGCATCGTTCGGGGTCCGGGCGGTGACCATCACGATCGACGAGGTCTCTACAGTCCGTATCTGTCCGGTGTAGATGCACTCGAGATCGACGCTGTCTGATCGAACCTCGGCAAGCGAGTGACCGGTCGCGATCGAGATCCCGAGGCCGAGGACCCGAGCCTGGATCCGGTGCTGCTCCTCGGTATGTGTCGTCCAGGTCGAGATCTCGTTGGCGGGCGTCACGATCGTGACCTCGAGGCCCTCGCTGCGCAGCCGTTCTGCGAGAATCCCCCCGAGGTAATAGTGGTCGTCGTCGTAGATCACGACAGGCCCGTCAGGGATCGTTCCGTCGAGGACATCGTCAGCAGTAAGCACCGATGGCTGGTCCCAACCCGGCACGGGGTTCTCCAGCCAACGACCGGTGCCGTCTCGGTTCCATGTCGAACCGCTTGCAAGCACGACGTGATCGGCACCGAACTCGCGAATCTGCATCTCGTCGACGACGCTGTCGAGGTAGACCTCGACGCTGGGCAGCTTGTCGATCTGGGTGAGACGCCAGTCGCGAACTCTGCCGTACTCGGCGAGGCCTGGCATTCGTGCTTCACGGGTGACGCGGCCGCCGAGCTCGGTGCGAGCCTCGGTCAACACGACATCGAACCCTCGTTGGCCGAGCGCCATTGCTGCCTCGAGTCCGGCTGGACCAGATCCGATGACGAGTACCGATGCGTCGGCCTTCTTGGGCGGGATGAACTCGGGGTGCCAACCCTTGCGCCACTCCTCCCCCATTGTCGGGTTTTGGGTACAACGGATTGGTGTACCGGTCTGGTCTCCCGAGTAGCAGATGTTGAAGCCGATGCACTCGCGAATGTCGTCGTCGCGGCCCTCGGCAATCTTGGTGGGAAGAAACGGATCAGCGATCGACGGTCGGGCAGCGCCGACGAAATCGATGATCCCCTGGTTGACCATCCGGAGCATCGTTTCGGGTGACGTGAAGCGTCCGACGCTGACAACCGGCTTGCCGGTGACGCCCTTGACCCATGCCATCGTGTCCTCGAGCCCACCTTCCTTCACGAATCGCGAGGTACCCATCTCGTAGGAGTAATCGTCGACGACGATGTCCCAGAGATCAGGCAGGTCTTTGAGCATCTCGATGACCTCTCGCGGCTCATGGTTGTCGAGATCCTCTACTGCGCCGACTTCACCAGCCGAGAAGCGCACCGCCACGGCACACTCGTCGCCGATTGCTTCCTTGGTCTCCTCGAGCAGTTCCCGAATCAGACGGACCCTGTTCTTGAGTGCGCCGCCGTACTCGTCGTTGCGGGTGTTACCGGGATCGAGGAACTGTTTCAGCAGGTACCAGTGACACGCGTAGACGTAGACAACGTCGAATCCTGCCCGCTTCGCTCGTACAGCGGCGTCGAGATGCCATTGCTTGAGCTCTCGAATGTCGCGCTTGTCCATCTGACGGGTCTGCACCGGATCCCAGACACCGGCAGGGCGACTCGTTGGACCGATCGGCGTCTCACGGCTGTAGTGGTTTGCGCTTGCGGCACCGCCATGCCACAGCTCGACACCGGCAAGTGCGCCGTGGGCGTGGACCTTGTCCACCATCAGGGCGTGCGAACGGATGTCTTCGTCGTCCCACAGAGTGGCCGACGGGTACGGATCGTCATCGGAACTCGGGTGGATCGAGCAGTACTCGGTGTTGATGACGCCCCAGCCTCCTTCGGCCTTCATCTCACGGAGCGCAGCCAGAGTCTGAGGCTTCTTGTAGCCGATCCCGGTGCAGTGGGGCACCTGATAGAAGCGATTCGGTGCCGTCACCGGACCGATCCTCACCGGCTCGAACAGGACGTCAAAACGAGGGTCACGGGGCATGGACCCTCCTAGGGTCATCGGATCGAGTGCTCAGCCTGCGGTAGGCCGATCGGCTCTTTGCCGAGAGACGCGCGGGCAGCCCGCTCGTGTCGGCGCCAGAACTTTTCTTGTCGTGCCGCCCCGCGACCAGCGCCCGGCCCTTGACGGGCGGGCGCTGGCCGCGACCGGAGCACTTAGCCCTTCGCCTCAACAAACGCGTCGGAGTAGTTGACCTCGAAGTCGCCGGTGTCTTCCAGCGCTTCGAGCGAATCCACACCGCCGGCGAGCACGGCCGGGTCATTGACGAAATCCAAGAGGTCTTCGTCTAGACCCGCGACAGCTGCCGCATTCGGCGTGTTGTAGTAGTTCCAGTTGGTCAAGGCCGCGCCCTGATCGGCGCCGTACATCCAGTTGATGAACGTGTGCGCAGTACAGGGGTGCGGTGCGTCATGTGCAATCGCGAAGTTGTCGATCCAGCGCGTCCCACCCTCTTCGGGCACGAAGTAGACGTAGTCACCGGGGTTATCGGTCTCGAGGAACTGAACGAACATGTCGCCGGAGTAGCCGTGAGCGATCACGGTCTCACCCGAGGTGAGGAACTCATCAGCAGAGTCGGTGTTGAACGCCGCAAGACGACCCGCAGTGGCGGCGACGAGTTCGGTCGCCTCGGCGAGTTCGTCCTCACTCGTGGTGTTCATCGAGTACCCGAGGTACTTCAGCGCAGCACCCATGGTCTCGCGTGGGTCGTTGAGCAGCTGGATTTGACCATCGAACTGGCCGGAGATGGCGGGGTCGAAGATGATGCCCCACGACCGAGGGAAGTCGGTTCCGACCACAGCGGTGTTGACGGCAATGCCCGTTGTACCCCACTGATAGGGCAGCGAGTACCCACCTTCCGGGTCGAAGTAGAGGTTGCTGAAGTCGTCACTCAGGTTCGACGAATTCGGGATCGCGTCGTAGTTGAGCAGCATCAGCGAGCCGGCTGAGATCATGACCGAGACCATGTAGTCCGATGGGACGATGACATCGAAGCCGCTGCCACCCTCTGAGACGATCGGCTGCATCGCCTCGTTGGAATCGTAACTGTCGAGCGAATAGGAGATGCCGTACTCGTCGGCAAACTCCTGGAGCTGCTCCTCATCGATGTACTCGGCCCAGTTGTACATGGCCAGATCACCATCGATCTCGCCGACTTCGCAGTCAGCGCCCCCGCTGGACTCGTCATCGTCACTGCCGCAAGCAGCTGCAAGGAGCGTGAGGGTGAAGAGCCCGGCGAGGAGCCGGAGCCAGTGCTTTGTGTTCATTATTTCTCCTTTCGACCCGAAGGCCGATTCCAGGGACTTAGTAGAAAAAGGCAGTGTCAAGCTGTGCCTGAGCCACTGCGGCTGCGTTCGAGTAACAAGGACAGCACAACAAGGAGCATCGAGGCCACCAGCATCACCACAGAGATGGCGTTGATCAGCGGAGTGACGCCCTTTCGGATCAAACCGAACACATACACCGGCAAGGTCGTTCCTCCCGGGCCGGTGACGAACTGGGTGATCACGACGTCGTCAAGAGACAGGGTCATGGCGAGCAAGCCGCCACCCGCAATACCAGGGAGGATCTGCGGCATGGTGACGTACCGGAACGCCTGCCATCGGGTGGCGTAAAGGTCGAGTGCCGCCTCCTCCATCTTGGAGTCCATGCCGGCGAGTCGCGCCCGCACGACGACCGACACGAAACTGATGCTGAACGCAATGTGGCTCAGGGTGATCGAACCGACTCCCTTGGCGAGCTCGATGCCGAACACGGTGCCGAGAAGCTCAAAGAACTGTGAGAAGAACAGCAACAGCATCACGGCCATGGTTACGTCGGGGATGATGATCGGAAGGTAGAGCAGAGCGTCGAAAACCTGCTTCCCGCGAAATTCGAAGCGCTCAAGCGCCAGCGCCGACATCGTCCCGAGAACGACAGAGACCACCGTCGATACGAGTGCTATCTGGAGAGATGTCGACAGCGCGCTTCGTGCGTTCCGACTTTCTGCGAATTCTGCGTACCACTCGAGCGTCCACCCACCCCACGTTCCGACATTGCGACTGTCGCTGAACGAGAAGACGACGAGCAACAAAATTGGCGCATAGAAGAAGAAATAGACCAGCCACCCGTTGGTGTGAAGGAAGAATTTCGTCCAGCCGTGCGGCTCGACCGCGCTGGTTTGCTTGCTCACAGCGTCCTCCCTCCCTTCCGGAAGTACACGACAGTGGCAGCCAGCATGATCGCCATCAAGACGAAAGACATCGCAGCACCGAACGGCCAGTTCCGTGCGGTCAGGAACTGGGTGACGATGTAACTTCCCAGCAATGTCGTCTTGGCTCCGCCAAGGATCTCGGGCGTGACGTAGGCGCCAAGGCTCGGAATGAAGCAGAGAATCGACCCGGCGATCACCCCGGGCATCGACAGCGGCAACAGCACGTGCCGGAACGACTGGAAGCCATTCGCGTAGAGATCACGACTCGCCTCGAGTAGTCGCCGGTCGATTCGCTCGATCGCTGCGTACAACGGAAGGATCATGAACGGCAGGAAGCCGTAGACGAGCCCCAAGACGACCGCGGTCTGGGTGAACAGATACTCGTGCTCCCCGAGACCGACGAACTCGGTAGTTTTCGTTAGCGGACCGTCGTTGCCGAGGATGACTCGCCACGCGTAATTGCGAACCAAGAAGTTGGTCCAGAACGGGATCATCACGAAGACCAGCATCACGTTGCGTACCCGCAGACTTCTCGTCGCTAGGTAGTAGGCGAACGGGTAGCCGATCACGAGACAGATGACCGTGGTGAGCGCTGCCAACCAGACGGAGCGAAAGAAGATCTCGCGGACGAGTGGCTCGGCCAACTTGACATAGCTGTCGACGTTCCAACCCGAGAGATCGGTACCGCCGAAACGGTTGCGGGTCGCGAACGAGTAAACGACGACGATGACGAGAGGTACTGCGAAGAACAGCGTGAGGTAGCCGAATTCCGGCAGTGCCAACAGGAATCCCCGTCGTCGTTCCTGGCGCTCTGCAGCCGCCTCGAACTCCGGCGTTACCTCAAGGACCTCTTCATCGGCCTCGGGCGCCTCCACAGCTGTCATCAGTCGGTCACCACCGAGATGGCGGACGGGTCCCAACTGATCGACACATCGGTGCCCGGCTCGCAGACCTGCATTCCGGGCCGGTTCTCCTCCCGTACCTCCATGGTCATCCAGTCGAGCCGTATGTCGTACACGCGGGCGTTGCCGAGGTAGGTGATCCGCTCGACGATCCCATCGACAGAGGTTTCCCCCGGCGGAATATCTCCCCGGTCTCGAATGTGCGCTCGTTCGGGCCGGAGACTGACGGCCACCGCAGTGCCGGTGGCGTGCTCACTCGGTGCAGCTACCCGGGCTCCGTTGGCGAGACAGACCGTGTCGTGGTTCTCGACGGTACCTTCGAGCAGATTTGTTTGGCCGATGAAGTTTGCGACGAACCGATTGACAGGCTTTTCGTAGATTTCCTCCGGCGTAGCAACCTGGAGAAGGCGGCCTTCATTCATCACGGCGATCCGATCGCTCATTGTGAGCGCTTCTTCTTGGTCATGGGTGACAAAGACGAAGCTGATGCCGAGTTCCTCTTGGAGCCGCTTGAGCTCTCCTTGCATCTCCTGGCGCAGTTTGAGATCAAGCGCACCGAGCGGCTCGTCGAGCAACAGCACCTTCGGCCTGTTGACGAGTGCTCGAGCCAGCGCCACGCGTTGCTGCTGGCCACCCGACATCTGGGTCGGCCTACGCGCTTCGAGGCCGGCGAGCTGCACCGTGGTGATCATCTCACGGGCAGCCGCGCGAGCCTCGGCCTTCCCCACGCTGCTCATCTTCAAACCGAAGGCGACGTTGTCGAGCACGTTCATGTGGGGGAACAGCGCGTAGTTCTGAAAGACGGTGTTGACGGGTCGCTTGTTCGGAGGCAGCGTTCCGACCTCATCGCCGAAGATCTTGAGGCTGCCCTCGGTCGGAAAGTCGAGACCGGCGATCATGCGAAGCGTCGTGGTCTTGCCGCAGCCGGAAGGACCGAGCAATGCAAAGAACTCGCCGTCTTCGATGACGAGATCAATGGCGTCGACCGCGACAACGTCGCCGAATCGCTTCGTAATCGCTGTGAGTTCAACAGCTGCGGACATCAGTTGGTTCCCCAAGCGTAATTCTGCTGCACCATCCGCAGATAGGTCATGATTTCTACATCGCTGACGGCATCGGTGTCGCGGATCTGGTCACTCACTTCGAGCAGGTGTTTACGATCGCGACACACGATCTCGGCGAGAACGTCGAAGCGACCCGTCGCGACGACGGTGTAGTCAACAGACTCGATCTGACTGATCTTCTCGGCGGTGGCGTCAACCGCACCCGACACCTTGATACCGAGCATCGCCTGGAATGGATACCCGAGAGAGACAGGGTCGGTGACTGCCACGATTTGGATGACGCCCCGATCTTGGAGTCGGTTGACCCGCTGACGGACGGCGGCCTCGCTGAGCCCAACCTGCGGTGCAAGTCGCGAGTAGGCGGCCCGGCCATCGACCTGGAGTTCCCGGATGATCGCCTTGTCGATTTCGTCGATGTCGAAGGAAGCCATTATCGAAAACGTTCCATTTCCCCCATGGCCTCTGTGAGGGCCTGACGGATGACCTGGTTCATGGTGTCGAACTCCGCCTGGCCTGCGATCAGCGGCGGTGACAGCTGAATCACCGGCTCTCCGCGAGCATCAGCTCGACACAACAGACCGAGTTCAGCGAGGCGATTCGACAGAAACGATCGCAACAGGTGATGGGCCTCTGCAGCGGTGAAGGTCTCCTTCGTTCCTTTGTCCTTCACCAGTTCGATTCCGTAGAAGTAGCCCATCCCACGCACGTCACCAACGATCGGCAGGTCGCTGAGATCGTCAAGTGCAGCCCGGAACGACGCCTCGTTTTCCAACACATTGCCGCAGAGACCGTCTCGCTCGAAAAGGTCGAGGTTGGCGAGCGCCACCGCACACGAGACGGGATGACCGGCGAAGGTGTACCCGTGGAGGAACTGCTCGTCGGTGTCGGCGAACGGTTCGGCGATCTTGTCGCTCACGAGCATGGCGCCGAGCGGGGCGTACCCAGACGTGAGCCCTTTGGCTGAGGTGACGATGTCGGGCTGATAGCCGAGGCGCTCACAACCAAACATCGTGCCGAGGCGCCCGTAGGCGCAGATCACCTCGTCGGAGACGAGCAGCACGCCATACGTGTCGCAGATCTCACGAACCCGTTGGAAGTACCCATCAGGAGGCACGAAACAGCCGCCTGCGTTCTGCACCGGTTCGAGAAAGACCGCGGCGATGGTCTCGGGCCCCTCACGCAGAATGGCCTGCTCGATCTCTTCGGCAAAGTACGAATCGTCGGCTGCGTGGGGCGGCAAACGGTAGCTGTTGGTGGCAGGCACCTTGATCGCACCTGGAACGAGCGGCTCGAACATGCCCTTTACCGAGGCCAAGCCGGTGATCGACAACGCACCCATCGTGACGCCGTGATAACTGAGATCACGGCTGATCGCCTTCGTGCGAAGCGGCTCACCCTTGGCCTTGAAGTACTGACGAGCGAGCTTCCACGCCGACTCGACCGCCTCCGAACCTCCACTGGTGAAGAACACCCTGTTCAGATCGCCGGGCGCAAGGTGGGCGAGGCGAGCGGCGAGGTGGACCGCCGCCGGGTGTGCATACGTCCAGATCGGGAAGAACGCAAGGGTCTCGGCCTGGGCGCCTGCTGCGGCAGCGAGTTCGGACCGGCCGTATCCGGCCTGGGTGGTGTAGAGCCCTGCGAGGCCGTCGAGGTAGCGCTTGCCCGTCGTATCCCAGACATAGCAGCCTTCACCTCGCTCGATGACTGTCATGCCGTCAACACTGCGACCGAGGCTCGAGAACTGACCCCACAGATGCCGGTTTGCCAGCTCGGCTAGTTCGACGTTCGACGTCACGGTTATCCCTCCAGCTCGCCACGGATTCAACACCACACCACCATCACCCGCAACCGAATCGGTTGCATACGTCGGCTGCGGGGCACAGAATCGGCGTTCATGGGTGAGCTGCAGTACGTCAATCTCTCCGTCGAGTACGCCGAGGAACTCGAAGAACTCGAACTCGCGGTCTTCTCCACGATCAACCCGGTCGACCTCTACGACGCGGCCGAACTCCGCACACTCGCTTCGGTCTTTCCCGAGGGAAATTTCGTAGCCCTCGATCAAGGCAGACCCATCGGCATGGGACTCGGCATCCTGACCAACTTCGACTTCGAGCACACCCAACACTCCCTAGCTGAGGTGGGTGGTACTGAACTCCACGACCCCGACGCGGATTGGTACTACGGCACCGACATCTCGGTGTATCCCGAGTACCGCGGTCGAGGGGTCGGGCGCCGACTCTACGAGCTTCGCAAGGACTGCGTGCGATCACTCGGCAAGCGAGGCATCGTCGCCGGCGGAGTCATCCCCGGCTTCGCAGACCACATCGACTTCATGAGTGCCCAGGAGTACATCGACAAGGTCGTGGCTGGCGACCTCTACGACCCGACGCTCACCTTCCAGTTGGAGAACGGCTTTCAGGCCTGCGGCGTGATCGAGAACTACCTCGACGATGCATCGGTCGGCAACAACTCGGTGCTCATCGTGTGGGAGAATCCCGATCACCAGCCATGACCGACTTCGACACCATCCGTACCCTCACCGCCACCATCGACAGTCTGTTCGACGCGATGGAGCCTGACCCGGAAAAGCCTGCCGAACTCGACTCGGTGTGGCGTTTCGCTTCGCTCGGCTCCCGCGCGCTGGAGTCCGGCGTATGGGAAGCCAGCACTGCGACCTGGACCGAAGACGAGTATCCCGTGGAGGAGGTCTGTGTCATCTTGGCCGGTCACCTTCGTCTGACTGACGCCGACGGCGCAGCGCACGACCTCCGCACAGGCGATGCGTTTCACCTCCCCAAAGGCTGGTCGGGAACCTGGGAGGTCGTGGAGGACATGCGCAAGTTCTACGTCATTCTCCCGTGACCGATCCGAGCGCTCTTGTCGCCGCTGCGAAGCCTGCGGTGTTCTGGACCGATCGCGGCGATGCGCCAACCCCGGCTGCGCCGCTTCACGGCTCGTCCAGTGCCGACCTCTGCATCGTCGGGGGTGGCTTCACTGGCCTCTGGGCAGCGCTTCAGGCCCTCGACGACAACCCGGGGCGACGTGTTGTCGTTCTCGAGGCGGCCGTGTGCGGCTCGGGCGCGTCGAGCCGCAACGGTGGATTCTGCGACCCCAGCCTGACCCACGGCTTCCTCAACGGCCTGATGCACTGGCCCGACGAGATCCACACTCTCGAGCGCCTCGGACGCCAGAACTTCAACGACATGCTCGAGTCGATCGAACGTTTCGCGATCCAAGCTGACGTGCAGCGGGTCGACGAGGTGTCGTTCGCGACCAGTGAAACCCAACTCCAACGGCAGCGAGAAGAAGCGGAGACGCTGTCGGCCCACGGGGTCGAGCACACACTGCTCGACCAGGTTGCCGCTCAGGCGATTGCTCGCTCCCCCACCTATCTCGGCGCTCTCACCAGCCCAGGGATCGCCCTCGTCGATCCAGCCCGCCTTGCCTGGGGTCTTCGGCGTGCCGTCCAAAGCCTGGGCGGCGTGATCTACGATCAATCTCGGGTGACCCAGATCGACGCCGACGAGGAACGGATACGGGTCGGGACCGAGCACGGTGCCATCCATGCACAACGCGTCATCGTCGCAACCAACGCATGGGCCGAACCACTCCGACAGATGCGTCGCTACATCGTCCCGGTCTACGACCATGTCTTGATGACCGAACCGCTCTCGGCGGAGCAGATGGCTGACGTCGGCTGGTCGGGTCGTGAAGGGCTCGCCGATGCCGGAAACCAGTTCCACTATTACCGGCTCACTGCCGACGACCGAATCCTGTGGGGCGGCTACGACGCGAACTACCACTGGAACAACGGTATGGGCGCCGAGTGTGAGCAGCGGACGGAATCCCACGAACTCCTTGCTCGTCACTTCTTCGAAACCTTCCCTCAACTCGAAGGGCTCCGCTTCAGTCACCGCTGGGCCGGGCCAATCGGCACAACGAGCAAGTTCGCGGCCACGTTCGGAACGATGCACGGCGAGCGGCTTGCCTGGGTCGGTGGCTACACCGGGCTCGGCGTTGCTGCAAGCCGGTTCGGGGCGGGAGTTGCGCTCGACCTGATCGATGGGCTTGCCACCGAGCGCTCGATGATCGAAATGGTCCGCCGCCGCCCAATGCCATTTCCGCCTGAGCCGCTCCGATCCCTGGCGATCCGCACGACCCGCAGCGCCCTCGCCAAGCAGGATGAGACCGGTAAAACCGGGCCGTGGTTGAAACTCCTCGACCGCATCGGCGTCGGCTTTGACAGCTGACGGTCAGCTACCGCGCAACCAGCGCGACACGCGCATGGCCAACTTCGCCTCCCGGCCGCGGGCTTCACGGGCGTCGGCGCTCGCCATGATCCGGCGGCTGCCGCGAATGCCGATCCAACGCAGCGGCTCGGGTTCCCACCGACGTGGCGTCGGTCCCACCCAGGGGAGATCGGTGCGTTCAGACTCTGTCCGGGTGATCAGCTCCGCAAGGGTGCGGCCTGCTGCGTTGGCGGCTGCAACCCCTTCCCCTACGTAGCCGCCAGCGGCGGCGAAGCCAGCGGCAAGGTCGGCGTGCACGAACGGTGTCCAGTCGCGGGGCACACCAAGTACACCTCCCCATCGGTGCGTGATCTTGACATCGGCGAGCATCGGGAAGAGGTCAACGAGCGCTTCGTGAACAAGACGGTGTGAATCGGCACGCACTTCGCATGCAGGATCAATGCGGGAACCGAAGAGGTACGGTACGCCGCGCCCACCGAAGGCAATCCGGCCGTCCTCGGTGCGCTGACCATAAATGACCATGTACCGATCATCGGAGAAGGTCGGGCGATCATCGAGGCCGATCTCGGCCCATTGATGGTCGGTGAGCGGTGCGGTCGCGAGCATGCGGCTGTAGGTGGGCACGAGGTCACGTCGCCGTCCGGCGAGATCACGGGTGTAGCCCTCTGTCGCCATGACGACCATGCCTGCACGAACCTCACCGGACTCTCCCACAGCGCGGCCCACTTCGATCCGGTCGATCGGAGAACGCTCCATGATTGCGACGCCCGCAGCCTCGCAGGCCGCTGCCAGCCCGGCGACGAGTCGGGCTGGGTCGACTGCGGCACAGTGCGCGAAGAAGAGCCCGCCGTGCACTGCGGTGGCGCCACACATCGCCTCGGCCTCCGGAACCGACAGCAACCGCAGATCGTCATCGGAGAACCCGAGTTCGAGGTGATGCTCAACCTCTTCGACCTGGCGGTCTCGCTGGAAGCGATTCCGGGCGAGACGAATGTTGCCTCCCTTTGCGTAGCCGCAGTCGATTCCTTCGGTGGCGACAACGCGACCGATCTCGTCGACGGCTGCGAAGACTTCGCGCGTCAGGCGAAGTGCACCATCGAGCGAGCTGCGGGCCGCGTACTTTTCGACACCTGCGGCCAACTCGCCAACCGCCCAACCCCCATTTCGACCCGACGCACCAAACCCGACGTAGTCGCGCTCGAGCACGACGATCTGGAGTGTGGGATCGAGCTGAGCCAGGTAGTAGGCGGTCCACAGACCCGTGAAACCCCCGCCGATGATCGCCACGTCGGCATCAAGTTCGCCCTGCAACGCCGGGCGCCTGGGTGATGCGCCGAGCTGATCGAGCCAAAGAGACGGAGCACCAGCCACGTTCACCACGCTGCCACAGCCATCAGAAATGGAAAAGCACCTGCTCGAGCGGGTGTTCGGGATCGACGAGGTGGAAGTCGCACCCTGCAGCCGCAGCCGCTCTTCGATCGGTCTCGCTATCACCGACGAACAGCACCTCGGTGATCGCTACGCCTGCTCGTCGGGCCGACTCGTGAAGCATGCCGGGCTCGGGTTTGACACCGAAGCCCGAGTCGTAGCCCAGCACGCTGGCGAAGTGGCTACGCCATCCAAGGTGTTCGAGTTGGCGGTCGGTCGCCACGACACTGTCATTGGTCGCCACGCCCTGCCAGATCCTGCGACCGGTGAGTGTCGCCAATACCTGATCGGTTGCATCGAAGGGGACGGCATGGCGAACTGCGAGGTCCTCGGTCAGTGATTCGAGACTCACCAACACGTCAGCCACAGGCTCGTGAATCGCCGACGCGATCGCCTCGGCGATTTCTGCGTTGCTGCCGGCGATGACCACCGAATCGGCGGCGAGAGACGCCGTTTCGAGGTCGAGCGACAGAGCAGCGGACGCCGCTGCCGCGGCTTCGCCCGCCACGGCCGGAATCACCTGGGCGAACACTGGACCCCAGGTGAGATGGACATCGATGAGAGTGCCGTCTTTGTCGAAGACCACAGCCCGATAGCGCGTCACGCGGGGAGCGTACGCCGTACAGTGCGCGGCGATGCTTACGACGACCATCGGTGCGTTCCCGAAACCCGATTCGATCCCGTTGACGGACTGGTTCACCAAGCAGCATGGCAACTACACCGCCACGTATCTCGATGAACTCGCCTCGACGACCGATGAAGCGCTCGACGCAGCCGTTCACGACGTCGTGACGGCTCAGGTCGACGCCGGCATCGATATTCCTACCGACGGTGAGATCCGCCGTGAGAATTACATCCACTACCTCTGCCGCCACCTGGCGGGGATCGACTTCGAGAATCTCGGTCACCGGATGATCCGAGGCATCACCCCTGCCATGCTGCCGACGATCACCGGACCGATCACGACGACCGGCGACTCGCCGCTACCTCGCGACTTTCGGGTTGCGCAGACTGCGACCGATCGGCCGGTCAAGATCACACTTCCCGGCCCCATGACGATCATCGATTCGACGATCGACCGCTACTACTTCGATGATGTTTCACTCGGCGCGGAGCTCGCAGCGGCGATCAACAAACACGTTCTTGCGCTGGCCGGGGCCGGCTGCCGGCATATCCAGATCGACGAGCCGGTGCTGGCACGGAAGCCTACGGTCGGGCTCGCGCACGGCATCGCCCAACTCGATCGTTGCTTCGACGGCCTTCCCGAAGATGTCACCCGCATCGCTCATGCGTGCTGTGGGTACCCGAATTACCTCGACCAAGACGACTACGAGAAGGCTGACCGCCATGCCTACCTGGAAGTGGCAGAAGCGCTCGATGCGACGAGCATCCAGGTCCTCTCACTCGAAGACGCCCATGCCAACAACGACCTGGCCAAACTGCTCCCGCGTTTCGCTTCGACCACGATCGCCCTCGGCGTGATCGGCATCGCCCGAAGTCGAGTCGAATCCGTGGCGGAGATCTGCGATCGGCTCGAGGCTGCGCTCGCGTACCTTCCCACCGATCGTCTGATGGCGGCCCCCGACTGCGGGCTTGGCTATCTCCCGCGCGGCCTTGCCCTGGCAAAGCTGCGAAATCTGACCGAAGCCGCACGCGCCTTCAGTTGATGGCCAGCCGCAGCCGATCGACGAATAGCCGTTGGTTTTTGGCGAGTAGTCGTGCTGCATCACCCAGCGAAACCCATGCAGCGCGGTCGAGTTCGGGAAACGTCTGGAGAATCCCCGACTTTGGTGGCCATTCGAGTTCGAACCGGTTCGATTGGATCACCTCGGCGTCGAAGTCACCCGAACGGGCGAAAAGGCGGATCGATTTCCCGTTCGCCTCGATAACCCCGAGATCGCAGGTTTCTCCTGCTGGTGCAGGGGCGCCGAGTTCCTCGGCGAATTCTCGCTCAGCG
Organism: uncultured Acidimicrobiales bacterium; assembly: GCA_905480195.1. Lineage (GTDB taxonomy): Bacteria > Actinomycetota > Acidimicrobiia > Acidimicrobiales > Aldehydirespiratoraceae > UBA11606. The sequence continues at coordinate 64,600 of CAJQPN010000017.1, forward strand.
GCGGCAAGTGCCTCCTCGCCGGACTCGATCAGCCCTTTGGGAAAGGTCCAACCTCCCTCGGCCTTCTTGGCGAAGTAGGGGCCACCCATATGCCCGATCAGCACCTCGATGTCGGTACCGCACCGGCGGTGAAGCACGAGTCCGACGCTCTCGATCACGGTCGCTGCTGCACCATCAGCGACTGGTTCGCCACACCCAGGTGACCGTCTCGATCGGCGAGTACGGCCGATGCGGTACCGAATCCTGCAGCGCGGGCGTGCGTGAGGGCATCACTGAGGACCCATTCGTCGATGGGTAACCGATGCAGATACACGGCAACATCGGGGTTGATGTAGACGTGGCTCGATCTGGGGGTGATATTGCTGATTCCGTTTCCGAAATCACCGACCGAAAGGACCCGGTCGAGGGGGCTGATGTTCTCACCGGCGAACACCGGCACGAGCAGCTTGAACCATGCTGCGGAGGGTCCGAGGGGACCGAACGTTCGGCCATCGCACGAACGGATCTCGAAGGCGTCGAGATAAAACCCGCCTGGAGGCAGCCGATAGTCGTGGCGAACGAGTGTTGCGTCCTGCGGACCTGGAAAGTCGAGCGGACCGGGCATGTCGATCGTGCCTTCGTCGAGACCGTTCTCGACGCGAAGGATGCGCATACCCCGCGCATAGGCGAGTTCGAGGCCGTCGCCTGCTCGCACGACGGCATCGAGCAGTTGAATGCGGCGCGCCATGCGGGTTTCGGTCACCTCGACGGTGAGGGGAGACAGCGGGATCGGACGGACCAGTTCGACGGTGACGCGCGCCAGGTGAAAGTCGTCTGCGCCTCCAGCGTGGTCGGCCAGGAGCCGACCGCAGAGCGCGAGAGGGGGTCCGCCATGCATCACGTTGGGGTCCCATGGGCCCGTGCAGATCGGGCCCGGCACCACCTGCGAACCATCTCGCTCAAACATCGCCTCCAGCACCCGAGCGAGCGTAGACGGCCGTCGTCGGCGCGCGCTCTTGCGCTACCGTCCGCTTCGTTCCCGCGCGAGGACCACGCGAAGGCGCAAAGCGTGGTGCTGGTCCCTGGGAGATCTGAGCGTTGTCGCCAGACACCCCCGATCGGGGGGTCAGGACTGCCCGGCCACCTGGCTCAGTAGTCGCTCGGTGGCGCCCGCGAACTGCATTCCCGGGCCGAGGGCGGCTCGCAAGGTGACCTGGTTGGGGGTGATGGGATACTTGGGGGAAATCACGACTTCAGTCTCGGGCGTAATAGACCATGACAGACTCTGTTATTGTTTCTATTTACCATTAATTTTTGTCATATATTGCTAGCCTGTTCACATGCAGCTCGATGTGGAGTCCCTTCGGGCATTCATCACCGTGCTCGACCTCGGTGGCATGACTGCGGCAGCCAACGAACTCGGCATCAGCCAGTCCGCGGTCAGCTGGAGGATCAAACGGCTCGAAGAACGGGTCGGCCGCGATCTCCTGATGCGTGATGGTCGTCGATTTTCTCCATCTCGAGACGGTCGAGAACTTCTCGAGTACGCCCGGACTCTCGTGGCCACACATGACGCTGCGGTCACCCGGTTGTCCGCCACCGGCCTCGAAGGCTCCGTGCGGCTCGGCTCGACCGAGGAAGCATCGGCCTTGTGCACCGGCGCTGTCTGCGGCCGGTTCAGCCGGATACACCCCAACGTCAACCTCGAGTTCCACGTCGATCGATCGTCAGTGCTCGCATCGATGGTTGCGGCCAACCAACTCGATGTGGCAGTGCTCCAGCTCCGCGTTCACGATGTGCAGGCCAACGACACGGTTTTGTGGCACGACACGCTGGTGTGGGTGTCGTCGCCCGACTGGACGTACGACGAGGGCGCTGTTCCGCTCATCACCTTCGGTCAGGACGGTTTCTATCGACCGATTGCCGAGGCCGCACTGCGCGATGCCAACATCTCACACCGGGTGGCATTCTCGGGACCGAGCGCGGCGAGCGTGCTGTCGGCCGTGTCGGCGGGAATCGGTGTTGCGTTGCTTTCGAGTCGCTCCGTGTCGGGCGACGTTATCCAGTGGCCCCGCAGCAGCGCCGTCGAACACGCACAGCCGGTGGTCAACATCGCTCGTGCCGCCCGCGGCGCCACATCGGAGGTCGCAGCGGAATTGCTTGCCGATCTTCGCGCTGAACTCGGGGAAGTGTCGGCAGCCGCCGTCTAGGCGAGACCCTGTGCAATTGCGGTGTCGATCAGTTCGCGGAGGTAGCCGGCGAGCGCTGACGACGTCTCGCTGCTCGACTCGGTCAGCACGAACACCCCGTAGCCATCATCCAGGTCGAGCCACGGCGCAGAGCCGAATGCTCCCCCGTCTGAGATGTGCCCGTTGGCGCGATCCACCCACCAGCCCATGCCGTAGCCGGTTCCGGACCCGAACGCATTGCCGTCGTAGACCGCGCCGATCCGATCGCGGTGCATGAGCGTCAGCGCTTCAGAACTCAACACCCTCGTGTTGTCACACATGCCGCCGCGTAGGTGCATCAAGAGCAGCTTCCCGTAGTCGGTGGTGTTGGTGTACGCCCCCGCTTCCATACTCGGATTTGCGCTGTCGCGGAGTTCGTCGGGGTTGTTTTTGAAACCGGGCGGGTGCTTGAAGCCATCCATCTGCACCTGGTCGAACGGGCTGCTGTAGCCGAATACTTCGAGCCCGCAGGCCTGGACGTAGATCTCATGGACGAGTTCGTTCCAGCTTTTACCCGAGACCGCCTCGGCCACGCCCCCGGCAACTTGCCACTGCCCACCGCCGTACCGAAACCGGGTGTCAGGAGGGATGACGTCATCGTTGTCAGCCTCGGTGGTCATGATCTCAGCTGCGCACTCCTGCAGCGTCGTGTCCGACACCCACATACAGGTGTACGGATTCGGCTCGAACAGACCGATCAGACCCGAACTGTTCGACAGGAGCTGTGCCGTCGTGATCTCCGGGTTGCCTACTCCCCACTCGACGTACTCAGCGATTGGCATGTCGATGTCGAGCAGGCCGTCATCTTGCAGTCGAAGGAGCACACCGGCCGTGACCATCTTGGTGGACGACGCGATCAGCGAAACGCGGTCCTCGTCGAACACCCCCCAGTGTTCGTGGTGGATCACACCGAACTCGCGATGCACGATTATCAGTCCGGCACCATTCAGGCCTGAAGCAGCGACAAAGGTCGCAACAGTGTCGTCGACCGCTGCGAAATCGAAGGAAGGGCCGTTCGTCTCGGCCTCAGGGGTGCCACCACAACCAGCAGCTCCGAGGGCCAACGCGAGCAGGAGCGCAATACATCGAGCGGGCCTCCGCCTCGCCAACGCAACTTCTTGCCATCCGGGCTCGGTCAACTGATCAGGCCGACGTGACGGCACCAATTCTCAATCAATTGTCGACCCGCTGGTGCGTCGTCGGTCCAGTACTCGGGGTGGAACTGGGTTCCGGCCAACGGCTTCGTCGCATGCACGGCCATCTGGATGGGCGTGACATCGGTTTCGCCGATACAGACGAAACCGTCGGGCAAACACGCAAGTTCCCATGTGTGCGCGTGGCGAAACACCGGTGCATCGCCGAGGTCGGTGTGAAGCGGATGATCACCGATGAGGCGAATCGGCCGATAACCGACCTCCTTGATCCAACCGGGCTGATACGCCGGGGCGGGGTCCTCTTCCTCGTCCGGAATACGACCGATACGTACGACGTCGACACCAAGCGTCTCAGCGATGAATTGGAGCCCACCGCAGAACCCGAAGACGGGAAGGGTGCCGGCCCGGATGATCTCACGAAGGGCCGTTCGGTCAGCCTCCTCGTACATCTCCTGGGGGGCGCCGTGACCACTGATGAAAATCGCTCGAACCTCATGCTCGGCGATCAGGTCATGAGTGATCGCCTGGTACCGCTGCAGCAAGCAGGTGTCGCCGGTGAGATCTTCAAGCCGGTACGCGATACGGGCCCGAGCGGCCAACAGCCACTCGGTGCCTTCCCGTTCGTAGACCGAGGCATGCTCATTGTCGACATAAACGATCACTGTTGCGGTCCTACCATGGCTTTGCGGCGCCGATCATTCGCCCTGGATTGACAAGATCTCTTGCTCAGCGCCGTCGACCACGATCTCGGTGATCCGTTCTTCGACATCGTCGTACTCCGTGCGGAGGGCTCGCGACATCACCGCATGTTTGAAATAGAGCGTCGTGATGTAAGTGAGTTCCAGCACAGCGGTGTCACCGATGGCATCCTTCAACGGCTCGAAAATGTCATCCGGGACGCGTCCATGGTCGTAGACGAGACAATCCGTGTAGGCGAGGACGAGGCGTTCGGTCGGATCGAAAAGGTCCGATGTTGACCACGCCGGGATTGCTGCGATCTTCTCTTCGGAGACGCCGAGGCCCCGAAGCGACTTGCAGTGCTGAGAAAAGACGAACTGACTCGCGGCTGCGTACCCGGCACGGGTCTGACCGAGTTCACGTAAGACCGGCGACAGCTCCCGAGTCGGGCTTTGATAGAGACGAAAGCCGAGCACGGCGTGTTCAAGCACGTCGGGCGAGTTCGCAAAGACGGTCCACCAGTCACCAGGGGTCCCCGTGGCGGTTCCCCGCTCGTCGACCGGGTCACGATCGCCGAACAGGAACCGGTACATGGCCTTCACGATCGGGGCGTTGTCGTCGCTACGACGGATCTCTTTGAGGCGAGGCATAGGCCGAGCATGTCAGGTCAACTCGCAGTCGTACACCTGCACAGCCAGCGTGCCCCCTGAGCCAGCACTTCTCCCGAACGCCGTCCCTCGCGTACAGTCGGAGTATGGGGACTGACATCGATACGTTGACCGGCGAGACCGTCGCATTGCTGCAGGAGATGATCCGCAACCAGTGCGTGAATGACGGAACCCCCGACAGTGGCTTCGAGTTTCGCAATGCCGAGCTCGTCCGCAACGAGCTCGAGGGTCTCGGACTCGACTTCGACACGTTCGAGGAACGGCAAGGACGCACCTCGGTGGTCGCCCGCTACGAAGGCACCGACCCCGACGCACCTTCCTTGTGCCTCATGGGCCACACCGATGTCGTGCCGGTCGATCCTGCGGGCTGGGTCAATGACCCGTTCGGCGGAGAGCTGATCACATCCGCTGACGGTGTCGACGAGATCTGGGGTCGTGGTGCGGTCGACATGTTGAACCTCACGTCTTCGATGCTTGTCGCCTTCCGCGACATCGTCCGATCAGGGAAGCGCTACCCGGGCGACATCATTTACTTCGCAGTCGCCGACGAGGAGGCTGGCGGTGTCCTCGGCGCCGGGCCGATCGTCGAGAAGCACTGGGACATCGTGGGCTGTGACTACATGCTGACCGAGTACGGGGGCACGCCGTCGCACGCCGACGACGGTACCTGGGTCCTTCTCACCGCAGGCGAGAAGACCGGGGCAGCACGCCAGATCACGGTCCACGGGACACCGGGCCATGGCTCGATGCCTTACGCCACCGACAATGCCCTGATGAAGGCGGCCGAGATCGTCCGTCGCGTACAACACGCCGAACTCGAACCCCACATCGACGACATGTTCCGCGATCGTGTCAAGGCACTCGGGCTCACCCCCGAACAGCAGCGGGGGCTACTCGATCCAGGGCTCATCAAGGAAACACTGGCGTCGTTGCCGCCGGGGCTGGCCCGCAACACCCATTCGTGCTGTCACACGACGATCAGCCCGAACATGATGACGGCGGGCGACAAATTGAACACGATCGCCCACAAGGCCACGCTCGCGCTCGACATCCGGATGATGCCGGGGCAAACACAACAGGAGATCGACGACCTCTTGATCGAGATCATCGGGCCGGACCTCATGCCCGACTGTGAGATCACGCCCCTCCTTCCGAACATGCAGGATGCCGCCCAGCCGACCACCACCGACACGCCGCTCTGGGATGCGATGGTCGACTCGATCCAGATCGCCTACCCGAACGCTCGAGTGGTGCCCAGCCTCGTGACCGGCGGGACCGACGCCCGGTTCTTCCGACGCAAGGGCACCGCAGCCTATGGCGCAGGGTTGTTGAGCAACCAGGTGTCGGTGGAAGAGTTCCTCAACCGCTTCCACGGCCACAACGAGCGCATCGACACCGAGTCGCTCAAGCTCACGACCCAGTTGTGGCTTGACGTGTGCGATCGTCTCTGGGCCCGGGCCGGGTCGTGAAGCTCGCCCGCTGACGACAGCAGTGGCTCACGGCGTTCTGCAACCATCACGTTCCGAGCACGGGCCGGGGGTCATAGAAGCCGAGGCCGTCGCCGTTGTCCTGGCCGAATCCAAGACGGGCCTGTACCTCGAGCGGTAGGCAAAGCGCCTCGGCGAGCGGCATCGAAACGTGCTGATTCTCTTCCTGGCGCAGAAAGCTGAGGTTGTAGGTGAGGATCATGCCGTAACGCCACTCGTCGGCGGTGACGTTTGCTCCGGCACCGTGGAGAACACCGCCCAACCAGAACAGCACCGACCCCGCCGGCATCTCGGCCCGAACGATTTCGTGTGGTTCAGCCGCACGACCGACGGGCCATGTGTGGCTGCCGGGAACGATTTGGGTTCCACCGTTGTCGGCCGTGAAGTCCGACATCGCCCACATCGAGGCGAGGATGAGGTTGGGACGCGGCAGCTCGAAGAACGGATAAAGGTCTTCTTCGCGATGGAGGATCTGATCGCGAGCTCCCGGACCGACCTCGAGCGCTGCGCTGACGTTGAGGGTCCACATCTTGCAGTTGGGACCGAGATGCCGTTCCCCCATCGCCTCGACCACGTGGTGCATCATCAACTCGCGTGCCGTGGGTGATCGGTGCATCAGTGCCGTGAGTCGCCGGGTCTTGCCCGGGTAGAAGGCTCCGGGTTCGTCCGCTGCAGCCTCCGCCGTCTCGAGATGAGGGGCCAGTTCGGCACGAACCGACGCAAGGTGCGCTGCGGTCGCCATCCCGCGCACGACCAAGGCGCCGGCGTCGGCCAGCAACTCGTACATGCACTCGACATCGTCGCTCACGTCGCAGCTCGGAATCATCGCCATGGCCGAACACTACGCTGCAGTCAACGGGGAGGACATCCATGGCCATGTATGACGACGACACCACATTCGAACCCGATCCGGGTGCCGCTGCTGCGCTACGCACCTCGCGCCCAGCGGGTCGAGGCGCGCCGAGGGTCTACGACTGGATCGATCACCATGCAAAGAACCGGGGCGGCAAAGAAGCGATCCGCGAACTCGATCGGGACCGTTCCTTCACCTTCGCCGACCTCGACCGGAGGGTCGACGCCATGACCGCCTACCTGGCATCGGTGGGGGTCGAGCGCGGTGATCGGGTCGCAGTACTCGCCCACAACGGTGTCGAGTTCTTCGACGTCCAGTTCGCGTGCCAACGCAACGGCGTCATCTGCGTGCTGCTCAACTGGCGACTCACCGTCAGCGAACTCGAGTACATCCTCAACGACTCCTCACCGAAGGTCTTGTTTCACGACCTCGAGTTCGCCACCGCAGCCGGCGAACTCCAACAGCTTTGTTCGATCGACACGCTCGTCGAGATCGATGGCGGAAAACCTCACAGCACCTATGAGCGGGCCATCACCGCCTTCGATGGGCAGGCCGCGCCGCGGGTCACGCTCACCCACGACGACGTCGTCACGATCATGTACACGTCGGGAACGACGGGTCTGCCCAAGGGGGCGATGATCACTCATGGCATGAACTTCTGGAACTGCGTGAACCTGGGTATTCCCGGAGGCATCGGGCTCGATACGGTGCACCTCAACATCCTTCCGCTGTTCCACACGGGCGGCTTGAACTGCTACAGCAACCCGGTCTTGCACGCCGGTGGAACCGTCGTGCTGCTCGAGACATTCGAGCCCGGTCAGGCGCTTGGTGTGATCGGCGACCCAACTCAAGGGGTGACTCACTTCTTCGGGGTTCCGGCGCCGTACCAATTCATGATGCAGCACCCCGACTTCGCTTCGACCGACCTGTCTCGCCTCCGGGTTGCTGGCGTCGGCGGCGCGCCGTGTGCGCTTGCAATCATGGAGGCCTGGAGCGAGCGGGGTGTACCACTGCTGCAGGGCTTCGGCATGACCGAGACGAGTCCTGCGGCCATCTTCCTCGACCCCGACGATGCGCTCAGGAAAGTCGGCTCCACAGGCAAGGCGCTCATGCACACCGAGTTCCGGATCGTCGACGACGACGGTGGCGACTGTGGGCCTGACGAGATGGGCGAACTCTGGGTCGCCGGTCCACACATCACGCCTGGGTACTGGAACAAACCGGAGGCGACGGCGTCGGCCTTTGAGGGTCGGTGGCTCAAGACCGGCGATGCCGCCCGCATGGACGCCGAGGGATTTGTCTACATCGTTGATCGATGGAAGGACATGTACATCTCGGGCGGCGAGAACGTGTATCCGGCGGAGGTCGAGAACGTCCTGTACCAGATTGATGGGGTGCTCGAGGCCGCCGTGATCGGCATACCGAGCGATCGTTGGGGCGAAGCGGGGCTCGCCGTACTCGTCGTCACGGAGGGCGCAGAGATCGACCGGATCTCGGTCCAGTCGTTCTGCGCGCAGCGACTAGCCAAGTTCAAGGTCCCCGTCGACATCGCTGTAATCGATGCACTTCCCCGCAACGCCACTGGCAAGGTGCTCAAACGAGAACTGCGTGACCGTTTCGTCGGCGAAGACGCCCCGAAGATCAGCTAGTCGACCGTTGCCTCGAAGCTCGACTCGCTGTCGGCGACTCCGAAAGCCCCACCCAGCACAATCGCCAGATCGACACGCCAGGTGATGGCATCACCGGCATCGAGCTCACCTGCGGTATAGATCGTTGTCGACCCGTTGACGATGTCGCTGCACAGCAAAGCAGGACCGAGGCAGTCGACAACGGTCTGCGTACCGGTTCCGCTCGAGAGGTCGAAGAAGCCGGTCGTGAAGATGTTCCCGACACCGAGGCTGTTGGAGATTTCCTGATCCACGGCGAACACGAACCTTCCCTCGTCGAGTCGGGCATCGCCGGTGTAGGTGTAGACGGAATCGACGATGGCATTGGTGCGTCCGACAAGCGTGCCCTGCCCGGTGATCGTGTGGGTTGCTGCCTCGATCCCGATGAACGGCAACTCGTCGATCGGTACGTCGAGATTGAACCAACGCTTCACCGCATACTCCTGGACGTTCGGCCGAAAGAACACGGTCAGCGTTCTGGTGTCGAGGTGAGCATCCCACGGCGTTTCCAGGGTGAACTCCAGGTTGCGTACGACCCGGACCGGCACATCGAGCGTCTCGGCGTCATAGAAAAGCGCGTCGCAGACGCCGCCCCGATAGCAGACGAGGTCACCGCTCTCGACCCAATCCGTGGTCAGGTCAACCTCCTCGGTGTCGGTCGTGTCAAAGGAGGCGACGAAGGTGAGGCCGTCACTGCGGAGCCGGGTGGTCAGGGTCGATCCGTCGAGCACACGTTCGACGGTGCTCGGCAAATTCACGAGCATCTCAGGATCGATCCCAAGGTGCTCGGTCTGCAACTGAACGATGAACTGCTTCGGCCGCCCGTCACCGAAATCGACATAAGTGCTCCACTCGGCGCGAGTCCCTTCGCTCGAGCCGTCGATGTCGTACACCGAAACCGTCAAGTAGTGGCGCCGAGGACCTCCCTCGAGCAACACGATCGGTGCAAGCATCATCGATGGGGGCAGGTCGATCGCAGCGGCGAACCCGACAGGGTCGGTGATCTCGACGTGGGCGAAGGCCGACGGGATCTCGTTCGTGATGTCGAACCCGACCATGGCGTCGCCTTGCCCACGAAAGAGCAGTTCGACCGCTTTGCGCATCAGGCCTTCTTGGTGGCCGTTGGACTTGAATCCGAGCAGTTCTCGACGCCATTCGGGGGTGATGTCGAGCTGCTCGGATGCGAGATTGACGAGCGGAGACACCACATATTCGAGCGAGTTGTCGTAGTACACGACGTCGACCAACTCAGGGTCGAGGTAGTCGGCCCACCGACTGTCGTCGACGTACTCGACATCGGCAGGGTCGATGAAGAACGCGTCGTAGTTGTAGGTGGTGGCGTTGTAGAGCACTCGGTCGGCTGCGCCGTAGCCCCAGTAGATGTAATCGTTTCCGATCGCCATCTCGCGGGTGAATCGGGCCACCTCGTTGAGGGCCGGATCAGGCTGCGGGAATGACGATTGCCACATCGGTTGCGTTGCGTCACCGTCGAACGTCGCCACGGTCGATGTGACCTGACCGTCGATGATGGCGTGCGAGAGCGGCTCGGCCGGGGTGACGAGGTTGACGGGATCGAACGAGACCTGCTCGGCGAGGGCGTCAACGACGAAGAAACGAGGTCGCTCGCCCGGATTCGGATCCGGACCACCGTCGGGTGAGAAGACGTACACGTCCCACTCGGCGCGGGCGCCACCGACGATCGAGCCGCCACCGGCGTTGTAGAGGTTGAGTAGAAAAAAGTATTCGCCTTCGGGGGCGTCGGTATCGAAGAATCGTGTGGGAGCGAGTCGGTAGCCTTCGGGCAACTCGTTGTCCTGGAATGCTCTGATGGCCGCATCGTCCGCAAACCTCCAACGAAAGAACACCGACGCCGGTGTTGGAGGGTCGGCACCATCTGCCTCGCTCGTGCCGACCAGGTCGAACCAGGGGTCGGCGCTGGACGGCACCTGGTCGGCGTAGGCACTTGCCTCCATGCCGACGAAGAACTTCTTGGCACGATGTCGGATCTCGACCAGTTCGTGACGCGGGGCATCGACTGCGAAGGTGGGAAGCGCCACGACGACCTGGTCAGGGGCCACGAACTCGGCCGGCGTCTCGGTGGCCCCGTCGGCTCCAACTGCGTGACGGTTCAGTGCGTTGTAGGTGCTGGCGTACTGCTCCGCTCCTTCGGAGTGCAACGCCAACACACCCTTAATCTGACCGTTGTCCACATCGAATCTGCCACTGAGCGCCCTCGACCCGCCCAGGGTGTGCGGCGCCAGCGTCGGGTCGACCAAACCCGGTAAGCCGAGGACGAATTCGAGTGCACCGTCGCCGATCACTGCCTCGACATACGTCTCGAGCGGTCCGATCCCGACCGGGCCCTCGTTGGTCGAGGCCAACACGGCGTCGACCGACCCAACGCTCCCGACGACCAGCGTGCCATCGGCCATGACCGTTGCGACCCGGCCATCTCCGGCGTCGAAAAGTGGCGTACCGTCGGCTGCCGTCCCCGAAGCATCACCGCTGACTGCGGCCTCGGGAGCGTTGGTCGTGAGCGCGGCGAGCAACACACGATCGCCCCCGTCGTCGGCGTCGTAGGCAAGCACGGCGATCGTGGCGCTCGTCAAGTCGACACGGACGCCAATCGAGCCGATCGCTGCGACCATTTCGGCCACAACAGGCGCGGAGCCACGACCGGTCAGAAGATGGTCGAACTGGTCCTCGGTCAAATTGGATCGAAGGGCCCCGAGATCTGCGACGATCACCCCACCGGTGGTGGCCGGCAGACGATCGAGCAACACGTCGGTCACCGCACCCTTCCCCTGTTCGGCGAGGAGCGGATTCGGGGCACCGGTGGGTGCCTTCAACTCGGGGGTCAAGTCGTCCTCAACCGATGACATCGGCTCTGCGCCACGACCATCCGAGCACGACACCGCCAGCAAGCCGACGGAAGCTGCGACGCCAACGACCCGCAGCCATCGGGTAGCCGAGCTCTTCGTTTGGTTCACTTGGTTTGGGTCTGCACGAAGGCTTGCACGGCCCGGGAGACATCCTCGGGTGAGGTCATCCACGAACAGACGCTGATGCGGATGACGGGCTCACCGAACCAGGCTGACCCTCCGACCCACGCCTCGCCCGATGCCTGGACAGCAGCAGCGAATCTGTCGGTGGCTGCGTGATCGCCGACCCGGATCATCACCTGGTTGAACACCACGTCGTTGACAACATCGAAACCGGCGTCGGCGAGTTCTGCGGCGAACTGGTTCGCCCGCTCGTGCAGCGAGAGGACCATACGGTCGACGCCCTCGCGGCCGAGGTACCTCAGGGTCGCCCACAGGTCGATGGCACGTGCCCGTCGAGACATCTCTGGCGTGTAGAGCATGCCGTCGCGATGCTCCGACGCCACGATGTAGGGGGCCGAGTTCTGAAGCGAAGCCACCATCGCCTCCGGATCGGCGCACAGCGAGATTCCGCAGTCGTAGGGCGTGTTGAGTGTTTTGTGGCCGTCGACGCTCCAGGAGTCGGCCAGTTCATGACCGTCGGTCAGGTGGGCCAGCGATGCGCACGCGGCCGCCCAGAGCCCGAACGCACCATCGACATGCACCCACGCGCCGGCGCTGCGGGCGCGTTCGGTGCACTGGCGGATCGGGTCGAAAGAACCAGAGTTCACATTGCCGGCCTGCAGGATCAAGATCGTGCGTCGATCGAGTTCGGGGAGCGTCGCCGGATCGAGCCGGCCTTGATCGTCGACGTCGGCCCACTCGATGTTGTCGGTGCCAAAACCCAGTAACGCCACGGCCTTCAATACGGTGCTGTGAGCGTGGCGGCTGGCGACGATTCGAAGCGATGGCGCGTCGGCCAGCCCGCGTGCGTTCACGTCGTAGCCGGCGCGTTCACACAGCCGCCAACGAGCCGCAGCGAGTCCACAGACGATGGCGAGCGAGGTCCCGCTGACGAAGCCGGCCACCGTCTGCTCCGGAAGCCCAAAGAGGTCCCGTAGCCAGGCCTGACACGTTTCCTCGATGACGGCATTGGTCGGCGAAACGGCACCGACCGCAGCGTTTTGATCCCAGGCGTCGGCCAGCACTCGGGCGGCATGTGCGGCAGGAACCATGCCACCATTTACGAGCCCAAAGAAGCGGGCTCCAGTCTGTGCGACTGTTCCTGGCGAGCCAACCTCGTCGAGCATGGCGAGGATCTTGGCGGCGTCGCCTACCGACTCAGGCAGCGGTTCGCGGAACCGTTCTAGTGCTGCCACCGCGCCGGCGGTCGGCGCAACGGGGCGATCGTCGGCGTCGGCCAGGTAACGGCGTGCTCGGCCAGCCGCATCGGTGAGCAGCTCGCCCGACATCACCAATTTGCGCATCCGCGCTCTCAGTTCGCTCTCCTCGATTCCCATGACCATCGACCCTAGCTGTGCGGTGCGAATGGCCACGCGCCGTCGGCTTTGCGCCATCAACTCCCTCCGACCGCCGAACGACTTGACTGGTACCGTGAACGAGACGCTGTCCACGAACGACTACCTCCGCCGAATCCTTACCGCCGACGTCTACGACGTAGCGAGCGAGACACCTCTCGACGCAGCCCCGGCACTGTCGGAGCGAACCGGTAACACGGTGCTGATCAAGCGGGAAGACCTCCAGCCGGTCTTCTCGTTCAAAATCCGCGGCGCGTACAACAAGATGGCCAAGCTCAGCCCTGCGCAGCGGGCACGAGGCGTGATTGCGTCATCAGCCGGGAACCACGCACAAGGGGTGGCTCTCGCCGCCGCTGAACTTGAGTGCCAGGCGGTGATCGTGATGCCCGTCACCACCCCTGACGTCAAAGTGGATGCGGTACGAGCCCGCGGTGCCGAGGTGGTGCTCCACGGAGATTCGTACAGCGATGCCGAAGCCGAAGCCCGTCGTCTGACCGACGAGCGCGGCCTCGAGTTCGTGCATCCCTTCGATGATCCCGACGTGATCGCCGGGCAGGGAACGATCGCGATGGAAATCCTTCGGCAACACACCGGTCCAATCGATGCCGTGTTCGTAGCCATCGGAGGTGGAGGATTGATCTCGGGAATCGCCGCCTACCTCAAGGCGCTCAAGCCAGATATCCGCGTGGTCGGGGTCCAGACCGAAGACTCCGACGGCATGGCCCGCAGCGTCGAGGCGGGCGAGATCGTCGAACTCGCCGATGTTGGCTTGTTCAGCGATGGCACTGCGGTCCGACGGGTGGGTGATGAAACCTTCCGTCTCGTCCAGCAGCACGTCGACGAGATCATCCGAGTCGACACCGATGCGGCCTGCGCTGCCATCAAGGACGTGTTCGCCGATACGCGGGCGATCCTCGAGCCGGCCGGAGCACTCGCAATCGCCGGATTGAAGCAGTACGTCGAACGCGAGGCGGCCGTTGGCCAGACCTTCGTCGCCGTTGCGTGCGGCGCGAACATGAACTTCGACCGTCTCCGATTCGTGTCCGAGCGGGCTGAGATTGGTGAGCAACGTGAAGCGGTGTTCGCCGTCACAATCCCGGAGGAGCGGGGATCATTTCGACGGTTCTGCGCCGAGGTCGGCGAGCGGTCGGTGACCGAGTTCAACTACCGCATCAGTGATTCGAGTGAGGCCCATCTCTTCGTTGGTATCGAGACTCGCCGGCGCAGCGAGGCCGCCGAGATCGCCGCTGGGTTTGAGCGAGCAGGCTTCACAACGCTCGATCTGACCGACGACGAGCTCGCCAAAGTGCACCTCCGCCACCTTGTCGGCGGGAAGTCTCAGCATGCCAACGACGAGGTGCTCTACCGGTTCGAGTTCCCCGAGCGACCCGGTGCGCTCATGCGGTTCCTCACCGCTATGCGCCCCGACTGGAACATCTCGCTGTTCCACTACCGGAATCATGGCGCCGACTACGGGCGGGTTCTCGTCGGTATGCAGGTGCCTGACGACGACCAGCCCGCCTTTGCTGCGTTTCTCGAAGATCTCGGCTACCGATGCTGGAACGAGACCGAAAATCCCGTCTATCGATTGTTCCTCGGCAGCTAGTTGTACGCCGTGGCAATCAGTCGCTCTGGTCTCGCAGTCGTTGCGTATTCGAGTAAGGCGTAGAGATGGCAGCGGACACGCTCATCTGTGACAGGATGCGCATCGACCGCAACACAGGAGTGGGAACAGTGAACGGGATTGGCGAAGTCTGGGGCATGGCGGCGGACACGTGGGATGGGGTTGTGGCACAGCTCGGTGACGCTGACTGGGAGAAGAGCACGCCCTGTGACGGCTGGAAGGTCCGCGAGCTCGTTGACCACGCCATGTTCTGGCAGGGTCAAGGAGCCAGCGCGTTCGGCGCCGCTGCGGCCGAGGGAGACTGGCCGGCTTTGCGCGCCAGTCTGCGAGCAGCGCTTGACGACCCTTCGAACATGGAGGGCAAAGCCGAACAGTTCGGCGGTGCGCCGATGCCTGCGGTCGCAGGTCTGATCACCGCCGACCTACTCGTCCATTCATGGGATCTCGCCATTGCGATCGGAGCCGACGCCACCCTGCCCGAAGCGGCGGCCGAGTCGACGCTGATGGGCCTCCAGCGTCTTCCTGAACAGATGCTGCGAAACGAGCAGATGTTCGGCCCAGCGATCGAGGTCGATGCCGATGCCAGCGCGCAGGACCGCCTGATCGGTTTCGTCGGCCGTCAGCCGTAGTCGGGCGCGGCGCCGCGACAAAAGCACGACGATTCCAACGGCACATCCATCTGCCGCCGAGCGATCTCCAGTTCGGCCCGCACGGACTCGGCCTCGTCTGACCTTCCGAGCTCATCGAGACATTCGGCGTAACCATGGAGCGCCCACACATTGCCGGGGTGTCGTGACGATCGAACGAGCGATTCATCGAGACCGAGATCCGCGGCGTAGACGCCTGTCGCCTCGTCGACGCGACCTTGCTCGAGTAACAGTGCACCCAGCGCATGGCGGGGAGGCTGCATCCATGCCCACGGCTCGGTGTAGAAAAGGTTGTCGTCAAGTTCGACGGAGCGGTGCAGTTGACGGAACGCCTCGTCGAGGTTTCCGCGTCGATAGTGGAGCTCGCCGGCGAGCATCGCCTCGCCGATTCGCAGGACCTCTCTCGTCTGGTTGTTGAATACCAGGTGGTCTTCAGGCACACCGTCCCAGGCGTTTGCGAACAGTCGCTGTTGCTCCTCTGCGGCCGCGATATCGCCGGTCGCCGCGAACGCAACGCCCTTGCCGTAGTGGCACAACGCCAGCGTCGACGGGTACAGGTCTGTCTGCTCGGGAAGCTCCATCGCTTTGAGTTCGTCCCAGCGGCCGAAACGGATCAGGACGTGCACCTTCATGCCGTAGAACGCTTCGAGGTAGCGGAACACCAGGGGGTTGTCGGTGCGCAACGCCTCGCCGGTGACCGTCTCGCGGATCAGGTCGGCCGCTGCAACTGCTCGTTCGAAATTCCCAAGGAACATCGCCGAATAGATCTGGAAATGGATGTTGTGGAGGCGGTAGATCGTGTAGATGCTGACGCCAGGGTTGTACGCAAGGTACTTGTCGTCGGCCGCGACCGCTTCGACATTGGCAGCGAGCGCCTGCTCGTACTGTCCGCAGAGCACCTGGATGTGCGACGCCATGTGCACCAGGTGCGCCGCATCGGGGCAGAGCTGCTGCAGCACCGGAGCGACCTCGAGCGCTCGCTCCGGAGTCGGTGACATCTCCATGATGTGGATCCAGAAGTGAAGAAGCCCCGGGTGCCGGCGGGTTGCCTCCGGGTGGTCGGCGAAGCAGCGTTCGATGATGGCGATCGCTTCCTCGGTGCTCGCCCCTTCGGTCGGGGTCCCGGTGGGCAGATTCCACAGCCGCCATGGCGTGCGGGTGATCAGGGCCTCGACTGTGAGGGCAGCGACGTCGAGATCGTCGGGAAACTGCCTGTACGCGGTCCGCATTGCGTCGGCGTAGGCGTCATCCCACGAGTCGAAGACGTCCTGATCGTCGTTGTGCGCAGCGCCGAAGCGTGCGAGGAGTGCGTTCACGAGAGCTTGCTCGACCGGCGTCACGTCACCGGCGAGCGTCGCGGCGTCGCGGCTGGAAGCGAAGGCCGTTGCGAGGATCTCGGAACGCATCGGATCGACGAGCCGGATCCACGGACCGTTGTAATACGGCCCGACAGCGTGGGCGAGCCCCCAGTGGGCCATCGCACACGACGGATCAGCGTCGATTGCGTTTCTGAAACAGACGACTGCCTCTTCGTTGTGGAAGGCGTACAGCCAGTTCAGCCCAAGGTCGAACCATGCCTGCGCGTCGTTGGAGTTGGTCGAGATCGTTCGAGTATGTCGCCCAAGATCGAACGGATAGTCGGCCAGCGTCCCCACCGCCGCACAGTAGCTGGCGTCAGCCGAGGGCGAGCTCCGCGATGAGCGCCTCTGTGAGCCGGTGGTAGTCGGAGAGCTGATTGTATTGCTGGGCCGATATCCGAAGGAGGCGCTGCGGCGACTTCGGCCAAGCAAACACCGGCACCTCGATCGACCACTTCTCGTGCAGGGCGGCCATAAGCGGATCGAAGATGCTCTCGCTGGGCTCCGGTTCAGGGGGAACCGGGACTGCAGCGATCGACCCGATCATGTTGTCGGGCGCAGGCATGTCGATCGACAGTGCAGCGGCGAGAAGTTCACGGCCTGCGAGGACGAGTTCGTGGTTCGTAGACCGGACCTCTGCCCAGCCTCCGGGCCGATGCTTCTCGATGACCGCCAACGACCGGGCGACACAAAGCCGTGCTGTCGGATCGTCGGTCCCGGTCCAGTCGAATTGGGCGTGAAACCGGCTCCCACTTCCGGGCCACCCGTCGTTGTATCCGTGGCTCACCGACGCAGCGACCGCCGAGTCGCGGTACGACTCGGCCACCCACAAGAACGCAGCCCCCTTCGGCGAACAGATCCATTTGTGGCAGTTCGCCGTGTAGAAATCAACGCCGAGCGAGCCGAGATCCACATCGATCATGCCGGGAGCGTGGGCGCCGTCGACCATCACGATCACCGTCGGGTCGAGCGCGTCGATGATCTCCTCGATCGGGTTGATCACCGCCGTCGGCGAGGAGACGTGGTCCAGCAAGACGAGCGCCGTTCGCTGCGAGATGACGCCGAGGATCGCCTCGACGACATCGGTCGGGCTGGCCAGCGGAAACGGCACGTCTGCGACCACCACCGAGCAGTCGGACCGAGCGGCGGTGACGGTGACGGCGTTGCGACAGGCGTTGTAGGTCTGAGAGGTCACGACCAGTTCGTCACCAGGGCGGAGTCGGTCTTCGACGCTTCGCAGCGCAGAGTTCACGCCGTAGGTGGCGTTTGGGACAAACACCAAACCGTCGGGATCGGCGCCGACAAAGGTGGCCAGCGCGCAACGAGACGTCTCGAGTGCCGGTTGGTACTCGCGGAGCATGAACCTGACCGGGTTCGACTCCATTTGCACCCGGAGTTCGGATTGCAGGTCGAGGATTTCCACCGGCACTGCGCCGAATGATCCGTGATTGAGGTGGGTGACGTCAGGATCGAGGTTCCAGGTTGCCATCGCGTCGAGCGTAGGGCAGGGTCACGTTCCAATGGTCCGACTCTACGATCTGCACGCCAGTGAAGCCGAACATCTCCGTGCCCGCGCTGAGGCGATGTCAACGATTCCGCTCGGGCGTTGGGTCACCGCAAAGCCCCTGACCGAATCGACGGTCGCCTTGGTCTCGACTTGTGGCATGCATCGTCGTGACGACCCGCCGTTCACGCCTGGGGCGACCGATTTTCGGATCCTTCCACGTGGCGTCGAGTGGGGTGATGTCATCCTCAGCCATATCAGCGTCAATTTCGATCGCAGCGGTCTCGCCGACGATCCAAACGTCGCAATGCCCCTCGACCGACTCGAGGAATTGGCCGCAGCGGGCGAGATCGGCGGGGTTGCGCCTTGGCACTACACATTCATGGGCGCGCACCCCCAGCCTCAGATGTTTGAGGAAGCGGGTAGCGAGGTCGGGCGCCTGTTGGCCGCTGACGGCGTCGACGTCGCGCTACTTGTTCCCATTTGACCGCTCTGTTCGGGTGCCGTGAGCGCTCTCGCCCACTTCATCGAACGGGCCGGCGTCGCCACGGTCTGCATCAGCCTGATCCGAGAGCAGACTGAAAGAGTGTGCCCCCCACGCGCGCTGTGGGTGCCGTTCCCTCTCGGACGTCCGATTGGCGTCCCCGGTGATGCCGAGTTCCAGAAGGAAGTGATCCGAGCTGCGTTCACCTTGCTCAGGTCTGCGACCGAGCCGACGATCGAGGACTATCCGATCGAGGCTCCCGAGACCGGCCCTGCGCAATGGGCGTGCCCAATCAACCTGGGAACGCCTCCCGACGACACGCTCGGCGGGAAACTCGCAGCCGAGGTCGCCCGCCTCCGGCCTTGGGCGGCAGAGACCCGCCGCCGTCGGGGTCGGACGACCTTCGGACTTTCGGGTGCAGCCGAAAACCAGGTCGATGCAGTTGTCGCAGCGCTCGCTGGCGTGGCGGAGTCCGGTGAGCTCGACGCAAGGCCAACGGGTGACATCGAGTGGTCCCATGAGATGCCGTTCCTGCTCCGACATCTTGCAGACGACGTCCGGAGCTTTTACCACGAGGCGATCGCCTCACAACCTGGCGATACCCCGCCGAACCACGATGCGCTCAACGCATGGATCTTTGGTGAAACGGTCCTCGGCGACGTGCTCCTCGAGATCGCCGATCATCTCACGGCAGCCGCTGACGACAATCCGTTTGCGCTTTTCATTCGTAACTTCATCATCCCTGAGGGTCACTATCGCGGGATCGCCAACTTCGGCGACATGACTTGACGCCGGAGCGCTCTGACGATCCGATTGCGGGGACACCCCCGTGCGGGACCATCCCGATTCTGGGTCCACCGAAGTAACTTTCACTTACGCTGTAAGTACCCTACGACTCGTCGTAACCCTGGAGTGAGGACGCCCCTGATGACTGATACAGCCAACACCCCTGAAGCGGCGGCGCTCTTCGATCCCGACATCCGCACGCCCGAGATGGAGATGACCGAGAAGGGTATTGGAGTACCCGACGCCGGTGATCTGGCGATCGCCGACATCAACCCTGCGAACCCGTATCTCTTCAGCGAAGACCGCTGGCAAGACCATTTCGCCCGTCTCCGCGTCGAAGACCCGGTGCACTTCAACGAACTCGAGACCGCAGGCCGCTACTGGTCGATCACCAAGTACGACGATGTTCGTGCCGTCGACGGCGATTGGGAAACCTTCTCGTCGGCGAAAGGCATCAACCTGGGCAACAAAGAGATCGCTCGCGGTGAGTACGAGCTGCCACCCGGCCTGTCACCGTTCATCGCCATGGATCCTCCGACCCACACCCAGCAACGCAAGACCGTGCGTGGGGTGTCGGCTCCCAGCAACCTCCGCAATATCGAACCGATGATCCGCGAGCGCACTGGGGCGGTGCTTGACTCGCTCCCCGAGGGTGAAACCTTCGACTGGGTCGACACGGTTTCGATCGAACTCACCACGCTGATGCTCGCCACGCTGTTTGACTTTCCCATGGAGGATCGCCGCAAGCTGACCCGCTGGTCCGACATCGTGTTCGCCGTTCCCCAGCCCGGCGGTGTGGTCGAGACTCAACAGCAAAAGATCGACGAACTGATGGAATGCGTGGCCTACTTCGCCGAGCTTTGGGATCAGCGCCGCGGCGGTGACGGGTTCGACCTCGTGACGATGCTCGCCAACGGTGAAGACACGAAGCACATGACCCCGATGGAACAACTCGGCAACCTGCTGCTGTTGATCGTTGGTGGCAACGACACGACCCGCAACACCATGTCGGGCAGCGTCCACGGCCTGAATCTGTTCCCCGACCAGTGGCAAAAGCTGAAGGCTGATCCTGGTCTTATGAGCGGTTTCGTACCCGAGGTGATCCGCTGGGTTACGCCACTGCCCTACATGCGTCGAACCGCCACCAAAGACACCGAGCTCCGAGGCAAGCAGATCAAGAAATACGACCAAGTCTTGATGTGGTACCTCTCGGCCAACCACGACGAGGACGTGTTCGACGATCCGTACGAACTCAACATCGAACGAGCGAACGCCGACCGCCAGCTGTCGTTCGGCTACGGCATTCACTTCTGCATGGGGAGCCGGGTGGCCGAGCTCCAGCTCCGGGTGCTCTATGAAGAGATCTTGCAACGCTTCGAGAAGATCGAGGTCGTCGGCGAGCCCGAACGAGTGTTTTCGTCGTTCGTGCATGGGTATTCGAAGCTTCCAGTTGCTGTCACCCGTCGGTGACCGATCGGCGCGTCATGTCCACTCGTCGTTCAGTCGAGCTGCGAGCGGTTGACGATCGGGCGTGGCGAGCACGAACGGTTCGCACCTCGCTCTGACGCAGCGGCCCTCAGCGGCGGCGACTCCATGCCGCGACGACCTCGTCAGCCGTGTTCGTCCGGATGATGCCGAGATCGTCGGTGAGCGCGTCGGTCAGCAGCCCCTGGGGCGCATAGAGATTGAAGACCACGACGGCTCCATCGGGCCCCCCTTGCTCCATGTGGATGTCGGCATCGTCGGTGTGGCTGTAGTCGCCAATGCTGCGTATACGCCGCTCGGTCTCGACGCCTGTCTCGTCGAAGTCGGTGACGTGGAGTTCGCCGGCAACAACCGTCGAGGTCGTCGCACAGAGGTGGCGGTGGAAGTGACAGAAGCTGTTGGGCGCCCACCGGTAGGCGAAGTCGAGATGTCCATCATTACCGACGTGCAAAATCGCACCCCAGTACTCGATCGGATAGTCGAACTTCGGTGAGCCCGAAAAGCGGCTCCAGTGAAGGTCAGGGTCATGCAGCAGGTCCATCTCGGTAGCTCCTATCGGTGTTTGGCCGTCATTGTGTGCCGAGTGCAGTCCGGATCTCGAGTGCGAGTTCATCCTCGGGTCGAAGGGCCCGCTCGGTCGTGACCTCGAGGCGTCGGATGAGACCGCTGAATGCGAACGGGGCGACGTAGGCCTCACTGACCCCGGTCGGATTCGTGCCGATGTCCATCCCGACCGAGCTGATCATCACGGGCATGTTCGTCACGACTCCCTCGCCGACGAGGGTGTCGTCGATCCAGAGTCGGATGCGCGACGGCCCACGCGACACCCGCTCCTGGTCAACCCCAAGCGTCACCGGCCCCTCGGGGACCGGGTGGGTCGACCGGATCACGGTGTGGGTGGTGAAGGCGTTGTGGTCGTAGACGAGCAAGTCGTCCTTCACGTAGATCGACAGACCGTTGTTGACGGTGCCGACCGCCACGAGCACTCCTTCGTGGCGAGGGCCATCACCCTCGATCGAGGCGCGAAGGCGCCACGAGCGTGCACCGAACGGTGGGGCGCTGTCGATCGGGATCCGGTCGAGCGGCGGGAAGTAGACGAAACGGTCCCGGGCTCGGGGTGTACCGGGCATGGGTCGCCCGGCGAACAACCCGGTGTTTTGTGCCGTCTCGATTGGAAGCACACCGAAGCGTTCTGCTTCGCTCCAGAAGCGCTCGATCATCTGCTTGAGCCTGTCGGGGTCTTTTTGTGCCAGGTCGTGACACTCCGAGAAGTCCTCGTCGAGGTGGTAGAGCTCCCACTCGTCGTGTTCGAGCGGCGTGCCAGGTCGATGGTGTGTGACAGCCTTCCATCCATCGGCCCAGATGCCCCGATGCCCGAACATCTCGAAGTACTGCGCCCGCTTGCGAGTCGGCACCATCGCAGCGTCGTTCGCCTCAGGCTCGAACGTGTACCGCATCGAGGTTCCCTCGATCGGCTGCTGCGGCACGCCTTTGACGTGGGTAGGCGCGTCGTAGCCACAGATGTCCAGGATTGTTGGGGCGATGTCGATCATGTGGTGGAACTGATGACGGATCTCGCCGTGGGTTGAGGGACCGATCCCCGAGGGCCACGACACGATCAGCGGGTCTCGGACTCCCCCACCATGGGTGTTCTGCTTGTACCGCTTCGCCGGCGTGTTTCCGACCTGCGCCCACCCCCACGGGTAGTTGGTGAAGCTCCGTCTCGTTCCGATGTCGTCAAGGCGATCGGCAACCGACGACATGTCTTCGGCGATGCCGTTGAAATGTCGGAACTCGTCGAGCACGCCGGTGGCGTCGCCTTCCTGGGAGGCACCGTTGTCGCTGGTCGCGAACACGAGGGTGTCGTCGCCGATGCCAAACTCGTCGAGGGCATCGAGCAGGCGCCCGATCTGCGTGTCGGTGTGATCGAGAAACGCTGCAAAGGCCTCCTGCAGCCGGCAGGCAAAGGCCTGCTCGGTTTCGTCGAGTTCATTCCAGGGCCGGACCCCGGGATTGCGCGGGGCGAGTTCGGTTCCTGCGGGGATGATGCCGAGTTCCAGTTGACGTGCGTGCACTCGGGCGCGCCACACATCCCAACCTTCGTCGAATCTGCCCCGGTACTTGGCCAGATACTCATCGGGAGCGTGGTGGGGGGCATGGGTTGCGCCGAAGGGCGCGTAGAGGAAGAAGGGACGTTCGGGTACCAACGAGACTTGGTTGCGGATCATCGAGATTGCTTGATCGACGAGATCCTCGCTTAGGTGGTAACCCTCTTCGGGGGTTAGCGGCGGCGCGATGAGGTGGTTGTCGGCATAGAGCTCGGGGTGGAAATGATCGGTCTCGCCCTGCATGAAGCCGTAGTACCGATCAAAGCCCCGCTGGAGGGGCCAATCGCCATAGGGACCAGCAGCCGATGCTTCGCGCATCGGGGCCAGGTGCCATTTGCCGACGCAGAAGGTGGCCCATCCCTTGCTCTGCAGCACCTCGGCCACAGTGGCGGCCGACGGAGCGATACGGCCGCGCATGTTCGGGAAGCCGGTGTCGAAGTTTGATACTGCACGCATGCCGACCGAGTGATGATTTCGACCGGTGAGGAGGCAGGCACGCGAGGGGGAACACAGGGCGGTGGTGTGGAAGTTCGAGAACCGCAGTCCGCGACCTGCGAGGCGGTCGAGGTGGGGGGTGTCGATCATCGACCCGAAGCAGCCGAGGTGAGCGAATCCGGTGTCGTCGAGCAGTAAGACGACCACGTTCGGTGCAGCACTGGAGGGAAGTTCCGGTTCTGGCCACCATGGCGTCGAGTCGGTTACCTCTCGGGCAATGACGCCCTCGAATGGCTGTGTCACGGAGTCGCCTGCCTTGCGGGGTCGCTCGGGAGGAGGCGACGAGTGATCAGTTCGGAGTCTCGGCGGAACTGTTCATCGCTGATCAGCAGGTGGGCCCAGCTCAGCAACACCCCGCGGAAGCCGTACACGATCATGTGTGCGACGGTGCGGGCTTCGCTATCGATCTGCAGGGACGCAATGTTGCGCACTCGCGGGAGAAGGAGTTCCTCTAACCCGGGCCCTCGATTCTCCGCGAACTCAAGCGGGCCGAGTTCGCGAAGCACTGCGCGCAGCGGAACAGGGTCGTGGAGGGACTGAACTACGGCGACCCGTACAACGTCGACGACTGCTTCGAGCGGGTCCTCGTGCGCAGGGCCGGAGCCGAGCGCAGCCTCGAGTCGCTCCACATACCCATCGAGCACTGCGGAGAGTACGCGCTCGCGGGGACCAACGAGGTTGTAAACCGTTGCAACCGACACGCCTGCCTCATCGGCGACGTCGGCGACGGTGATCTTCGCCGCATCACGTTCTCGAAGCAGCGCTGCGGTTGCGTCGGCAATCCGTTGTCGACGCTGCATCGAAGCCGGCGACGAGCTTGGCCGGGCTCCCCCGTCAGGGGTGCTCATTGTGGCTCGATACCCAGTTGGCGCGCCGCCCGCCCCTCGATCCGTGCCCCCTGTGACGCAAGGTGCGGTCCGATCTGGCGCCACAGCGCCCTCAGCTTGTAGTGAGGGACACGGGGGAACAAGTGGTGCAGCAGGTGGTAGTCGTGCCCACGGACCAGGAACGTGCTTCCCGGGAAGGTGAACACGCGGGTGTCTCGGTAGCGCCCGACTTCACCGTGGGGATGGTGCGGAAGCCAGCCGAACACGAGTGACAGCCAGAGCCTTCCGAGCCACGACGCCACGTAGAACAGCAGCAGCAGTTCGACGCCGTAGCCCAGGGCT
>CAJQPN010000018.1 GCA_905480195.1 uncultured Acidimicrobiales bacterium
CACGTTGGCGGCACCGCCGAGGGTGGCCGACAGATCGGTGTCACCGTTCTCGAGGCCAATGACGATCGATGCCGGGTCGGGCACGATCTCGATGATGATCTCGTCGAGGTACGGCCGGTCGGGGATGAAGAAGTCTTCGAAGGCCTTGAGTCGGATGATCGAACCGGCTTCGTACTCTGCGAGCGTAAACGGACCCGAACCAACGAAGCAGTCGGTGCCTGAGTTGCACGGATGGTCCTTGATCTCCTGGCCGTCGTTGTAGACGTGCTCGGGAATGATCGGGAGTAGGCCCGGTGACATCGCAAGCAGGATCGCCGGATGCGGTTCGCTCAGATTGATGACCACGGTGTGGTCGTCGGGCGTGTCAACGCTCGCCACTGCGGCGAACATCGTCTTGAACGGGTGGTTGGCCTGCGCGGTTTCGAGCGAGAACTTGACGTCCTCGGAGGTGATCGGCTCGCCGTCGTGGAACACCGCCCCCTGCACGAGGTTCAGCGTCACCGAGAGGCCGTCGTCAGCGACAACCCAGCTCTCAGCCAGGTACGGCTGGGGCTGGAAGTTCTCGTCGAACAACAGCGGCGACGCGTTGAGCTGCGTGCCCGGGACCGCAGTTGCGTAGCCCGACTGCACGGTGCCATTGAGGTGACGCGGCACCTGCGTGCTCTGGATCAGCAGCGTGCCACCAGCGACAGGTCCGGTGTCGACCGCTCCTGAGTCGCCTTCGTCGCTGCCCTCAGCTTCTTCGGCCACGTCGGACATGTCGGCGGTCGACTCGTCGTCGTCAGCGGACTCGTCGTCCATATCGTCGCCGGCGTCGTCCTCCGTCGCCATGTCATCGCCGGCGTCGCCACCAGCATCGTCATCGTCACCGCACGCGGCGGCAACCATTGCAAAGCTGAGCAGGATCGCCAGCAACGCGAGTAGTCGTTTCCTCACAGAGGTCCCCTCCCTATTTTGGAGATGGCGGCGCCACCTCACCCAGTTATGGACCCTAACGATTACGTTAAGGTCTTTACCAGTTAGCCCCGATAGTAATCCGACAACAGATCGAGCGTGCAAGGACCGTCGTGAACGAAACCGTCATCTACCCCGCCCGCCGGATCATCACCATGAATCCCGGTTTCCCCTTTGCCGAAGCGGTCGCTGTTCGAGGCGATCGCATCCTCGGCGTCGGCGCTCTCGCCGAGCTGCAATCGTGGGGGCCGCACACCGTCGATGAGACCTTTGTCGACCACGTGATCACACCAGGCTTCGTCGAGGCCCACAGCCACAACATGACCGGCGGAATGTGGGCGAACACGTATCTGGGCTTCTTCGACCGACGCGATCCCAACGGCAAGGTCTGGGCCGGATGCAAAACGATCGAGGCCATTCAGGATCGCCTGCGCGAGGCCGAGATGGAGATAGACGATCCGAGCGAGACGCTCGTCGGGTGGGGACTCGACCCGATCTACCTGCGCGGAGAGCGCCTGGTTGGCCGCCACCTCGATGCCGTGTCCGAGACACGCCCGATCTTCATCCAGCACGCAAGCGGCCATCTCGCCACCGTCAACAGCGAGATGCTCCGCCGCGAGGAGATCACCGAACACAACCCGACGCCCGGAATCCAGCTCGGCGAGGACGGCAAGCCCAACGGCGAACTTCAAGAACCCGCCGCCATGCGACTGGCGACATCCGGTTTCCGCAAGATGCGACTCGACATCAGCAGCCCCGACACAAAGTGGGGCTACGCCTTCGAGGCTCGAAATGCTGGGCACACAACCATCACCGATCTCGGCGGCAGCGTGTTCACCGACGACGGCCTCGACGAGTGGCGCCAAGTCACCGACGACCCCGACTACCCGGCCCGCGTTATGGTTGCCGGGTCGACGTTCAGCGGGCCGATGGACCTCCACGAACTCGCACAACGGGTCGTTGATGGCCGCGACAACCCCACGAACGAAAAGCTCAAGTTCGGCATCATCAAGCTGATGCTCGACGGTTCGATCCAGGGCTTCACGGCGCGCCTCACATGGCCCTACTACCACAACCCACCGGAAGGGAACGCCAAGAACGGCATCTGGGTCATGGCCCCTGAGACGATGCCCGACACGCTCGAAATCTTCCACAAGGCAGGGCTCACCGTTCACTGCCACTGCAACGGTGACGAGGCGTCGGAAGTCTTCATCTCGGCGGTCGAAGAGGTGCTCGAACGTCATCCCCGCTGGGACCACCGTCACACGGTGCAACACTGCCAGCTCACCACGCCATCGCAGTACGCCCGCATGGCTGCACTCGGCATGCACGCCAACATCTTCAGCAACCACATCTTCTACTGGGGTGACGAACACGCCGATTTCACGGTCGGCCCCGAGCGCGCCGCCCGCATGGATGCGTGTGGCACGGCCGAACAGCTCGGTGTGCCGTTCTCGTTCCATTCCGACGCCCCGGTTACTCCCATGGGCCACCTTCACGTCATGTGGTGTGCGGTGAACCGCCAGACCTCAACCGGCAAGACGCTGGGGCCCGACGAATGCATCTCGGTCGAGACCGCCATGAAAGGCGCCACCATCGAGGCTGCCCGCCAACTCAAACTCGACCACGAGATCGGCTCGATCCAGTCAGGCAAATACGCCGACTTCGCGATCCTCGAAGAAGACCCGTACAAGGTCGATCCGATGAAGCTCAAAAACATCGGCGTGTGGGGCACGGTCCTCGGCGGCAAGAAGTTCCCTGCCGCAACTGGCGGCTGAGACCGTGACCGTCGAGCGCATTGCGGTCACCGTTCTCGGCGGCTACCTCGGTGCCGGCAAGACCACGCTGCTCAATCACCTGCTCTCGGTCGCTGACGAACGCGTCGCAATCATGGTGAACGACTTCGGAGAGCTCGATATCGACGCGCAGCTCCTCGATCAGGGTGACGGGAAAGCGGTGACCCTCCCCAACGGTTGTATCTGCTGTTCACTGATCGACGGACTCGCCAGCGCGCTTGACGACCTCTCGATGGTCGACCCTCTACCCGAACGACTCGTGATCGAGGCAAGTGGCGTTGCCGACCCCGCCGGAATCGCAGCCTTCTGTCACGCCAAGCCATATCGGCTCGACCTCGTGCTCGTGATGGTCGATACGGTCGACATCGGCCGCCAGATCGACGACACCTACGTCGGTGAGACCGTCCGAGCCCAGCTTCGCGCTGCCGACCTGATCGTGCTCAACAAGGCCGACCTCGGTGACACGGCGACCGCCGCAGCCCTCGTAGCCGAACACGCCCCCAACGTCCCGACCATCGCGGCGACCCAGGCCGAGATCGACCCCCGAATTCTGCTCGCTCTCGAACCGCAAGCCGACCACACCGAACCGGGCCACATCCACGACCACGGGGTGCCGTTCGAGACTTGGAGTTGGCGCGGCGGCATCGTCGACGAGACGACGGTGCGGACGATGGCTGAAGCACTGCCACCCGGTGTCGTACGCGCAAAAGGACTCGTCGCGACCCCCTCGCAATCATTTGTTTTCCAGAAGGTCGGCGAGCGTTGGTCGCTCCTGCCGACTGACCAGTCGATGCGCGAGTCGCAGCTCGTTGCGATCGGCCTGCCCGCAACGCTCGATCAACGCTGGTTCCAAGCCCACCTCGGCGACGAAGACGGTGCCCCGCCGGACCACTAGACTGGGAAAATGTCCGAGTACGAATCACCGGAATGGCACCCTGCGTTCGAAGAGTACTGCGAGACGATCTACGAACTCGGCGAAGACGATCTCGACGTCATCCAGGCCCGAATCGCAGAACGAATGGAGGTGTCGCGCCCGGCCGTGAGCGAGATGATGAAGCGGCACGAGGCCGAGGGCCTGGTCGAATCCGGCCGTGAGATTACGCTCACCGAGAAGGGCATGCACCTCGCCGAGATCGTGGTCCGCCGGCACCGACTGGCCGAGTGCTTCCTTACCGACATCCTGGGGTTGTCTTGGGCCGAGGCTCATCAAGAAGCAGGCAAGTGGGAACACGTCATCTCTCCCACGGTCGAGAAAGCAATGATGGCCCGCCTCGACGACCCCACCACCTGCCCGCACGGAAACCCCATCCCGGGCAGCGCCTACGAAGCACCGGTGCTGATTGCGCTCGACGAGGTCGGCGTGGGAAACCAGTTCGTGGTCCAGCGCATCCCCGAAGAGCTCGAATTCACCGAGGGCATGCTGGACTTTCTCGAGTCGTCAGCGATCACGCCCGGCTCCGAAGGAACCGTCACCGCGATATCGCCCGACGGGACCGCCACGGTCCACATCGGTGGCGCCGCCGTCGGCGTTGGCGGCTTCGCGAGCGCCCGCATCCTCGTCACTGCGAGCTGAGCACTTCGCCAACCGGCCGCCGGCCCCGCTGGCGCTCAGTAGTTTTCGATCCGTCTCAGCACCACAGCCCAGGTCAGCACGGCACTCAAAGCGACAAGCACGAGGCTCGCAAGAGAACTTTGTGCGAGAGCCCCGGAGTCGCCGGCATTCCAAATTTCTGTCGCCAACGTGTCGAAGCCAATCGGTGCGAGCAACAAGGTGGCCGGCAATTCCTTCATGGTCGAGAGCATGACCAGACCAGCCCCGGCCAGCAGGCCCGGCGTCATCAGTGGCAACTCGACGCTGACGAACCGACGCGTTCTCGATGCGCCGAGGGTGGCGGCCACATCACTCATGCGACGAGGCGCTGCGTCAACCGCAACCCGCGCCGCCCGCGTCGCCTGCGCACCGAAGTGGAGCACATAGGCCACGATGAGGAGCGGCAGGGTCTGATACCAAGTCGAAATCAGCGGCGTATCGATCACCCAGAACACGAGCGACAATGCAATGACCACGCCTGGCAAGGCGAACCCGGCAACAACCATTGCGTTGGCTGCGCCAGCCACGCGGCTTCGATGCCGGGCGGTGGCCCAGGCAACCGGGAGCACCACGACAACCGCTACCGCTGCGGTGAGTAACCCAGCTTGCGCGGAGTTGACCGCGGGGCCCACGAGCGAACCGAGATCGGTGGAGAGGCCAATCGTCTCGACATCGGCGGTGAGGCCGCGCCACGTCCAGAAGCCGAGCACAGCAAGCGGGCCGATCAAGGCCGCCCCGAGAAAGGCAGCCACCGCAAGCCACGCGACCGGCTTCCATCGACCCAGCCCAACCAGCAACGACTCTCGAACGCGCGTCACCTCAATCTGCTGACGACGCCGATCGAGGGAACGCTCCATCATCACGACCACGAGTGCGACGCCACCGAGTACGAGTGACAGGCCCATCGCCCGGGGCTGGTTGAACAGACGATCGGCATAGATCTGCTCGGTAAGTGTGTCGTATCCGAGGAGGGCGACCGCGCCGAAGTCACTGATCGCGTAGAGGAACACGAGCAACGCCCCGGCCCAGATCGCCGGGCTGGTTTGGGGCAACACGACTGTTCGAAACACCGACCATGGCGACCGCCCAAGGATTCGGGCCGACTCCTCGAGTGAAGGCGGGAGCGACGAGAGCCGGGCCGCTACCGGGAGATAGACGTAGGGGTAGGTGAAGAGCGTGAGCACGAGCCATGCGCCCCGATAGCCCCGAACACTCGGCAGCGCGTCGATTCCGAACGGGCTGAGGAGCTCCTCGATGAGCCCGCCGGTGGCGAAGCCGGCGAGCAGGGCCGTGGCGCCGACAAAACTCGGGAACACCAGCGGAAGGGGGGCGAGAACACGCCAGATCCGACGACCGGGGAGATCGGTTCGGATGGTGAGCCAAGCCAAACCGGTTCCGACCACGACCGAACTCAAGGCCACCGTGCTCGCCAATGAAAGGCTGCGGCGCAGCGGATGCAAGGTGTCGGCGTCCCAGATGATCTCGCCGAGGTCGGCGCCGAGATCGACGTTGCGCCACAGCACATATGCGAAGGGGCTGAGGAACAGAAGGCCGATCGCGACAACCACCGACCCCGGCCCGGGCCGAAGTCCGGGCGCGTCGCCTTCGGGAGCAGGGCTCCCGGCACTCGCCGTCAGCGGCGGAAGGGCCGAACTACTGCTCGATGCCACTCGCGCGGATGAGCTCGATCGTTCCCGTGAGACCGTTACCGAGCAGGCTGTAGTCGATGGTGTCGACGGCGAGACCGTCGAGCGACGGCACACCGTCAGGACCGGCGACGCCGTTGCGGAGTGGGTACTCCTGTGTCTCGGCGGCAAAGCTTGCCTGGGTCGCTTCGCTGAGCATCCATTCGAGGAGTTGGTGGGCGACAGCCGGTGTGTCGCTCGAGCGCAGGACCGCGCCGCCGGTGACGATCACGAGAGCACCGAGGTCGTCGGCAGGGAGGAAGTGGTTGACCGACGCGACCGACGGGTCGGCTTCAAGGGCGCGCAGGTTGTAGTAGTGGTTGACCAAACCCATCTCGACCTCGCCCCGGCCCACAGCCTCGACGATGGCGGAATTCTTCGGGTAGTTCGGTGAGCCGTTGCGAGCCATGCCCTCGAGCCACGCGAGCGTGGCGTCGTCGCCGAGTTCGTTGCGCATCGCGGTGACGAAATCCTGGAACGATCCGTTACTCGGCGCAACGGCGATGCGGCCGGCGTACGCCGGGTCGGTCACGTCGAGTATGGAGTTGGGCAGGTCGGCAACGTCGACGAGATCGGCGTTGTAGACCACCACCCGGATCCGGCCGGTGATGCCGATCCAGGTGCCGTCGGAGGCGCTGAATCCATCGCCGACCATCGAGGTGAGGCCTTTGTCGAGGGTGGCGAGACGACCCTCGCCCGCAAGCAGACCCAGCGCACCTGGACTTTGAGAAATGAAAATGTCTGCAGGGGAGCTATCACCCTCGGTCTGGATCAGGAGGGCGAGTTCGGCCGAATCACCGAAGCGAGCCTCGACCTCGATCCCCGTCTCGGCAGTAAAGGCATCAAGAATCGGTCGGATGAGATCTTCGCTGCGGCCGGAGTAGACGGTGATCGTGGTGGAGGCGGCACCCTCGTCACTGGTTTCGTCGCCGCCGCACGCACTCACGACAAGGACGAAAACGACAAAGATGGAAAGAAGACGCTTCGTGCTGAGCATGGAGACGCAACGTACCTGCTGTTAGGTATGCCTAATAGATGACATCTGTCACACTGTACGAGGGAAGGCGATGCTCTTCACCCCCGAGTGACGAACTGACACCCGATCCCCCACGCCAAACGCCGGCGCACCGGTCGCACGGCTGCGCACGACATCACCCGACGGCGTACGAACCGACGTGACTGCATCGTGGCCGTAGTACTCGACCGAGATCACGACGGTATCGCCGCCCGCCTCGAGCACGACATCTTCTGGGCGGACCATGACGTCGACCCCACCAACGGTGTCCGCCTCCAGCGGTACCCGTCCGATCACTGTCGACGCGCAATCACCCCGACCATCTCCGGCGAGTACATCGGCATCTCCGACGAAGCGAGCCAACCACGGATTGGCAGGATGGGCGTACAGCTCAGCAGGCGGAGCCTGTTGGACGACCACCCCATCGCGCATCACCGCAACCTCGTCACCGAGCACGAACGCCTCGTCCTGATCGTGGGTGACGAACACCGCCGTGATCGCAAGTTCGCGCAGCAGCCCCGCCACCTCGGTTCGAAGCGACGTTCGCAAGCTGGTGTCGAGGCTCGAAAACGGCTCGTCGAGAAGGAGAACCGAGGGCTCAGGGGCGAGGGCACGAGCGAGCGCAACCCGCTGCTGCTGGCCGCCGGAAAGCGAACCGGGCATGCGGTCGGCGAGTTCACCAATACCGACCATGTCGAGAAGGTGCTGCACCGAGGCACGCGCTCGGATGTGGGCTCGACGACCGAACGACCAACGTCCACGCTGAACCGCCGGAAGGCCGTACGCCACGTTCGCCGCAACCGTCAGATGAGGGAACAGCGCCCAATCTTGGAACACCAGACCGACACCACGATCCTCGGCCGCAAGATGGATCGAACCAGACGCAACCACTTGGTCACCGATGGCAATCTCACCCCCGTCGATCGTCTGCAAACCAGCCAAAGCCCGCAAAAGGGTGGTCTTACCGCAGCCGCTCGGGCCGAGCACGGCGAGTTGCTGGCCCGGCTCGGCCCGCAGGTCGACACCGCGAAGTACGTCACCGCCAGCGAGACGCACGCGAACCGAGTCGACCGAGAACCCCTGCGGGGTGAGCGCCGTGTCAAGCATGCTTTACACGCTACCGGCAGCACCCATGATCACTTCACATCGGCGCGCACCGGTCGAGCGCTTCCAACGACGTGATCCGTCACGTCATCAAGCGGTCGAAGTGGTCAGCGCTCTCGGACAGACGCCACCCGGTACTCCCGGCCCGGCTTCGCCGGCAGGCCGCCTTCAGCGCGACAGGCGACCGTGGGCACCGCTCGGCCCACTACAACCACAACATCGAAAATCCGGGCTCCGAGCCGGACAACGCACACCCAACCGTCAGCATCGTTGCGCACCTCGACCTCACGCACCACATCGTCAACCGACCAGTCGTCGACCGCAGCGAACACCGCACGCTCGGCGACCTGGCCTACCGGTTCAACGCCCACCCAGCCCCGGCAGTGATCGGCAAGATCGGACGGCGAGCCGTCTCGATCAACGATGCGCCCCATCTTTTCCGCAGAAACGAATCCCCACATACGACCATCGGGAAAGGTCAGGCCAGTTGGGGCGAAGCGGTGACCTCCGGTATGGCTGACCTTGCGGATCGACAAGCCCGGTCGGGTCGCAGCCAAGTCGTTGACGAGCCGCGCACCGTCGGCACCGCAGCAGACATCGTGGGAGCCCTGCGCACAGATGGCGACCTCACGGTGACCCGCCCCAGCATCGACTCGAGCATGGTCACCGGCGCCCAAACCGCCGCGCAGGAGCTGATCGGCGAGGGAGGGAATGTCGGCTTCGGGGGCATGCCATTCGTGACGGACCATCGGGCCGAGCCCGTCGACGCGTTCGTAGGCAACGATGCGTCGAATGCCGTCGTCGATCGGCACTGCAGCAAGTGCCCGTACCCGGCGACCGGCATCGCCAGCAGCCATGACGGCCTCGGGGATATGGGTGAACCCATCGACCGCCCACACCGGTTTGGGCCAAGGCAACGACACATCGATCATCATCACCTCGTCAACGTGGAGAGCCGAGCCGACCGGATCGATCGCAATCGCCAACGCATGATCGGCGCAGCGAGGCGCGTCGCCCGCCGCCGGCAACAGCGACACGTCATACCGAGGATCCGCCGTGTCTGTCATTCGCGCAGCATCGCAGGAAGTGGATCGACGTGCACGACAGCGACTCGCTTCGTGGCCCGAGTGAGCGCAACGTACAGCGACCGAACACCCTGGGATTCCTCGTCGATGATCCGTGCGGGTTCGACCACGACGGCCGCGTCGACCTCGAGCCCCTTCACGAGCCGGACCGGCACCAACGTGACCCGCTGGTCCAGACCATGTCGGTTGGCGCCACCGATCGGGATGGCGGCCGACTCGAAGACCGTGTTGACCTCCGCAACAAGCGAATCGGGCACGATCACCGCAACGTTTCCCTCCCCGACCGCTTCGAGTTCTGAGACCACCACGTCAACAAGGCCATCAGCGAGACGCTCGAGGCGGCGGATCGTCGGCGGGTCGCCGTCTTCTCGCACCGGTTGCGGCGGCCGGAGACCCGGTGCGGCGAAGGGCAGAACTCGACTGGCAAGCTTCATCGCCGGGCCCGGAATTCGATACCCGATCGACAGTTCACGGCGTTGCACACCCCGCTTCTCCGGCAGGCGGGCAAGGACGTTGTCCCACCCATCGTTGGCCCAGGCACCCGTTGCCTGGGCGATGTCGCCAACCACGGTCATCGAACCGTTCAGCGAGCGACGGCCAACCATGCGGAGCTCCATGGGCGAGAGATCCTGGGCTTCGTCGATGCAGATATGGCCGTACGTGCGCACCGAGTCCTCGTCACGTTTGCCAGGTCGATAACCGAGCAACGCTCGCGCCTCATCGAGCAACGGCACATCAGGAAAGCGCCAGATGACGTCTTCGGCGTGCCTCGTACGCGGGCGATACAGCCGCAAGATCTCATCGTCGGTGAAGGTGCCGTCCTTGCCGGCCCGGTTGGCCGATCGAAGGAGTGCCTTGGATCCGAAGAGGTCGTGGAGCAAATGCGCAGGAGTGAGGACCGGCCACATCCATTCGAACAACTCGCGCAGCGGCATCTCCCATCGCAGGCGCTCGCGCACCGCGGACGCCTCTACCGGCTTGCGAGCGCTCGCCGCCAGCTTCTCGAAGACGAGTTCC
This sequence comes from uncultured Acidimicrobiales bacterium, assembly GCA_905480195.1. Taxonomy (GTDB): domain Bacteria; phylum Actinomycetota; class Acidimicrobiia; order Acidimicrobiales; family Aldehydirespiratoraceae; genus UBA11606. The sequence continues at coordinate 10,248 of CAJQPN010000018.1, forward strand.
TCCACGATTTTACGGCCGGAGTTGTGGCCTCGCGACCGCCGTCGGGCCTCACGGATGATCGCCCGAGAGTCGCCCACGCTGAGGCGCAGGTGCTGCACACCGAAGCCCACGTGGAAGTCTTCGCGAAGTGCCCGTTCGCGATCGTCGACCGCCTTTGCGAGCACCTTCGTCATGCGGACATCGCCCTTGACGGCTGCCGTAGCTTCGTCGTCGAGTCGGTCGACACGCACCCTCGGCCGCAACAGATCACCGAGCACAGCGATCTCGACACCAGCCTCGCCGAGTGAGGGCAGTACCTGCTCGATGTAGGCGAGGAACAAACGGTTGGGGCCGACAACGAGCACACCCTGTCCCTCGAGTGGGAAGCGGTGTGTGTAAAGCAGATAGGCGGCGCGATGAAGCGCTACAACCGTCTTCCCAGTGCCGGGCCCGCCCTGCACCAACAACACCCCTGACATCGGGGCGCGAATGATCTCGTCTTGCTCGCCTTGAATCGTTGCGACGATGTCGCCGAGGCGGCCGGTACGCGACGCTTCGATAGCAGCGACGAGCGCACCTTGCCCACGCACCTCACTCGTGCCCGTTCCCGACGCAAGGTCGCCGAACGGTTCGTCGTCGATCCCGAGCAGCGTGCGGCCGCGCGTGGCGAAGTGTCGCCGGCGCTCAATGCCCATTGGATCGCGCCCGGTCGCTCGGTAGAACGGTTCAGCGATCGGCGCGCGCCAGTCAACGACCACCGGATCCTGCTCACGATCCCAGACACCGAGACGACCGATATAGAAGGGTTCGCCCGTTCCCTCGAGGTCGATGCGGCCAAACACGAGGGCCCGGTCGCCCAGGTTCAGCTGCGTGAGCCGCTGAAGGGCCACCTCAACGATCGACTCGCGCTCATGACGGTGCTGTTCGGTGCCACCACGCTGAGGCTCGTAGGCACCGGTGACCCCAGCTGCCCGCTCGCGGGCGTCCTCCAAGCACGCGTGAGCCCGATCGAGATACGCCTGCTCAGCATCGAGTTCGGGGTGGCGCTCGGACACGGACTTTCCTCACAAGGGAACAAAAGATCCTATCCAGATCTGGACCCGATCCGGACCGAGTGAAACGCCTCGCCGGATCGGCTCGGTACCCTGCCTGCATGGTCTCGGTCGGAGTTGTTTTCAGTGCTGGTGGCCCCAAGGGCGACCCGTGGCACAGCGGTGTGGTCGGCGCCCTCGCCGAGCACACCGGCTTCGATGCGCGCACGGCCGAACTGCTGGTGGGTACTTCCGCCGGGTCGTTCACCTCGACAGCGTTGCGCGCCGGTCTCGCCCCGAGCGACATCGAAAACCGACATCTGGGGCGAGAGCTCACACCCGATGGCCAGGCGATCACCGGCCGCATCGTCACGCCATACGAAGAACCGATTGTCGACCGAGTGCTCCTGCCGTCTTCGCCGAAGATGGCGCTGCGAGCCGCGTGGCCACCGTGGAGCATCGACCCCATCCGGGTCGCGTTCGGCCTGCTTCCCAACGGCACTCGCAGTGCCGAGGCGATCACCACCCGAATCGACGAACTTCTCCCCGAAGGCTGGCCCCCGCAGCCACTTTGGATCGTCGCCGTGCGCACGAACGACGGCAAGCGCATCGTGTTCGGGCGAGACGACGTGCGCGGTACCCCGGGCCAAGCGTCGCAAGCATCATCTGCGATCCCCGGGATCTACGCACCGACCCCAATCGGCGACCGCGAGTACATCGACGGTGCCGTCCACTCGTCGACCAACGCCGATCTGGTCGCCACGCTCGGGTTCGACCTCGTGATCATCTCGTCGGTCAAGACCGCCACCCCCGAAGCCCGCAGCTGGACCAGCGACGCCGAGCGTGCGTGGTTCAGCAACAAACTCGAGAGCGAAGTCGCCGAGATCCGAAGCAGGGGAACTGCGGTGATGGTCGTCGAGCCGGCCGAGCCCGAGCTGACCGAACTCTCGCGAACCGACGACACGCTGCGTCGTCGGGCCTGCCAAGCCGGGCGTGCTGCCACCGAACGAGTGCTCGCCGGTCGAGACGGCGACGGCATCCGGGCGATCCTCGGCGCCGTCACCAACTGAGCTGCTAGCAGCCGCCGCCTGTGCTCGGGCGGTCCGGAATCGAGGTGTCGATCACCTCGAGGTGAACGTGAGCGTTCGACGGGTCGGCGGTGAACTCGTCAACCTGTGACTCGAAGGGCAGAACACGACCCGAGGAGCCGATCAACGTCTCGGCGGCAACGACGTCGTCTCCCACACCGACCGCCAGACCTTCGAAGTGGAAGATCTTGAGTTCCCAACCAGGGCGGCCGGCGGGTTCGATCACGACGAAGTTGTCGGAGTGATCGCAGTAGAGCGTGTAGGTACCGGCGCGAATCACCGTGCCAGTGACCGGCGCGACGATCGCTTCGTCGGGCGGCACAACGATGTCGGCCGCCGTGCGCGAACCGGTTCCCCGCCCTCGCGACGCCAGGGTCACCCAATCGGTGAGCCCCACGACGACGAGTTGAAAAGCGCCATCGTGACCCGACTCGTGGAAACCGACGGTCTCGTATCGAGTGACCGGCAAGAAGACGGCGAGATCACCGGCCCACGCAAACTGGATGTGACCGACGTCGTGGTACTCGAGGGTCAACGTTGCAGAGAGCGTGGAGGTCGTTGTGGTCGGTGCTCTCGTCGTGGTCGATTCGGTCGGGACCTCCGAGGTCGTCGTCGACGTGGTCGGCGCGCCCGTCGTGGTCGAGTCGATCGAAACGGCGTCGAGCGAGTCCGAAGGCTCGGTCTCTCCGCCATCGCCATCACCACCGGGGGAAACGCTCCCTTCGGGCAGATTTGGGGCCCAACTCGTGGTCGGACGCGGCGCTGTCGTCGCGACGACATCGACCGCACCTTCGGCGGATACCGCCTCGACGCCGACCTTACCGAAGTCAGTATCGGCCGTGGTCTCGACCGACACCGTTCCGCACCCGACCAGCGCCGCTGCGATGACTGCGATCGTGACGAGGGGGGCGCACCGCATGGCACGCATCGTACGGGGCGCCCACCTCCTCGTTGATTCACCCTGCACCGGTAGCCTCGGAGTTGTGGACGCGCGGTACGACGACCATCCCTTCATCCGGGCCTGCCGAGGCCTTCCGCACGATCGCGTACCGGTGTGGTTCATGCGCCAGGCCGGGCGGTCACTTCCCGAGTACCGCGCCATTCGCGGCAGCGGCACAATCCTCGACGCGATCGCCGACCCCGACCTGTCGACCGAGATCACACTGCAGCCGATCCGCCGCTACGACGTCGACGCTGCGATCCTCTACTCCGACATCGTCGTTCCCGCCCATGCGATCGGCTTCGGCCTCACCGTCACCCCCGGCGTCGGGCCCGAGGTCGAGAAACCGTTCCGCCACGAAGACGACCTCACCCGTCTGCGCCCCCTCGATCCTGAAGCCGACACGCCATATGTACTCGAAACTGTCCGGCAACTCGTCGCCGAACTGGACCGGCCACTCATCGGTTTTGCCGGTGCACCGTTCACGGTCGCGTCCTATCTGATCGAGGGCCGCCCGAGCCGCGACTATGTGAACACCAAGGCGCTGATGTTCGCCAACGAACCGCTCTGGCACGCCCTCTGTGACCGCCTCGCTGACCTGGCGATCACGTCGCTTCGCAGCCAAATCGACAACGGTGCCGCGGCCATCCAGTTGTTCGACTCGTGGGCCGGGTCGCTCAGCCCGGCGCAGTACCAGCGCTATGTCTTCCCCCACAGCCAAAAGGTTCTCGACGCGATCGCCGACACAGGCGTACCTCGCATCCATTTCGGTGTCACGACCGGCGAACTGCTCCCCCAGATCGCAGCGACCGGGGCCGACGTCGTCGGCGTCGACTGGCGAGTTCCGCTCGAGGCCGCCCGCGAACGGGTCGGAGACAGCAAAGCGCTGCAAGGCAACCTCGACCCGACAGTTGCGTTCGCCGGTGTCGACATCGCCTGCGACGCTGCCCGCGAGGTGCTCGCTGCCAACGCCGGACACCCCGGCCACGTGTTCAACCTCGGCCACGGAGTGATGCCGACGACCGACCCAGACGTGCTCACGGAGGTGGTACGGGTCGTCCACGAGGAAGGCGTCGTCGCCGACCGAGCAACCGAAAGCTCGTGAGCGACCGAGTCGTAGTGGTCGGCGGGGGAATCTCCGGCCTCGCCGCAGCCCACGAGGCCGCCCGACTCGGGCGTGACGTAACGGTGTTGGAGGCAACCACTCGCGTCGGCGGCAAGATCGACTCTGGCTTCGTCGACGGGGCCGACCTCCCCTTTCCCGTCGACATGGCGGCTGACGGCTTCCTGGCTCGCCAACCCGAGGTCACCGAACTCTGCTACGAACTCGGACTCGGCGACGCGCTCGTGTCGCCCACCGGGGCACAAGCGTTCATCTGGGCAAACGGCAGGCTGTGCAGCATCCCCTCACCATCGGTTCTCGGTGTCCCCCTCGATGCCGACGCCGTTGCGGCGAGCGGCATCGTCTCCGCAGCCGGCGCTGCCGATTTCGCAGCGCGGATCGACACGATCACCGCTCCCCTCATCGGGGATGCATCTGTCGGCGAAGTCCTCCGGCCGTGCGTCGGTGACGAGGTGTTCGAGCACCTGATCGACCCGCTGCTCGGGGGCATCAATGCAGGCAACGCCGACGGTCTGTCGATCGATGCCGGTGCCGCCCAACTCGCCGACGCTGCCCGGGCCGGTGGCTCGTTGCGAGACGCACTCCGCGCGCAGGTGGGCAAGGCACAGGCGGCCGCTGCCGGACCCGTCTTCAACGGTGTCGAGGGAGGGAACCGCCGTATCATCGACGCGCTCCACACCGAACTCGGTGATCGGGTTCGAACCAGCGAAGCCGTCGTGGGGCTCGATCGCGACGGCAGCAGCTGGCTCGTGCGCACGGGGCAAGCGACATATCCAGCCGACCGAGTCGTGCTTGCCACCCCGGCCTGGATCAGCGCCGATCTCATCTCGTCCCATGCACCCGCCGCCGCCGCTCCCCTCGCCGAGCTCGCCTACGGCGACGCGGTCCTGGTCACCTTCGTGATCGACAAGGCTCAAGTCGAACACCCGCTCGATGGATCCGGGTTTCTCGTGCCCCGAGCCGAGGGTCTGCTCATGACAGCCTGCTCGTGGGCATCGTCGAAGTGGGCCCACTATGACGACGGCAGGCATGCGATCCTGCGCGTGTCAGCGGGTCGCACCGACGATGCACGGTGGCTCCACCTGACTCCTGACGAGCTCGTCGCCCAGCTCTGCGACGAGCTCGTCCAAACCGTTGGCCTCCGCGGTGAACCAGCAATACGTCTCACCCCTTGGAAGCGGTCGCTCCCCCAGTACCGGCCCGGTCACCTCGACCGCTGTGATTCCCTCGATGCCGAGCTGACTGCCACCATGCCCGGGGTTACGTTGACCGGTGCGCAGATGCGCGGACTCGGCCTACCCGCCTGCGTCAGGCAGGGACGCCAGGCCGGTGCCGTGTGAGTCGATCGGCAGGCCGCCCGAGTCGGCCGTCGACACAATCGATCACGTCGTGAGCGGCGCGGATGCAGATCACACTGTTGTGACGCCTGGCACAGTGTTGCGATTGTGTGACGAAACCTGACTACCCTCACGGAAGCTTTTTGGCGTCGGTGATTCGCCCGCCCCCTGCCCACGACCAGCGGTCGTGAGAACGAATCGCCAACAAGACGCCCGATCGGGCCCCGCCCGAGGAGGACCCCCTCATGAGCACTCGCATTCGACTTGTCGCGTTCGCAGTAGGAATCTTGCTGATCGGTACGGCCTGCACCCCCCAGGAGATCGCGCTCTACCTCGAATCGACCGAACCCACCAGCGACGTGCTGTCGCCCGACGAACTGCTCCGGCTCCGGATGTGCGAGTCGACCGACAACTACCGGGCGATCTCACCATCGGGCACCTACCGCGGCGCCTACCAGTTCGACCAGACCACCTGGGACGACGTTGCCGGCCGCCACTTTCCCTGGCTCACGGGCATCGATCCGATCGACGTCGACCCCTGGTGGCAAGACGCCATGACTCGCGCCCTGTGGAGCGAACGTGGTCGTCAGCCGTGGCCTGTCTGCGGCAAGAAGGTCTAGGTCTGTAGCCTCGCGGCCGTGAACCGGCCCGGAGAAGAAACGTGCTAACGGATCACCGTGTCCAAGCCGTTGCTGCCGGTCTGTTGATCGCTGCAGGTCTTCCGCCGTGGGGCTGGGGGCCACTCGCACTCATCGGGATCGCAATCTGGTTCCGGCTGTTGCGCGCCGAATCGACAAAACAGCGGTTCTGGAACTCGACCGTCGTCGGTCTTGCATGGGCCACCCCTGCGACGCTCTGGATGGTCGACCTCACGGCACCAGGATGGCCGATCGCCGTCCTCATCTTCTCGCTCCTCGCGGGCGTCATCGGCGCCACCACACCCCCCGACGGTGGCTGGACTCGGCGTTTCGCCTTCGTCGGGGCCCTCGTCCTGGTTGAGTTGATCCGCTGGTATCACCCCTTTGGCGGAACGCCGATCGCGACCTACGCCATGATCGGCGTAAGCACGCCATGGGCGTTGAGTGCCCGCTTGTTCGGGTCACCGTTGCTCTCGGGGCTCGTTGCGCTCGCAGGGGTCGGCCTGGCCGAGATCTACGAACGCCGGTGGATACCCGCGCTGGGTGTCGCTGCGGCCCTCTCGATCAGCACGATCGGCGGCAACCTCGCAGGCAACGCAGTCAAGACGGTCGACACGATCGACGTCGCAGTGGTGCAGGGCGGCGGCCCCCAGAACACACGAGCCGATATCTGCGAGACCCGCGCCGTCTTCGAGCGGCACATGGCAGCCAGCGAGTCGATCGACCGAGCTGTCGACCTCGTCCTTTGGCCCGAGGATGTCGTCCACCCCTCACCCGACGACCGTCGGACCCCCGACCGCTGCGACGAGCCGCTGCTCAGCGTCACCGAGGCGACCGATCGACTCACCCAACTCGCTACCGACGTCGATGCCGTCGTCATCAGCGGCTGGTTCCAGCGCACCGATGACGGCCTTGCGAATGCCAACTATTCGCTCGCCCAGTCGCCCAACGGCACCGTCACCGATCGCTACGACAAGGTGCGCCTCGTTCCCTTCGGTGAGTTCGTCCCGCTGCGCTCGTTCATCGAACGATTCTCCGACGAACTGCCGGCTCGCGACGTACGGCCCGGCACCGAGCCTGCCGTGCTCGACACCGACGTCGGCCGCTTCGGTGTCGTCATCTCGTGGGAGGTCTTTTTCGATCATCGGGCCCGCGATGCGATCGGCAACGGCGGCCAGGCCCTACTCAACCCGACCAACGGCTCCAGCTACTGGCTGACAATCGTGCAAACGCAACAGGTGGCGTCGAGTCGCCTGCGGGCGATCGAGACCGACCGCTGGGTCTTGCAAGCGGCACCCACCGGCTTCTCGGCTGTCGTCCACCCCGATGGTCACGTCGAACAGCGAACAGCGATCAGCGAGCAGAACGTGCTGTACGACACGATCGAACTCCGCGACGGCACGACACTCGCAGTCCGTTGGGGCGCCTGGCCGATGATCGTGTTCGGTGTCGTGGCGCTGGCCGTGGCCTGGCGGCCAGGCCGTACCGACTTAGATCTCGATCGAGAGGGTGACGGGTCCGTCGTTGACGAGAGCGACAGCCATCTCCGTGCGGAATCGCCCGGTCTCGACGACCGCACCAAGCGCCCGTAACTCGTCGACAACCGCATCCACGAGCGGTTCGGCGAACTCGGGACGGGCAGCGTCGGAGTAGCCCGGACGACGTCCCTTTCGCGTGTCGCCGTAGAGCGTGAACTGACTGACCACGAGCACCTCGAGACCTTCGTCGGCAGCACTGCGGTTCATCACGCCATGGGGGTCATCGAAGATCCGAAGATTCCACACCTTGTCGGCCAACTTCGCAGCCTGGGCCGCCGTGTCGTCGTGGGTGATGCCGACCAAGGCCACGATCCCCGGGCCGATCCGGCCGACGACGTCCCCGTCGACGGTGACCGATGCCTCACGCACTCGTTGGATCACGGCTCTCACGGGTCGCAACCTACCCCTCGGCAGCCGTAGCCTTGACGCCCTATGCCGTGGACGCCCCCCGATCCCGACTCACCACTACGGATCGCCTACCTGACCTACCGGGGCAAGCCGCACGTGGGCGGTCAAGGCGTCTACAGCCGCCACCTCACCAAAGCGCTCGTCGATCTCGGCCACCACGTCGAGGTCTACGGCGGTCCGCCCTACCCCATCATCGACGAGCGCATACCGTTTCATCCGCTTCCCAGCCTCGACATCTGGGCCGATCCGCACCCGATGCGCAAGCCGCGGTTGTGGGAGTGGAAGGACTGGACCGACGCAATGGAGCACCTGTCGTTCGCGACCGGGAACTTCTCCGAACCGATGGCGTTCAGTTGGCGGGCCTGGCGGGAACTGCGCACCCGTCGCGACGACTTCGACCTGATCCAAGACAACCAGACCCTGGGATGGGGCATCTTGAAACTCCACAGGGAGGGATGGCCGATCCTCGAGACCATCCACCACCCCATCACCGTCGATCGCAAGCTCGAACTCGAACACGCCCGAACCCCGTGGGAGACATTCGGCAAGCGCCGCTGGTACGCCTTCACCAAAATGCAAACTCAGGTTGCGAGGCGCATGCCCCGGATCCTCTCGGTCTCGGAGAACTCCAAACAAGACATTGCAACGGACAAGGGAGTCGACCTCGACAAGATCCACGTGGTTCCCGTCGGCGTCGATCCCGACCTGTTCTTGCCGGTGCCCGGCGTTGAGCGTCGTCCCGGCCACATCGTCACCACCGCCTCCGCCGACGTTGCGATGAAGGGCCTGAAGTTCCTGCTCGAAGCAGTCGCCAAGCTCCGGACCGAGCGCCACATGGAGCTGACCATCATCGGCAAGCGCCGTCCCGACTCGCACGCATCACAGACCATGACTGCGCTCGGGCTCGATGACTGTGTCAACTTCGTCAGCGGCGTTCCCGACGAACGAATCGTCGAGCTGTACAGCGAAGCCGAGCTGGCATGCGTGCCATCGCTGTACGAGGGATTCTCACTGCCGGCGATTGAGGCGATGTCGTGCGGCGTCCCGCTCGTGGCTACGACCGGTGGGGCCCTGCCCGAGGTCACCGGCACCCACGGCGAAACGTGCTTCCAGACCGAACCCGGGAACAGCGACGCACTGGCGACCACGATCCGCAAGGCCCTCGACGATCCCGACCTTCGGGCCAAAGTGGGCGTGGCCGGTCGCGATCGGGTCAAGAGCCAGTGGTCGTGGCGCCACACCGCCGTCAAGACCGTCGATCAGTACCGCGCTGTGCTGGCAGAACACGCAGAACGGGTCAGCGGCTGATGTTGACGGTCGACTACACAAAGTTCGACGTGCGCGCCGGCGACCTCCTCCTCGACCTCGGCTGCGGCTTCGGCCGCCACACCTACGAAGCGCTGGTGAAGGGGGCCCATGTCGTGAGCTGCGACATGGCGATGCCCGAACTCGAGGCGATTCGCAACACGTCGCCGATCTTGATCGACGATGGCCTGTTCGACGGCCAGTTGCTGCACGTTCAGGTCCAAGGCGACGGCACCTCCCTGCCGTTCCCCGACAACACCTTCGACAAGATCATTGCGAGCGAAGTCCTCGAGCACATTCCCGACGACATCGCTGCGTACGACGAGTTCTTCCGGATTCTGAAGCCCGGCGGCGCGATCGCAGCGACGATCCCCGCAACCTTCCCCGAGAAGATGTGCTGGAAGATCAGCGACGAGTACCACGCCCCCAAGGCGGTCGGTGGCCATGTGCGGATCTACACCGAGTCAGAGGTGCGCGAGAAGCTGTCGGGTGCCGGGCTCGACCCCACCACCTCCTACAAGGCACACGCTCTGCACTCGCCGTACTGGTGGATCCGGTGTGCGGTCGGCGTCAACAACGAAATCGACGACAACTGGTCGGTACGCACCTACCACAAGCTGCTCGAATGGGACATCGTCAAGCAACCGCGGCTGACCCGCGCGGCTGAGAAGCTGCTCAACCCGATGCTGGGCAAGAGCCTGATCGTCCAGGCAACGAAGTCACCGCTGCGCTCAGAGCGGCTGACCGAGATCCGAGAGGCCGCCGATGCCCGCTCCTGACCTCCCCGGCCTGATCACGTCAGCACAGATCCGCGACACGGCGGCCCACATCGCTGACTGGCAGCTTCCGTCGGGCATGATCCCGTGGTTCCCTGGCGCTCACGCCGACCCGTGGAATCACATCGAGGCCGCGATGGCGCTCGCAATCGGTGAGCATCGC
>CAJQPN010000019.1 GCA_905480195.1 uncultured Acidimicrobiales bacterium
ACGTCAACGATCCGGCTCGCTCGGACGGTAAGGCGGCTGGTGAGCCGATCGATATTGAGCTTTCGTGCCCGCCGGACCCGACGCTGATCGCAGCGCAGCAGGTGGTCGAGCAGGTGTACACCGAGAGTGGTTTGGTCAACGCCACCTTGACGAACTACGACCAGCAGACCCACATCGGGTACGCCCTTGGCGGCGACAACGGTTTCGTCGGCAGTCACGGCCAGCACTGCTGGCGCTTCTCGAGCGAGGACGATCCGTCGCTGATTCTTGACTCGCAGTTTGCTCCACCGACCGCTGAGATTGCGGCAGCGAACGGGCTTGACGGCATCGTCTCCCCGCTGAACTTTGCCAACTACTTCACGCTGGAGATGTTCGGCAACCTGCAGGCAGCAACCCAAACCAACGTCTTCGAAGAGCGGTTCGCCCTCTACGAGGCCGTCATGATGGAAATTGCCGAACAGGTCCCGGTCTACTACTCGGGTCACACCGCCACCGCACTGATCGCCAACGCGTCGATCCAGGGCCTCAACAGTTGGGAGCTCCCCGACGGGACGCTCGGCACTGGCCACCCGAATGCCGAGGGCCGTTGGGCCCAGGCCTTCATCTCCGTCGGCTGAAACCGGTGAATCCTGGGAGGAGTGACGCCTGATGGGACGAGTACTGATCGCCCGCTTCGGCAGGCTTTTGGCGACCTTGTTCGCCGTGACGTTCTTGTCTTTCATGCTGACGTCGCTCCTCCCGGGCGACCCGGCGGTTGCCGTCCTCGGACAGGAGGGCATCCAGAACGAAGAGTTGTTGGAACAGGTCCGTGAGGACCTGGGCCTCAACCGTCCGATTCCGATCCGTTACCTCGAGTGGCTAGGCAACGCCCTGACGCTCGATCTTGGCGAGTCCTACATCAACAAGGGACAGGACGTCTGGGGCGATGTGATCGTCACCAGATTCCCCGTCACCGCCCAGCTCGCGATCATGTCGATCGTTCTTGCGTTGATCCTGGCGCTCCCAATCGGCATCGTCGGGGCCTACCGGGAGGGAAAGTGGCAGGACTCCGCCACCTCCGCAGCGGTGCAGGTCGCTTTGTCGGTGCCGAATTTCATTACCGGTATCTTCCTGATCTATTTCTTCTCGGTGCAGTTGGGGTGGCTCCCTGCATCGAACTGGAACAGATTCAGTAACGGCGTGGTCGACAACTTCAAAACCTCGATCCTGCCAGCTACGGCGCTTGCGTCAACCCAGATGGCGATCTTCTCGCGCCTCATTCGCGCCGACATGATCGCCACCCTGAAGGAGAACTACATCTTGTCGGCCCGGGCCAAAGGATTGAGCGACGGGTACATCCTGGTCAGGCATGCGTTGCGACCCAGCTCAATGAGCATGATGACGATCGTGGGCATCAACTTTGGAGCACTCCTCGGCGGTACCGTCGTCATCGAGACCCTCTTTGCGATTCCCGGGCTTGGCTTCCGGCTGATCAATGCCATCAATCAACGTGACATCCTCGTGATCCAAGGCATCACGGTGTTTGTGGCGGTGGTGTATGTCGTGATCAATACCGTTGTCGACCTTCTGTACGCAGTCATTGATCCGCGAATTCGGAGAAGCTGATTCATGGACAACACATCGGATTCACCTGATTACCCGCGTGAGCGACTCTCGCCAGTCTCGACGTCGGTCGGCTCCGAAGGAGGCTCAGGAAAGCCGGAGCGTGCATCCGTGCGAGAGGTTTTCTCCGAGATGCCCTGGTTGGTGAAGATCTCCTCGATCTGGCTGATCCTCATTGTCGGTGGCGCGATTTACGCCAAGCTCGATGTTGCAGTTTTCGACGGTGCACTTCCATTGCAGGACCCAAACCTGCAGACCAACAACTTCAACGGTGCCACAGGGGAATTCGGCGACGGAAAACCGTTGGAGAGCCCGTCCGCTGATCACTGGCTCGGGACCGATGCAATCGCCCGCGATACGTTTGCACGCCTTGTGCACGGAGGTTGGGTAAGCCTCATCGTGGCAGTGGTGGCCGCGTCTTTCGGCGTCATCGTAGGCGGGTTCTTGGGCTCACTAGTCGGATTCGTGCGTGGGCGCACGGAGGCGGTCGTGATGGCCGGGATCGATGTGATCTTGGCTTTCCCCGCCCTGATCCTGTTGCTTGCGCTCGTCTCGATATTTCAGGTTCGCAGCCTGACCCTGATCAGCCTGGTGATCGGATTTTTGTCTATTCCGTCGTATACCCGTGTCGCCCGGGCGAGCAGCCTTGCGATCTCGAACCGAGAATTCGTCGCTGCCGCTCGCGCAATCGGGACCAAGCCGCAAACCATCTTGTTTCGGGAAGTGATTCCGAACGTACTGCCCGTCCTGCTCTCGTATGCGATGGTCGCTGCCGCCTTCGTCGTCGTGGTCGAAGGATCGTTGTCGTTTCTTGGCCTCAGCGTTCAGCTGCCCCAGGCAACCTGGGGAAACATGATCAATCAGGCACGACGTGACATCAAGCTCAACTTTGCCCAAGTCTTTTGGCCAGCGTTGATGCTGAGCGTTACCGTCCTGTCGCTCAACCAGGTAGGTGACTGGTTTCAGCGTCGGGGCGCAATACGGGACGCCGCACTCTGATCCGTTCCCTGCCCCGTTCGGTCGAAACAGTCGTTCGCTCGACACTCGACACTGGCCAGCAAGGACGGGTTCACCTCCTCGCAAAGGTTTCGCTGGGAGTCACACTCGGGTTGCTCGTCACCGGCCTCGGGACGTTTTTTACCCACGAACCCGACCCCAATTGGTTCAACTTCGTCGAGGGCCAAGGAGTCCAACCATCCAGCGTTCCATCCGAAGGTTGGGCGGAGTGGCATGGGCTCTTCGCTGACGCGGCCTTCGTCCTGGTCCTGTTCGGTAGCGCATGGTTTGTCTACAAGGTGTCGTTCCGCCTCGTGCGCTTCAGCGTCCTGGCCTTCGTGCTGATTGTGGCTGGCCACATAAGCGGCTCAGCGATCCGATACAACGTCGTCAAGCTGCAGGGGCGGACCCTGAAGGAGGCAGGCGAGGGGTATACGCAGCTTTTTGCCGGTGAGCTCGAATTCATCGTGACCGCCCGCTTCCAGATCGGAGCGATCGCCTCCCAACTCTGGGTTATCGCCCACGTGGCGACCTTGCCGCTCGCGGTCGCTGGCGCGCTCTGGTCACTGCGTCAGATCGGTCGCAGTGATCCTTTCGAGTCCGTCATCACACCAATCGATCCACCCCCGTCTTGACGTTCACGCCCGGCCAGTCCAGGTGTCGTACAGTCCGCTCATCGTGTCGACGGAACCACAGCTCATCGCCTATGTCGACCGACTCGCCGGCGACCTCGGAACGCTTGAAGAAGTCCTGCATTCTGAGTTGGAAGGTGTTTTCTCCGGCGTCCACCTGCTGCCGTTTTATCCACCGATCGACGGCTCTGACGCCGGGTTCGATCCTGCGGACCACACGGCAGTGGACCCTCGTCTCGGCAACTGGAACGACGTTGCCCGAATCGCTGCCGGTCACCGGCTCATGGCCGATCTCATCGTCAATCACATTTCGAGTGACTCCAGCCAGTTCCAAGACTGGATTGCACAAGGCGCCGCGTCGAAGTTCGACGGCATGTTTCTGACCCGTGACCGAGTTTTCCCGGACGGCGCGTCCCAAGAAGAACTCGATCAGATCTATCGCCCCCGTCCATGGCCACCGTTCACCACCTACGAGATAGCCGGTGAGCCCCGAGAGATCTGGACGACATTCACCAGTAAGCAGATTGATCTGGATGTCAACCACCCGAGTGCATGGGCGTATCTGATGACAGTGCTCGATCGCTTCCGCGAGGCCGGCATCGACCTCGTTCGCCTCGACGCGATCGGCTACGCCATCAAGAAGCCGGGAACGACCAGCTTCATGATTCCCGAGTGCTTTGACTTCATCAAACGCATCACCGGCGCCACGCGACAGCGGGGTATGGACGTTCTGGTCGAAATCCATTCCCACCATCGCTTCCAGCTCGACGTTGCGGGCCAGGTCGACCGGATATACGACTTCGCACTCCCGCCCCTCGTTCTCTACGGCCTGTTGTTTGGTGATGCAGCCCCGCTTGGCCGGTGGCTCGAAATTGCTCCGCGAAACTCCGTCACCGTGCTTGATACGCACGACGGCATCGGGATGGTCGACGTCGCACCGGAGGGCAACGAGCCAGGTCTCCTGACGGCGACCCAAGTCGATCGGCTCGTTGCGTCAATCCACACGGCAAGCGGCGGCACGTCGGTCAAGGCGAGCGGTTCGGCTGCCATGAATCTCGACAGCTACCAGATCAACTGCACGTTCTACGACGCCGTCGGGCGAGATGACGACGCCCACTTCCTCGCCCGCTTGATCCAGCTACTCGTGCCAGGCATTCCCCAGGTGTATTACGCCGGCTTGTTGGCGGCTCCTAATCAGGTTGCCCTGCTTGCCAACACAGGGGTTGGCCGAGATCTCAACCGGCCCTACTACGACGCGGAGAGCCGGCGGATTGCCCTCGGTAAGCCAGTGGTGCGAGCCAGCCTCGCACTCATCCGGTGGCGGGCCCAACACGATGCCGTGTTCCAGGGTGCGTTCACGTGCAAAGCATGGGACAGCACCCTGTGGCTCGGTTGGGAGTCGCGGGCGGGAACGTTGAAGGCTGAAATTGATCTTGCCGATCGGTCGTTTTGCGTCGAGCTCGATGGTGAGCAGATCGTCGAACCCAACGGTTTTCGTTGAGCGATACCCGCGGCCCCGATACCCGGTCGGTTTGATCACGTGTCTCATACGGTTGGGCTCGAACGCCTTCATGGCAAGCGAGGGCGCGACCACCAGCCGCTCTCGTCACCTTCGGTCTCCAACAGAACGGCAGCTCAGGTGAGGGATCGGGCATGGAAGGCAAGGGTGAGCCATCGCGCAACGATTCCGGCGAGAACCACACAACCACCACCGAAAAGCGCGCCCGTAGGAAGCGCAACGATCAAGACGACACAACCCACGAGACCTGCAAGTGCTAACGGCTTCGGAAACCGACGCTGCACAGGAGTCAGCGTGAGCGCCGCAACGTTCGTGATGGCGTAGTAGAGCAGCACCGCAACGCCACTGACGGCAATTGCGTCTCGCACATCGAGCAGCAACACCAAGACCATGACCGACAACGCAACGGACAGCTCGGCCCGAATTGGAAGTGCCCGTTTTGTATCGACGTGAGCGAGCCAGTCGGGAAGCTCCCGGTTTCGTGCCATCGCAAGCATGGTGCGCGAAACGCCCGGGATCAGGTTGAGCAGGACTCCCAGCGCAGCGATAGATGCTCCGACCTGAACGAGCGGGCCCAACGATGAATCAGCCGCCTCGACCACGAGCCGGAGCGGGGCGTCTACACCTCCGACCTCCCTGCTCGGGATCACGCCGAGAAGCGTGATCGCAACAATGGCGTAGACCAACAAGACGCCCCCCAAAGCTGCCGGAATCGCTCGAGGGATGGTTCGCTCGGGCTCGACCACCTCCTCTCCAAGAGTGGCGACTCGGGCGTAGCCGGCAAAGGCGAAGAACAGGAAGCCGGCACTCTGCAGGACGCCTGTGAGGCTGGTTTCGCTGAGCTCGATTTCTCCGGCGCTCGCATTGGCTTTCGTCCAACCCAGGACAACCACGACCGTCAGGGACCCCAGCGACACCGCCAAGAGTCCGCGGGTCACAGCCACCGTGCGCGACAGTCCTCCGATGTTCACGGCAGTGACCAGCGCAACTGTCGCAAGCGATACGATGCGCGCGCTGTCGGGAGCGACGTAGGCGCCGACCGCTAGTGCCATCGCGGCACACGACGCGGTCTTGCCGACGACGAACCCCCAGCCTGCAGCGTGGCCCCAGCCGGCACCAAGTTGACGGCGCCCGTACACGTACGTGCCTCCCGACTCCGGGTAGATGGCAGCGAGCTGCGCCGACGATGTTGCATTGCAGAAGGCGACGACAGCGGCGATGGCTAGGCCGATGAGGAGCCCATCGCCTGCCGCCGTGGCGGCTGGTGCCCATGCGGTGAAGACCCCGGCCCCCATCATCGATCCAGCGCCAATGACAACTGCATCACGAAAGGTCAGCGTGCGTTGCAGGTCGTTCACGGGCACCCGTCGTTTCGCTCGCCGAGCGGAACGAACCGGATCGGCTTCGCAGTGACGCCTCCGTGCGGGCCATCGTGGGAGAACACGTATGCGTTTGCGCGGGCAGGGTCGCCTGCGACCGCGATCGTGATCCTTATCGGCTCGGTGACGATCGGTACGAGCCTCGCCGGATCACCAGACTCAGCAAAGACGGGGGGTTGGCGGCCCTGTGCGACCAGCCGAGGGGCGGATGATCGAAGCTGACGGCTGATCGGCGCCTGCGGCAAGACGGTGTCGACGTGAGACTCCACGGTGGTGGTTCCCGAATTAGCGGAACTCGAGGCCGTCGAAGTCGCCGGCTTCCCGCCAGGCCTTGATGTACTGAAAGTAGGCCCAAGCACCATCGGGGTAGCCAACGCCTGCGAGCCCGTCACCGATCTCGTCGACCTTGCCTTCGTTGTTGTAGTACCCCGGTGTGCATTCCGGGTCGGCGCCGAAACGGCGAGGATTTGAGCGCAAAAGATCCATCCACTGATTCTCAGCAGCTTCGGTAACCTCGATTTCGGTCGCATCGATCTCGCTCGCGTGCCGGATGATCGCGGCGAGCGTGTTCGCGGCCTCGACCAGGTTGTGGGGAATGTTCGAGATGAGGTTCGCCGCTTGCATCGGACTCACGACGTAGAGATTCGGGAATCCGTGCACGTGCATGCCGTGTTTTGAGACCATCCCCGGGTCCCATCGTTCGGAGAGCGTGACGCCGTTGCGGCCTGTCGTTTCGTAACCGGAGCGTCGTGCATAGCTCGTCCCGACTTCGAAGCCAGAGGCGTAGACGATGCAGTCGAGCTCAACGTGCCGGTCGCCCACCCAGACCCCGGTCTCGTCGACCTCGCGTACGCCCTTGCCGTCGGTGTCGACGAGGGTGACGTTCGGGTTGTTGTAGGCAAGCAGATACTCGTCATGAAAACAGGGGCGCTTACACAGTTGCCGGTACCAAGGTTTCAGTGCGTCAGCCGTTACCGGGTCGTTGACGATGTCGTCACAGCGAGCTCGGATTTCTTCCATCTTCTCGTCGTCGGATTCCTGGAATGCTGCCAGCCAGGTCTCGATCGTTCGCTCGCCGACGTCCATCTCGGTGAACTTCTTGAGGATCCGCTGGGTGATATCGGTCCACCCGTCCTGCACGAGATCTTCTTCGGCCCAGCCACCGGTCTGAAGGATCGTGAAGTTCTCGAGCCATTTCTGCTGCCAACCCGGCTCCAGCGTGGCGAACCACGCAGGATCGATTGGGTGATTATTCCGGACGTCGATGGATGACGGTGTTCGCTGGAATACGAACAACTCGCCAGCGTGTTGTGCCAGATGCGGGATGCATTGCACCGCAGTGGCACCGGTACCGATGATGCCGACGCGTTTGTTGTTGAGCCCCGTCATCGGTGCGCCGGCCGGGTCCCCGCCGGTGTAGTCGTAGTCCCAGCGGCTCGTATGCCAGGCGTGGCCGTTGAAGCGGTCGAGCCCCGGGATGCCGGGCAGCTTCGGCCGGTGGAGGGGACCAGTTCCCATACCGACGTGTCGAGCACGGATTTCGTCACCGCGATCGGTCCGGATGATCCAGCGGCTACACGATCCATCCCATTCGAGGTTGGTCACCATGGTCGAGAGCATCGCGTTGTCGTAGAGGTCGAAATGTTTGGCAATCCGTCGGCAGTGCTCGAGAATCTCCGGTGCTTTCGCGTACTTCTCGGTGGGCATATGCCCGGTCTCCTCGAGAAGGGGCATATAGACGAACGCAGCCGTATCGCACATTGCGCCCGGATACCGGTTCCAGTACCACGTTCCCCCGAAGTCGCCTCCCTTTTCGATAATGCAGACGTCATCGATCCCTGCGCGTTTGAGCGCCGCACCG
Organism: uncultured Acidimicrobiales bacterium; assembly: GCA_905480195.1. Classification (GTDB taxonomy): domain Bacteria; phylum Actinomycetota; class Acidimicrobiia; order Acidimicrobiales; family Aldehydirespiratoraceae; genus UBA11606. The sequence continues at coordinate 7,990 of CAJQPN010000019.1, forward strand.
ACGACGAGCCCGGCAAATCCGCCACCGATGAAGGCGAACTCGACGTCTTCGTGGATTGCGGCGCGCGCTGTGTTCGGCACGTATGGGTCGTCGAGGTAATGCGCAAACGCACCCGTGGGCTCGATGTACTGGTCGTTGCCATCAGGGCGAAGCCGCTTGTCACGTTCCTCGCGGTATTTCGCTCGCAGAGCGCTCCGATCCATGTGTCCAGTATCGCAACCGGGGAAAGGGTTGACCGAATCCGTCACCCGATGGCGGCGACGTTGAGAACGGCATCACCCCGATTGACGAGGGGATGGAGGAGCTTTCCGACGAGGATGCCGTCGGTGGGAGCTCTGAGGCGACCGAGCTGCTTACCAAACGGATCGCGCAGCACACCCATCTGCTCACCTTTCGCAACCTCAGCACCGAGAGAGAGTCGACAGTCGACGATGCCGCTTTTGGATGCCCGGATCCAGCGAGCCGAGGTGGCGAGACGAGCTGGACTCGCTCGTGGTGCGAGCTCCTCGGTCATGCCAAGTCGATGGAGGACACGGAGGATGCCGTCGACAGCCGTCTGGACCGATCCTTCATCGAACCGGTAAGCCTCACCTCCCTCGAATACCAGGCAGGTCGCTCCCGCTTCGGTGGCCGCACCCCGTAGCGAACCGTCACGAACCCGCGAGTCGATGATTATGGGGGCACCAAAGCACGTCGCGAGCTCGAGGGTGCGCGCGTCGGAGAGATCCCCGCGAATCTGCGCAAGATTGGCCCGATGATCCGATCCACTGTGCAGGTCAACGCCCACCTCGCACCGGCTCACCACCTCCTTCATCATCAAGTGAGCGATTCGGGAAGCGAGCGAGCCGCGTGCCGAACCAGGGAAGGATCGATTCAGATCACGGCGGTCGGGCAGATAGCGATCCCCGGTATTGAAACCGTGCACGTTCACAATTGGCACAGTGATGAGCGTTCCGGCAAGCGAACCCGCGTGCACCAGCGCCAGGACGCGGCGAATGACCTCCACCCCGATGATCTCGTCGCCGTGGGTCGCCGCATTGATCCATACCGTTGGCCCATCGCTCGCCCCGTGGAGCACCACCACCGGAAGAGCGACCGGAGTCCCTGACATCAACCGGGCGATCGGGAGCTCGGTCTGTGTTCGGCGGCCGACAGGTGCTTCGATCTCACCGATGGGGAACGGCGGCCGGGTCGCCATCAGGCGTCGTCGATCGCAGCGTCGGGCAGCGGTTGGAGCCGAAGTTGGCTGCGCCGGCGCCGCCCCGGCACGAGGCGACGCATCGCCTCAAGATTGCCGAAACACAGCAGGCGATCATCCACCTCAATCACCCGCTCGCCGCGGGGATTGGGGATCACGGTGGTGCCTCGATGCAATGTGAGAACGGCGATGTCCATCTCGCGCAGTTCTCCGATCGTGGTTCCCGCTGCGACGAGCGCTGCGCCCTCGTTGATCGCGAGCTCGACCACGCCGTAGCCGGCGCTGACCGTGAGGCGTTGGCGGATGTCTAGCTCGGGGAAAGCGACCTGGGATGCGACATAGTCGACGATTGCACCGGCGATATCGAGCTCGGTGGCGCGTTCAATCCCTTCGAACCCGGGCGAAGAGTTGACCTCAATCACGACCGGGCCGTCGGCACCTTCGAGCATGTCGACACCAGCAACTCGCAACCCCATGATCTGCGCAGCCTGGACTGCGACGCGTTGAAATTCCGGTTCGAGTTCGACGGCCTCTACCGTTCCACCGCGATGGACATTCGATCGAAATTCGTCGCCCTTTGCGACGCGCCGCATGGCTGCTACGACTCGATCCCCGATGACGAGCGCACGCACGTCACGTCCCTTCGACTCTGCGACGAAGCGCTGGATAAGGACGTTCTGACGTGCGCTCTGTAGCGTCTCGATAACCGCCTCAGCGACCTTTGTGTCGGGAGCGAGAATGACACCGATCCCTTGGGTGCCCTCGAGTAGCTTGATGACCACTGGTGCGCCACCGACGCGCTCGATCGCCGGTAGTACATCGGCGCGATCGCGGACGAAGGTGGTCGCAGGGATCGAGACGTCATGGCGGCTGAGAATCTGGATCGCCCGCAACTTGTCGCGCGAGTTGGCAATTCCGTTTGACGGACTCGGGGTGTAGACGTCCATCTGTTCGAACTGCCGGACGACAGCCAGTCCGAAGAACGTGATGGAGGCGCCAATGCGTGGAAGCACGGCGTCGAAGTCGTCAAGCGGGCGACCTCGATACTGGAGATCGGGCTCTTGACCGGAGAGATCGATACTGAAACGCAGCGTGTCGAGCACCCGCGCCTCATGGCCGCGTTCGGTAGCTGCAGTCACGAGACGCTGTGTGCTGTAGGACCGCGGGGCTCGGGACAGGATCGCCAACTTCACGGCACAGGACGGTAACAGCCTCGGCTTGAGACGCGCCTAGGCTCCGCCAATGGCCGTGGCCGACTTCGCGTTCCCACTTGACCGTCCGCGCCCGTGCGGGGGGTATTGGCCATCCCATTGGCCGGCCGAATGTGGTGGCAATCGGCGCCAGAAGGCCGCCGTCGGCCGACTCGACGCGAGATCCGGCACGGCAGCGGTGACGACGCGATCGACCGGGCGCTGGGACGTCATGGTCGTGACCCGCGAGCCAGGGGAGTGGTACGTCGGCGGGACAATGCCCGCCTTCACCGGCCCACCGCCCCACGGCTGGGTCGAGCGCTTCGACCCGGTCACGCTCGAGGCGCTGGCCGTCTCTCCTGCCCTTCCCTGCGGTGATCACGTGTGGTGTGGGGCGATCCTCGTGCATCGCAACGGGTGCGTGTACTCCGTGAACGGCTCCTACCTGCATCGGCTCGACCCCATCGACCTGCACATCGAAAGCGAGCGGGCCCTCGTCGATTGCAGCCACAACGGACTTTTGGCGCTGTCCGACGGAACGCTTGTTACCAAGGATCTGCGCCTCGAAGGACAGGGCCCTACCACGGTGAGTCGCTTTGATCCTGAGACGCTTGAGCCGGTCGGCGACCCGATTGTCCTCCCGGAAGGGTCGATGGGTCGCATTGCCGCTGATGTTGACCCCTTCGGCGTTGAGCATGTCTATGTTCCCGGAGCAGAGCATCTGCTGCGGCTTCGCGTCGAGCCCGCCGGCCTCGTCCTCGATGATTTTCAGCCCCGGTACCGGACGCCTGCGAGTGAGCAAGGGCTGGCCTGGGATGCCTGCCTGTCGGGCGACGCGGTCTGGGTAATGGACAACGGCGACGTACCCAGCGTGCGGCATATCCATACGACTTTTCCGAACGGGCGCTTCGACGACCCGCCCTTTTTGTCATGGCGGCAACCTGTTCCGTGGCGTGGCCCACAGCGCCTTCTTCGCGCCGGCGCCGATGGGAAGGTTCGGGAGGTCGCGCCGTTTGGGACGCCGGGCGGCGGCATCATTGCGCCGCCGGTTGTCGTGCCGGAGCGCAGGATCGCCATTGCCTGGGATTCAGTGAACGGCGGTCTGGCCGGTGTGGCGATCGACGAGATGGAGGTCCGCTGGCAGCTTGACGTTCGGCCGAGCATGCAGCCAGTCGTATTCCCGGACTCCGGGGAACTGGTGACCAACGACTTCTGCGACGGTGTGGACTGGCTCGTCGTCGTCGACGTCGAGACCGGCGAGTTGCTCGATCGAGTGGACACGGGCAGTCGGATCGCCAACGGCATGTTTTTGACCGCGGGCCTTGAGCGTGACGTCTATTACTGCTCGACTCTCACGCTCGCCCGCGTAGCCTGGCGCTGAAACAAACTTCTCGTCTCGGGGCGTCGACGACGAGAGGCGGTGCCCCAGCTGCGACGAAGCAATAGCCTCTTGAGGATCCCTTATGACTACTGCTGTACTCCCAGACGAACTGCGGCTTACCCACTTGAAGCAGTTGGAAGCCGAGGCGATCCACGTCATGCGCGAGGTGGTCGCTCAGTTCGAGCGCCCCGTCATGCTGTACTCGGTCGGCAAGGACTCCTCGGTCCTGCTGCATCTCGCCCGTAAGGCGTTCTACCCCGGGCCGCTGCCGTTCCCGCTGGTGCACGTGAACACCACCTGGAAGTTCCGCGAGATGATCGAGTTCCGTGACCGCATTGTCGCCGACTTGGGGCTCGACCTCATTTCTTGGACCAACCAGGAGGGCCTCGATCAAGGCATCAACCCGTTCGACCACGGGTCCAAGAACTACACCGACCTCATGAAGACCCAAGCACTGAAGCAGGCCCTCGATGCGGGCGGCTACGACGCTGCGTTCGGTGGGGCTCGTCGAGATGAGGAGAAGTCGCGGGCCAAAGAGCGGGTCTTCAGCTTCCGAGACAAGTTCCATCGCTGGGACCCCAAGAACCAGCGTCCGGAACTCTGGAATCTCTACAACGGTCGGGTCAACAAGGGTGAGAGCATCCGTGTGTTCCCGATCTCGAACTGGACCGAGCTCGACGTCTGGCAATACATCCACCTCGAGAACATCGAGATTGTGCCGCTCTACTTCTCTGCGCCTCGTCCTGTGGTTACCCGCAACGGCGTCACGATCATGGTTGACGACGACCGCTTCGTCTTCGAGCCGGGCGAAGCGCCGGAAGAAAAGTGGGTTCGCTTCCGAACCCTTGGCTGCTACCCGCTTTCCGGCGGCGTTGAGTCCACCGCCACGACGCTTCCCGAGATCATCCAGGAGATGCTCCTCGCCACCCGCTCCGAACGAGAAGGCCGTGTGATCGATTACGACCAGTCCGGATCGATGGAGGAGAAGAAGCGGGAGGGCTACTTCTAGTGAGCCACCAGTCTGACCTCATTGCGACCGACATCGATGCCTATTTGGCCGAACACGAACGCAAGGATCTGCTCCGGTTCCTCACCTGCGGATCTGTCGACGACGGCAAATCCACCCTCATCGGTCGGTTGTTGCACGACTCGAAGATGATCTACGAGGACACCCTCGCCAGCCTTGAGGCCGACTCCACTACGCAGGGCAGCGCCGGTGACCAGGTCGATCTCGCCCTCTTGACCGACGGACTCAAGGCCGAGCGCGAGCAGGGCATCACGATCGACGTCGCATACCGCTATTTCTCGACGGCGAAGCGCAAATTCATCATCGCCGACACGCCGGGCCACGAGCAGTACACCCGCAACATGGTCACCGGCGCGTCGACCTGTCAGCTTGCAATCATCTTGGTCGATGCCCGCCATGGCGTGATCACCCAGACGAAGCGACACAGCTTCATTGCGAACCTCTTGGGGATCCGTAATGTTGCCGTTGCGATCAACAAGATGGACCTAGTCGAGTGGTCGCAGAAGCGTTTCGAGGAGATCCGCGAGGAGTATCTCGAGTTCGCAAAGCGGCTCGATCTCACTGATCCTGTCTTCTTGCCGATGTCTGCTCTGCTCGGCGACAACGTCGTCGACACGAGCAAGAACCTCGCCTGGTACGACGGCCCGACGATGATGGAGCACCTCGAGACAGTTGATGTCGAGGCTGGCATCGACATTGACGTCTTCCGGCTCCCGGTTCAGATGGTCACCCGACCTGATCTCGATTTTCGGGGTTTCGCAGGCACGATTGCGTCCGGTGTCGTGCGGCCCGGTGATCGAGTCGTGAGTCTCCCCTCGGGTGTGTCGTCGAGCGTTGCTCGAATCGTGACCATGGATGGCGATCTCGACATCGCCGGACCAGGACGCGCAGTGACGTTGACGCTTCGCGACGAAATCGACGTAAGCCGCGGTGACGTCCTCGTTGGGCCGGGCTCGGAGCCACTTCGGGCCCACGACATCGACGCCATGCTCGTGTGGATGACCGATGAGTCACTGAAGCCCGGCCGGCAGTATCTGCTGCAGAACGCCACCGGCCTGTCGAACGCGACCGTCACGATGATCCATCACCGAGTCGACGTCAACACACTCGAACAGCATCTGTCGAGTCAGCTCGACCTGAACGACATCGCATCGGTGCAGGTACGGAGCGATCGCGAGCTCCTCTTCGACACGTACGCCCACAACCGGGTCACCGGCGCCTTCATCCTGGTTGATCGCCTGAGCAACGCCACCGTTGCGGCCGGCATGATCACCGGCGTGGGGTCATCGTGGGACCGTGCCCCCGAAGACGGTTTGCAAGCTCAGGCTTCGGAGATCGCTGCCGCCGAGCGGGCTGTACGGTTCGGGCAGAAGCCGTGCACTGTCCTGCTCACCGGTCTCACTGCCGCCGGCAAGTCGACCATCGCCACTGCGCTCGAGCGCGAGCTGTTCGATCGTGGGAAGGTGGCGGTCCGGCTCGACGGTGAAAATATCCGAATGGGAATCAGCCGAGATCTCGGCTTTACCGCAGGTGATCGCTCCGAGAATCTCCGCCGCGCCGCCGAGATTGCTCGCCTGTTGAACAACCAAGGTGTCATCGCGATCGGCGCGTTCGTGGCTCCCGATGCAGAAGTGCGTGGCCGGGTTCGAGACCTTGTCGGCGACGATCGCTATCTCGAGGTTTTCGTCGACACTCCCATCGAGACCTGCCGACGTCGAGATACCAGTGGTCTCTACGACCGCGCCGATGCCGGAGAGGTGCTCGACTTCCCCGGCGTCGACTACACGTACGACCGTGACGAGACCTACGACCTGCGCCTCGACGCCAGCCACACCACCGTCGAGGACAGTGTCGCTGCGATCATCGACGCACTTGCGAGTCGTGGGATGCTTCGTGGCTGACAAGCCTGTCAGTCAAAACATCGTGCGTGCTGAGGGGCGCGTCGACGGCGCCACTCGTCGTCGAACGTTCGGTCATCGCTCACAGACGGTTTGGTTCACTGGCCTGTCAGGGTCCGGTAAGTCAACGCTCGCGTTCGCGCTCGAAGAGGCGCTGGTCGAGCGCGGCGTTGCCTGTTATGTGCTCGACGGTGACAACATCCGATTCGGCCTCAACCGAGACCTCGGCTTCTCGCCCGAGGACCGCACGGAGAACATCCGCCGCATCGGCGAAGTCTGTCGGCTGTTCCAAGACGCTGGCATGGTGGTGCTCAGCGCCTTCATCTCGCCATATCGGGCCGACCGGGACCAGGTCCGGGCGCTGCATCCGAAGGGTGCGTTCACGGAAATCTTCGTCGACACCCCGATCGAGGTGTGCGAAGCCCGGGACGTGAAAGGTCTCTACGCAAAGGCTCGTGTCGGTGATATCGCAGAGTTCAGCGGAATTTCGGCACCGTATGAGGCACCGGAGAGTCCCGAGCTCCGGCTGGATACCCGCAAACCGCTTGACGACTGCGTGGCGCAGATCATCGCCCATCTCGGCCTCTGAAACCCAGCATTGAACGTCCGTTCGTGGGGGCGGTAGCGTCCCGCCGGTGGTGACTCGCCCAAACATCGTCATAGTCATGGCCGATCAGCTCGCGCCGCACTTCACGTCCACGTACGGCCACCCGATCGTGCAGACACCGCACCTCGACGCGCTGGCAGCTCGAGGGATGAGGTTCGATGCTGCGTACACCAACTCACCGCTGTGCGCCCCCGCACGTTTTGCCTTCATGGCGGGCCAGCTCGTCACTCGAATCGGCGCCTACGACAACGCCGCCGAGTTCCCGGCGTCGATCCCGACCTTCGCGCACTACCTGCGTCAGGTCGGCTACCGCACGTGCCTCAGTGGGAAAATGCACTTCGTCGGACCCGATCAGTTACACGGGTTCGAGGAGCGCCTCACAACCGATGTCTATCCGTCGGATCACGCGTGGACACCGAACTGGGAGGAGTCCAACGAGCGGATCGACAAGTGGTATCACAACATGGATTCAGTGGTAGAGGCCGGAACGGCCGCCACTACGTTCCAGCTCGATTACGACGAAGAGGTCGCCTTTGTCGCAAAGCGCCGCATCTTCGACTTCGCCAAATCGGGCGATACGCCCTTCGCCATGGTGATCAGCTTCATTCATCCACACGACCCCTACGTGGCTCGGCCCGAGTTCTGGGATCGCTACGACGGAATCAAGGTTGACCTGCCGGCATCCCCGATCGCGACCGATCCTCACTCGAAACGCCTTCTCGCTGCGATCGAAGCTGCAGACGTGTCGGTTACCGACGAGCAGGTCGAGCATGCCCGTCGGGCGTACTACGCGAACACCACGTACGTTGACTCCAAGATCGGTGAGATCGTGCAGACGCTTGGTGAGGCGCAGCTCCTCGATGACACGGTCGTCGTCTTCACCGCCGACCACGGAGACATGCTCGGCGAGCGAGGCCTTTGGTACAAGATGTCCACACTCGAGCACTCGATGCGAGTGCCGATGGTGATGGCTGGCCCGGGGATCGTCAACGGAACGTCACCCGAGCCGTGTTCACTTCTCGACTTGTTGCCCACCATGCTCGACTGGGCAGCTCCTGAGGCCTGGCCTGTGCTCGGTGCTGATCTTGACGGCCGTTCACTCGCACCCGCAGCGGCGGGCCGTCCGGTCGACGTTGACGCGACCGCACTAGGGGAGTACTGCGGCGAGGGCGCCGCGCACCCGATCTTCATGATTCGGCGAGGGCGTTGGAAGTACGTCCAGTGTGATATCGACCCGCCGATGCTGTTCGACATCGAAGCCGACCCTGGTGAGCTCCACAACCTTGCCGCCCATGCCGATTTCGCCGAGGTTTCAGAGGCGTTTGCAGCCGAGGTCCGAGCACGGTGGGACAGTGATGCCATTCGAGCCGACGTTCTCGCTTCGCAACGCAGGCGACGCGCAGTGCACGCCGGCATGTCGGCCGGCCGGCGCGTCGACTGGGACTACCAGCCGCACCGCAACGCGGCCGAGGAGTATGTTCGCAACCACATGGACTGGACGGTCGCGGCAGCGACGACGCGATTTCCGCCGATCGACGGAGCGACGACCCGGAGCTGATCTAGCTGAGAAACTCAGGCTCTGCGGCACAGAGCTCGTCCCACCACGGCTGGAAGTTGAACCAGCCTGCGAGCTCGTGGCCTTGCACTTCGTAGCTCTCTTGGCAGAGATGCTCGGGAATCTCAATCGGCTCACCGGCGGCCATGGCGATCAGCTGGCTCTGGCAGGCTCGCTCGAGTGCAACGAACCACCAGATGGCAGAGTCGACTGATTGGCCGGCGGTGATGCAGCCGTGGTTCTGGTGGATCAGGGCTTTCTTGTCGCCGAGCGCCGCTGCCATTTGGCCACTGACGTCGGTGTCGATCACTACCGCGCCAGAGCCGGCATCGCAGAGCGCGACGTCGTTATAGAACATCGTTGTGTCTTGGCTGATCATCTTGAGCGGTTGACCAAGGGTGGAGAATGTGCGGCCGTACATCGCGTGGGAGTGTGCAGCCGCGATGACGTCGGGTCGGGCCTTGTGGAGTTCGGAGTGGATCGCAAAGGCCGCCGCATTCACTGGCTTGTCGCCTTCGACCACCTCTCCGGTGTGGCTGACGAGGATGAGGTCCGACACCGTCATGAGCTTGAAGTTGAGGCCGAAGGGATTCACCCAGAAGTGATCGGGGTGCTCGGGGTCGCGAACGGTCACATGCCCGGCGACACCTTCTGCGAGGTGCATGCGACCAAGAATTCGCAAACCTGCCGCTAAACGCTGTTTGCGGTGGAGGCGTTCTGCCGCGACGTCGACGTGCTCCTCGGGTCGGTCGAGTTCGATGCCCTCCTGGTCGGGCTCGAAGGCGCCGAGGTCCGGTTGATCCTGGATGTCGGTCATGGTGATCAGCGTACGCGTCGGGTCGCGAGGAGGCGAGTTACTCCACGGGCTCTTACACGGTGAGGGGGGCGGGAGGCCAACAATCGTGATTCGGGGACGGCGGTCCTGCTGTGTCAGGAGAGCTGTTCGTGGAGGAAGGCGAAGACCTGCGGCCACAGCTCGGCCGCGAGTTCGGCGTTGTAGATGCCGAACGGGTCGGTCTCGTTCATGAACGCGTGACCTTCGTCGTGGAAGGTGATCTGGACGTCCTTTCCCATCGTCTGGAGCCGACGCTCGAGGTCCCGTGCCGCGCTCGAGGGGAAAAAATCATCGTTCTCACAGAAGTGCCCGCGAACGACAGCCTGCATCGTCGTCCAGTCGGGCTCGTCACCGGTAGGGAACCCGTAGAACGGAACGGCAGCGCCGACCTCGGGACGGAGCGCAGCGATCAACAGTGTCATGAGCCCGCCCATGCAGAAGCCGAGAGCGCCGATTGACGAGCCCGCCGCGGCATCGAGGTCGAGGAGGTGGTCGACAGCGACACTCATGTCAGCGGCGGCGCGATCGGAGGGCAGGGTAGTCATCAACTGACCCGCCTTTTCCATCGCGTCATGGCCCGCAAGCTCACCCCGGTACAGATCAGGGGCCAGTGCCACGAACCCGTTGTCGGCGAGATGGTCAGCAGTGCCCTTCATCTGCGGATTGAGGCCCCACCACTCCTGAAGTACCAGCACGCCCGGTCCCGCACCGGTGTCGGGAACAGCCAGATAGCCACGTGCATCTCCACCAAGTTCGATCATGTCACCCATGCGGCGGACCTTCCCCTCCGGCCACCGGGCGCGCTGATGGCCGACTGGCCTGATCGTTGCGTGTCGGGGATGATCGCGGTGTGGAGAGCAGATGACTGATTGGGGAAGGGCAGCGGCCGTAGCTGCAGAGTTCGCCGAGTTGACCGAGGCCGATGGCGCAGTTGTTCGCCAGGTCGTCGATCAACTTGTCGCCGACGGCGTGATGAAGCTTTGGGTGCCGGCGCGTTATGGCGGTGGCGAGGCCCATCTCCAGGTTGGACTCGACGCGATGGCTGTCATCGCTCATGGCTGTGGCAGCGCTGGCTGGGCGGTGATGATCGCCAATACGACCGGGCTGCTGGCGTCGCGACTCAGTCGCCCTGCCGGTGAACTGCTGTTCGGTGATTCTCAGGCGATTTGTGGGGGTTTCGCGCCGCCGGTAGGCACCGCCATCATCGGCGCGACGACTGCTCGAGTCACCGGCCAGTGGCCGTGGGGAAGCGGCTCGAGCCACGCTACGACGATGGGTGGTGGTGTCCGCTACGTCGATGGTGCCGGTACACCTGTCGAGCTTGCCAACAAAAGCCGCACCGGATTCGCGTTCTTCCACGGCGGCGTTGAGCTCCTCGACACCTGGGACGTCGCTGGCATGCAAGGAACCGCCTCCACCGACTACCGCGTGGACGACGTCGAGATTCCTCTCGACCACATCGTGCCCCTCGACCAGCGAGTGCTCGAGATCGACGCCCCGCTTTACCGCTTCTCCGTATTTGGCGCACTCGCGCTGGGAGTGTCGATGGTGATGGTCGGCCTGGGAGAGCGTGCCGTGGAGGAGCTTGCGAAGTTGGCCGAGAAGGTGCCGCAGGGTTCCGGGCGCGGGCTCGGCGAGCGGGCGACGGCGCAAGTCGAGCTGGCCAGAGCTGACGCCTCCCTACGGGCGGCGCGAGCGCTGGTGACGGATGTCGTAGGAACGGCGTGGGATGACGTCGTCGTAACGGGTCGAGTCAGTGATGCCAATCGCATTGCGCTGCGCCTTGCTGCGAACCACGCGGCCGAGTCGAGCGTCGCCGCTGTGGGCCGGTGCTACAAAACTGCAGGAGGCGCTGCGGTCTACAAGCGGTCTCCACTCCAGCGAGTGTTTCGAGATGTTCATGTCGCCGCTCAGCACGCCATGGTGTCGGAACGGATCTACGAGCCGATCGGTCGCCATCGCTTCGGACTCGACACCGACCTACGTCCGTTGTGAGGGTCCGTCGAGGCTGCGCAACGCCCGCCTGTCGACTTTGCCGTTGGCATTGCGTGGTAGCTGCTCGAGCAGGAACCACGTTTCTGGCACCTTGTAGCCACTGAGGCGTCGCCGGACAGCATCGCGCACATCGCTCGCGTCGACCGACCCGACGATCGCTGCGGCGACGCGCTGTCCGAGCCGTTCGTCATCGACTCCGAACACCGCAACGTCCTGGACGCCATCGATTGCCGCGATCACTCGCTCGACCTCGGCAGGGGCGATTGTTGCTCCACCGCGAGTGATCATGTCGCTGCGCCGCCCTTCCACATGGAGGAGGCCATGGTCATCGATGCGCCCGACATCACCTGTGTGGATACGCCCATTACGCCACAACGCACGGTCAGGCTGCCCCCAGTAGGCAACGGCTCCGCTCCAGCAGCGGGCCCAAGGGCCGGTCTCGGCCGGGGCGAGCGTGATTTCGCCGTCCGCTTCGACGTGGATGTCGATCCCGGGGAGCGGACGAGCGCCTACATCGCCGACCGTCATGCGGGCGACGCCAGTCGGAGCTTCCGACAAGCCGTAGCTTGCGATGACAGGAACTCCAAGTTGTTCCTGTGCAGATAGTGCACGTTCACGATCGAAGCCTGATCCCCCCATGATCAGCCGGTCGAGGCTTCGCAGGCCGGCGGGATCAACTTGAGCGTCGGCCAGATCCTGCACGATTGTGGGGACCACGAGCGCACGAGTGATCCGATACCGCTGAACGTCCTCTGCGAATCCGAGCGGGTCGGGACGTCGCAACATCACCGCCGTGCCGCCGCAGGCCAGAGCGGTGAGTGGCCCTAGAAGCAAGATGTTGAGCGTTGCCAGCGACAGTGGGGTGCCAATCCGACTGCGGTGATCGAGCCCCTCGGTCTCCATCGCTGCAGCAGCTGGGTAGAGCAACTGCTGCGTCGTGTGAACCACACCCTTCGGCCGACCCGTCGTGCCGCTCGTGTACGCGATCGCGCCGATGCTCCCAGGCTCCGCCGAGGGTGGAAGGTCGACGGCGGCGTCGCCAACCGGCAATGACGCAAGAACGAGTGTCGGGGTCGCGTCATCGATAACGGCCTCGCGCTCCGGGGCGGTCGCTCGCCGATCGACTGCGACCCACACGCCATTGGCCCGAATCGTGGCCAGAAGACTGATGAGGCTCGCTGCCTCGTTCCCGACCAACCACAACACCCGACCACCTTCACGGAGTCCGGCACCGATCAGACAACGAGCAACGCGGTCGACCTCGTCCCGAAGCTCCCGTGTGGTGATCTCAACGCCGCCATCGATGATCGCGATGGAGGCAGGTGGGCGAACCTCCCAGATGGCTTCGAATGACGACGGCCCGACCGGAAAGGGCGAGGCTCGCCAGCGGTGCGACATGGCGCCGATTCTCGCAGGTACCCGCCGCTGTGCCCACTACCCTCGGCGGGGTGCCACCAGAACCGCAAGAACTCGATCCTGCCAGCTGGCTAATCGCCGGCGGCCGTCCCCACGGACCAGGTCAGCCCCTGAGCCACCCGATCACCCCGGCTTCGACGTTTGAACACGGAGGTGACCGGATCTACAGCCGAGCAGATGCGACCGAGACATGGGACGCACTCGAGACGCTGCTGGGCGGGCTCGAGCATGCTCAGAGCCTGGTGTTCGCGTCGGGTATGGCCGCCGTTGCCGCAGTATTCGATCAGCTCGAGGCCGGGGCCCGCGTCCTCCTCCCCGATGACTGCTACCACGGTGTGGCACAGACGGCCAAGGACTGGGCGGCGAAGGGTCGGATCCGCTTCGATCGGCTACCAGCGGACGACACGGCTGCCTGGCAAGAACGAATGACCGGGGCCGATCTGATCTGGCTGGAGTCCCCGACTAATCCTCTGCTCAGCATCGCCGACCTCATGACGTTGTGCAGGGCCGAACGAAAATCCGGGTCGATTCTGGTAGTCGACAACACCTTCCTCACACCACTGCGACAGCAGCCGCTCGATCTCGGTGCCGACATCACGATGCAGTCGACCACGAAATTCATCGGCGGCCACAGCGATCTCCTCGGCGGATCTCTGGCAACACGCGACCAGCACCTTGTCGACCGGCTTCGGACGTCGCGAACCCTGCTCGGTGCGAGTCCAGGGGCGCTTGAGGTTTTCTTGACGTTGCGAGGCGCACGAACACTCGCGCTGCGCGTTGATACGGCCGAGTCCAATGCCAAGGAGCTTGCGGCGCATCTCGGCAACCATCCTGACGTGAGCACCGTTCGTTACCCGGGGCTGGGGTCGATGATTAGTTTCGACGCGCTCGATGCTGACCGCGCCGCCGCAGCGTGCAGGTCGGTTCGGGTCGTGCGACATGCCACGAGCCTCGGCGGCGTGGAGTCCACGATGGAGCGACGGGCCGGTACCCCTGGTCAGGAACACCTCCCGGCCGGATTGATCCGTCTCAGTGTCGGCTGTGAAGCGATCATCGACCTGTGGGCGGATCTCGATCAGGCCCTTCGGTCCTAGAGGTCGAGGGTCGATGCTGCGACCACCGCTCCCAATTCGACACAAGCCGCAATCTCGAGATCACCAACGACACCGATTGATTCAACTGGTGCGGCAACGAGACGCCATTGCAGCCCCGTGGTGACCTTCTCGATCCCCACCAACGCACCGGCCGTGTCGGATTCCCCGTGGATCACCACACCGAAGGGCCGCCCCCGCGTCAGGCCGAGCACGTCGCTGTAGGTCGTGTCGAAGGCATGCTTGAGCGCGCCCGACATGTATCCGAGATTCGCTGGAGTGGCGAGGATGTACCCGGCGGCTGCGAGCACATCGGCACTCGTGAGTTCGAGCGCCGCAACCGGATGCACGACTACCTCGTCGAGGCCATCGCTCGACGCTCCCTCACAGACAGCCGCAACCAGCACTGGCATCGCCGTGCCAGGGGAGTGGTGAACGACCAGAAGGGTCGACACGTCAGGAGTCGAAGGGCAGATCGAAGAGCTTGATGGCGTTTCCCCGAGCGAGCTTGTGTACGACGTCGGCATCAAGGTGGCCGAACAGTGAGTGGGCTACGTCGCGCGAGTGAGGGAAGGTCCCATCGCTGTGGGGGTAGTCGGTCTCGAACAAGACGTTGTCGACGCCGACCTCGTCGAGGAGTTTCATCCCGGCGGAGTCCTTGAAGAAGCAGCTGTATATCTGTCGGTAGTAGTAGTGCGAAGGCGGCTCAGGGAGGCGTTCCTCACCCTGCGCCCACAAGTGGGTCTTGTAGTTGTCGTCAGCCCGCTCGAGGTAGTACGGAATCCATCCGATCTGGCTCTCTGCGTACATCAGTTTCAGGCCGGGGTACCGATGGAGGACGCCGGAAAACAAGAAGTCGATCATGGACGCGGCTGAGTTCGCCGAGATCATGGCTGCGGTGACGATTGTCGGACAGTCATCGGCTGGTCGCACCGTCCGGGTGCCAGAGCCGATGTGCATAGTGACAATGGTGCCGGTGTCTTCACAGGCCTGGAAGAACGGGTCCCAGTAGCCGGTGTGCAGCGACGGCAGCCCAAGCCACGCGGGCAGCTCCGACCATGCAACCGCCTTCACCCCCCGGGCTGCGTTACGACGGATCTCGGCGGCGGCGAGCGCAACGTCCCACAGCGGAACGATGCACAGCGGGATCAATCGTCCGCCGGAGTCGCCGCACCATTCCTCGACCATCCAGTCGTTGTAGGCCTCGACGCACAGCCTTGAGAGCTCAGTGTTCTTCCGTTCGGCGAACAACTGACCGCAGAATCGCGGATAGTTGGGGAAGCAGATCGACGCCTCTACATGGTTTTCGTCCATGTCTTCGAGGCGCGCTTTCGGCTCGTAACAGCCAGGCCTGATGTCGTCATAGGTCACGCCCTGCATCGTGACGGTTCGCGGATCCCGCCCGGCACACGCAATCATCTCCTTGATCTGGTAGCTGTGATCTTCGTAGTGCCACCAGGCAGCCATCTTGTCGCCGGTTCCGGGGGACTCGACCCACGCGCCGTCGACAAGCGTCATTTCGCCCTGGGGAGCGATGACGATCCGAGGACCCTCGTCTCGGTACTTCTCCGGTAAGCGGTCCTGCCAGACGTGAGGAGGTTCGACGACGTGATCGTCGACACTGATGATTTTCGGGAAGTCCTCAAGGGACACAGGCATACTTGCACCATACCTGACGGTCCGTCAGGTATGGAATCTTCGCTTTTTGCGCCTGAGTGCACCGTCGGTCGACATCTCCGACGCCTCTCGCTAATTTCCGACCTATGAGCGAAACGTCCTTCGACGCAATCATCATCGGCGCGGGTGTCATCGGCGGCGCTGTCGCCCTTGAACTCGCCGATCGAGGGCATCGGACGCTTACCGTCGACAAAGCCCCCTCAGCGGGATCCGGTTCGACGATTAACTCGTGCGCCATCGTGCGCTTCAGTTACTCCAGCGTCGCAGGCATCAACCTTGCCTGGGAGGGTATGCACTACTGGAAAGATTGGGCCAACTACATCGCTGCCGAAGACGAGTTAGGCCTCATCGAGTACCACATGACCGGTCAACTTGTCCTTCAGCAAGCCGGGGCCGAGACCCACGCAGCCCGCGTGAAGATGCTGTGGGACGAGATGGGCATCCCTCATGAGGTCTGGGACACCGCCACGATCAAGGAGCGGTGCCCATACATCGACCCCAGTCTGTTCGGCCCGCCGATGCGGCCGGCCGATGATGCCTTCTGGAAGGATCCGACCGGTGTGATCGAGCGTGGCTACTTCACGCCTGACGCGGGGTATGTGAGTGACCCGCAACTCTCGTGCCACAACCTTCAGCGTGGGGCGGAATTGCGGGGTGGGACCTTCTGGTTCAACGCAGAGGTCACCTCCGTCGACCGTGAAGGGGGCCGGGTCGCGGGCGTCACGTTGGCCGACGGCCGTGCGCCTAAAGCCCCGATCGTTGTGAACGTCGCTGGACCGCACAGTTATCTGATCAACCAGATGGCCGACGTGTACGACACCATGAACATCAAGACCAAGGCGCTCCGTCACGAGGTGCACCACGTTCCGTCTCCGGACGGCGTCGACTTCGACCGCGTCGGAATCACGGTCGCCGACGACGACCTCGGCATCTATTTCCGGCCCGAGGTCGGCAATCACATCCTGATCGGGTCTGGTGACCCCACCTGTGACCCACGTGAATTCGTCGATCCCGATCGGTACGAGCGATCGCTGTATCCCGATCAATACGAAGCCCAAGTCCTTCGCGCAAACCGTCGGCTGCCCGGTCTTGGAATGCCACACGAACGAAAGGGCATCGTCGACCTCTACGACGTCAGCGATGACTGGATCCCGATCTATGACCGAACCGATCTCGACGGTTTCTACGTTGCAATCGGCACGAGTGGCAATCAGTACAAGAACGCCGGCTCGGCCGGGCAGATGATGGCGGACCTGATCGAGGCGGTCGAAGCTGGTCATGACCACGAGCGGGACCCACTCGTGGTCAAAGGCCGCTACTCGGGCGTTGACCTCGATGTGGGGTTCTTCAGCCGAAATCGTCAAATCAATCCGAACTCGTCGATGTCCGTGCACGGTTGACCCCAGCAACAGCGTTTCCGCTGCGATGGCGGATAAACACTACGCGGCGACAAGAAGCGGAATCCCTGCACCGACCAGACCGATGGCAACCAATGCCAGCACGGCCTTCGCCGGTAGTCGGCCGGCTACCTGCGCGCCGAGTGACGATCCCAGCGCCGCTCCCACGATGAGCACGCCAGCACGGCTCCAGACCACATTTCCGGCCATCGTGTGGCCGAGTGCGCCGCCAAGCGTTCCGAGCATTGCGGTGGCCGATGTGGTCGCTGCGGCCCGGTGGGGTTCCAACCGCTGGGTGCGGGCCAGGATTGGCAGTGTTACAAGCCCTCCGCCCACCGCAAATGTGCCCGACAGGAACCCGACGAAAACGCCGGCCACTGGTAGTGCGCGGCGTTGACCTACGGTGGCTCCGGCACGCTCGCCGAGATTCGTCGGAATGAAAAGCACGAAGACAGCGAGACCGAGCAAGACCATCCCGAGAATGTCAGCGAATGCGTTCCGGTCGATTCGGGAGGCGACGACGAGGCCGCAGAACAAGGCGACCGGCATCGATCCGCTTGCAAACCATCGTGCGGCCCGACGGTCGACCAGCCCCTTACGGTCGTACGAGTAGGCACCGGAGATCCCGATCACCAACAACGTGATTGCGCCAGTCCCAACCGCTGCAGCGCCGTCAAGATCGAACAGCAGCACGAGCCCAGGAATGAGCAGGAACCCGCCGCCTGCCCCGATGATTGTGCCGTACGCGCCGACAGCGCCCGCAAAGAGAAGAAGCGCCGCAGCAGTCCCGACATCCACGTGGGTTGTCTAGCCGGTGCATACTCTCAGCATGTCGATCGGTCGAGTCCGTCCCGCCATCACCGGCCTGCCCGCCTACCACCCGGGGAAGGCCGCCGAACAAGCTGAGGCCGAGCACGGCATCAGCGGCGCCGTCAAGCTCGCCTCGAACGAGAACCCGTACGAGCCGATCCCGCAGGTCGTCGAGGCAATGCAGGAAGCTGCGAAGGGAGTCAACCGGTACGCCGACCACCGCGCCACTGGGCTCCGCGAGGCAATCGGAGACTGGATCGGGGTTGACGAGCGTCAGGTCTCGGTCGGGTGCGGCTCCGTAGGCCTGCTCCAACAGCTGTTCTTGACCTATGTCGATGCTGGCGACGAGGTGGTCAGTCCGTGGCGTTCCTTCGAGGCGTATCCGATTTTCGCCCAGCTGATGGGGGCCACCTTCGTCGAGGTACCCCTCGTGGATCATCGCTTCGATCTTGAAGCTGCGGCCGCTGCCGTCATCCCTGCCACCAAGCTCGTGCTCCTCGCCACGCCAAACAACCCCACCGGAACAGCGGTTTCGACCGCAGAGATCCACGAATTCGTCTCGGGTCTACCCTCCGACGTCATCGTGGTCGTCGACGAGGCCTACCGAGAGTTTCTCGATCCGGGGTTTGGTGACCCGGTACGCGATCTCGTCCCGCAGTTCGCCAATCTCGTTGTCACGCGCACGCTGTCAAAGGCGTACGGTCTCGCCGGGGTCCGAACCGGTTACCTCGTCGCCCACCCTGACGTAGTGACCGAGGTAGACAAGACACTCGTGCCGTTCGCAGTGAATGCGGTCGCACAGGCTGGGGCGCTCGCCGCAGTGCGCAACGCATCTGCCTACAAACCGGCGATCGACCGGCTCCTTGCCGAACGGAACCGTGTGGTCTCCGCCCTTACGGATGCGGGTTGGAAGCTCCCCGACAGCCAGGCGAACTTCGTCTACCTCGATCTCGGCGAACGTACGCTCGAGGTGTGTGTCGAGCTCGAGCGCCGGGGTGTCGTCACCCGCCCGTTCGCAGGAGAGGGGCTGCGGGTTACGATCGGTACGCCGGAGGAGAACGCGAAGTTCCTTGGTGCCATGGCCGAGATCGGTGGCGACGCATGACGAATCCCCAAAGTTTCGCTTTCGATGCGACCTCGACCGGCATCGGCCCAAAAGGGGAGATTGCTCATCAGTCGTTGATCGACCACACCGAACGTCTTGAGCGCCGCCTCTGGACGGTCACCGAGGGGGTTTGGTGCCTTGTTGGCAACGGTCTCTCCAACCAGATCTTCGTCGAGGGTCCAGACGGCGTGATCGCAATCGACACCGGAGAGTGTCGAGAGGAGATGGCAGCAGCGATCGCAGAGCTCCGAACGGTCACCCATCGTCCGATCGTGGCGGTGATCTACACCCACTTCCACTATACGAATGGGACGTCCGCAATCCTGGACGACTCACCGGGTCCGCTTCCGATATGGGGGCATGAAGGGATCGAGGGGAACTTGGCCCGCATGGGCACTGAGGTCGGGCCAGTTGCTCGGCGAGGTCTGATCGAGCAGTTCGGGACCGACCTTCCCGCTGACGGGCCCGACGGGCTGCTCAACGTCGGGCTTGGGCTCGCCTATCGGTTCTCGGAGCACGCGCCATTCACAGCAGGGTTCCTGCCCCCCGATCATCGGATCAGTCAACCAACGACCGCAACCATCGCCGGACTCGAGGTCGAATTCCGGCCTGCACCGTCGGATGCCGATGACAACGTCACCATCTGGTTCCCCTCGAAGAAGCTCTGTATCAACAACATCGTGTGGCCGGCGCTGTTCAACGTCTTCCCCATCCGGGGCGAGGAGTACCGAGACCCGAGAGTGCTCCTCGACGGTGTCGATCACATCGTCGGACTCGAGCCCGAGCATCTGGTGTGCGCACATGGCCCCCCGCTCTCGGGGCGCGAACAAATCACGCTCGAGACGGTTCGCTACCGCGACAGCATCCAGTTCCTTTGGGACCAGACAGTCCGTGGAATCAACCGTGGTCTGAGCAGTGCGGAGATCGGGGCGGCGGTGCGACTGCCGGACGAGTACGCAGCGTCGTACTTCACGCAGATGCACTACGGGCTCGCCGAGCATCACGTACGGCAGATCCAGGCCGGGTTGCGGGGCTGGTTCGACGGTGAGCCCGCCACTCTTTTCCCGTTACCGCCAGGCGATCGTGCCGAGCGACTCGTCGCTGGCTTCGGGGGCACTGAGCGCGTTCGTGAAACGTGTGATCGAGCGATGGCCGAGGACGACCTCCGGTGGGCGATCGAACTCGCAAGCTGGCTCGTTCGCCTCGACGACGGGACCGTTGAAGATCGGCAGCGGCTGGCAACGGCCCTACGAACGGTCGGTCAGCGGACTACCTCAGCCAACGTCCGCAACTGGACCCTCACGCGTGCGCTCGAGCTCGAAGGTTCCATCGATCTGAGTAGACACCGCCGGCACACGTTCGGTTTCCGCGCTGCGCTCGCCCTCAGTCCGAACGACCTCATCGCCGCCCTACGGGTCCGGGTCGACCCCGATCTGGCGGAGGGGATTGATGCCCACCTCGCGTTTGATGTCGCGGATCATGGGCGTATCGGCCTACACCTGCGACGATCGGTTGCGGTTCCGACCACTGGTGACGGTGCCGATGCACTCGTGACGCTTGATCGGACAACGCTCGCAGAGCTCGTCGCCGAACGGCTTTGCCTCACCGATGCCGTGGCCGCCGGACGGGCCTCGGTGACGGGTGAGCGTTCGACGGTTGCCGCGCTGGCACGGGCGATCGGGCTGGAGTCGATGCTGACCTAGCCCGCTGCGTCGAACGCAGCCAAGACGGCGACCATGTTGTGGCCGAGCTCCTCGGTCGCGTATCCACCTTCCATCACGAGCACGGTCGGAATCCCGAAGCCCGCGAGTCGCACGCCGAGCGTGGCGAAGTCGACTCGTCGGAGCTGGAAGTGTGAGATCGGGTCATCAACGAACGTGTCGAGCCCGAGGGACACCACCAGCGCGTCGGGTCGTTGCGATTCGACCCACGCTCCTGCGTGCTCGAGGGTGGCGAACCAGGTCCTCGCATCGGTACCTCGCGGTAGCGGGAGATTGAGATTGTGACCAGCCCCCGCGTCAGCGCCGACCTCGTCGTCGTGTCCGAGGAAGTAGGGGAACTCCTCGAAGGGGTCGGCATGAATGCTGCAAACGCTTACGTCGGACCTGTCGTAAAAGATGTCTTGTGTGCCATTGCCATGGTGATAGTCGACGTCGAGGACCGCAACCCGCCCTACTCCTGCGTTACGCATCCGCTGCGCAGCAATCGCGGCATTGTTCAGATAGCAATACCCTCCGAACTGGTCCTTCATTGCGTGGTGTCCGGGCGGTCGGCAACGGGCGAAGACGGCGCGCTCGCCACCGACTACCCGATCGGCTGCGGTCTGCGCAATCGCAGCACTGTCGGCTACAGCCGGCCAGGTTCCCGCGCCGATCGAACAGTCGGCTGCAAACGAGTAATAGCCGAGTTGTGCCTCGAGGTTGCGAGGCCGTACGTCGCGGAACCGGCGGGCGGGCCAACCGAACGCCATCGCACTCGGCGCCCGGTGTCCTTCGGCGGTCCAACGACGCCATGCCGTAGACAAGAAGTCGACATACTCGGGGTGGTGGACCGCTTCAGCGGCTGAGCGGTCGAATGGATCTGGTTCCTCGAGCACAAAGTTCTCGGCGGCGCTGATCGCCACATCGACGTGCTCAGCCCTCGCCGGTGACTCCCAGCTCTGGATCAGCTCAGCGCCGTCGAGTTCGAGGCAGTGATGGGCAGCATGGACATCGGATCGGATTACCAACACGACATGATCGTCGCAGGAGTCGGAACGCAGGGCCAGCACCGCCTAGCGTCGCGGAATGGCTCATGAACTGAAGTTCGGCTGGCTCTCGCCGGTGATCGGCAACGCAGGCAGCAATCACCAGTCGATCGTTCTCTACCAGCAAGACCACATCCTCCCTGAAGCGCTGCCGTTCTTCGACAGCCTCTGGATCGCCGACCATTTCTATGGATTCGATGCCCGAACCGATCCCTTCCTCGAGGCTTGGACCACGCTCACGTGGTTGGGAGCGAGATTCCCCGACGTCACGCTCTGCCATCACGTACTCGGTCACGGCTACCGGCCGCCGGCGCTCACCGCAAAGATGGCAGCCACATTGCAGACGCTCTCAGGCGGCCGCTTCGTACTGGGGGTAGGCGCCGGTTGGCGGGCTGACGAATACGGGGCGTACGGCTACGACTTTCCGAAACCATCGGTGCGTTTTGCTCAGCTCGAGGAACTGATCCAAATCTGCCGACTGATGTGGACTGAGGACCACCCCACGTTCCAGGGTGAGCATTTCAGTATCGACGACGCAAGTGCACCTCCCTTGCCTGATCCGGTGCCTCCTATCTGCATCGGCGCGTTCGGAGCCAAAGTCGGTCTTCCACTTGTGGGCCGCCAAGCCGACCAGTGGAACTGCTTCTATCTCGACGAAGCAGACTGGAAGATGCGGCTCGACATCGTTCGCGAGTCGGCTGATCAAGCGGGTCGTGATCCGCATGAAATCGAGGTCGGGACGACGATCGAGCGGGCCCTGCCAACCACCGATGCGGAGAGCGAAGCGCTTCTGCACCACCTGAGCCACCTCCACGAGCAGGAGATCAGCCACTTCACAATGGATTTCGGTCATCCGCTGACCCCTGAGCACGTCCACCGCTTCAAAGAGCAGGTCATGGACGTCATGCGCGCCGAGTGACCAATACACAGACGCGAGCGCCGATCCCTCTCGCGCTGCGGGTCCTGCTGGGCGCTTACTTCCTGAATGCGTTCGCCACGGTGGGCACAGTGACGATTGTCGGGAAGCAGGTGTTCGACATGACCGGTCGCGAGCTTGATCTCGGTCTCATCGGCCTAGCAGAGTTCCTTCCCATGGCGCTGCTGGCGCCCTTCACCGGATCGCTCGCTGACCGCTTTGATCGTCGGCTCATGTTCGGGATCGGGCTCAGCGGTGACGTCGCCGTCTCCATCGCCATGTTCGCCTATATCAACTCCAATCCGACATCGATCGCCCCGATCTTTGGGCTCATGGTGCTTTTCGCAGTGACCCGCTCGCTCGGTACGCCAGCCGCACGGGCTATCACGATCGACATGGCGCCTCCCGATGTGCTTGAGCGCGTCATTCCTCTTCGATCGGTTTCTTTCCAAGCCGGTATTATCTCTGGCCCATTGGTGCTCGCATGGGTGTTCGTGGTCGACATCGCAGCGCCGTATCTCGTCGCAGCCGTTGCCTACGGGCTTGCAATCGTCATCGTGGCATCAATGCCGAAGCTGGCAACCCGGAAACTCGCGACCCGCGGGAGCGTGCAGGCCATTCGCGACGCTCGGGAAGGTTTGCGCTTCATCAAACGTCAACCGGTGGTTTTCGGCGCAATCAGTCTCGATCTGTTTGCGGTCCTCTTCGGGGGCATCATTGCGCTTCTACCGGCGATTGCGGAAAAGCGCCTCGGGGTGGGTGCCGTGGGTCTTGGGGGTCTTCGGGCGGCGGTCGGCGCCGGTGCAGCTGTGGTTGCACTCGGACTCGCAGTGCGGCCCGTACGCCGTCACGTCGGCAAGGTGCTGCTCGGCGTGATCGCCGTCTTCGGGCTGATGCACGTCGTGGTGGCGTTGACCACCAGCTACGTGGTGGCGGTCCTCGCGCTGGTGATCGCAGCCGGTTCCGATCAGATATCGGTCTACATCCGCTCAACGCTTGTTCCACTCGCAACACCAGAAGAGATGCGCGGACGTGTCCTCGCTGTCGAAAATGTGTTCATCGGCGCGTCGAACGAGCTTGGGGCGGTCGAGTCGGGGCTCACGGCCGCTGCCTTCGGGTTGGTGGGCGCGATGTTGCTCGGCTCTGTCGGCACCATCGTCGTCGTTGCCGTCTGGTGGCGGTACTTCCCGGCGTTACGCGACGTCGACCGGTTCTCGGAGGTCCGTGCGCCCTAGCCGTGGGGGAGAAGGACCGTGCGAGCCTCGGTCCCGGCCCGCATTGCGTCAAAGGCGGGTATGAGACCGTCGAGACCCGCTGTGTTGCTGATCATCTCGTCGAGTTTCAGCATGCCCTTCATGTACAGGTCGGCGAGCGTCCGGAAGTCCTTGCGAGGACGAGCGCCGCCGGCGCGAATGCCCATCAGATTCTTGTTCTGATGCAAGGATTGAAAGTTGTAGGTGACGCTCGCTGTCAGATCTGGGACTCCGACGGCGCAGATGTTGCCTCCGGCCCTCGTCATCTGGATGGCGTCTGCCAGCAGTCCGGTGTGGCCGACAACCTCGAACGCGTGGTGAACCCCGCCGCCGCTGAGTGCCTTGACGGCGCCGATTGCATCAAAATCGTCCCCCTCGGCAACGAGGAAGTCGGTAGCGCCGAAGGCGGTTGCGAGCTTTTCCTTTTCAGCGATGCGGTCGATGGCGATGATCTGCTTCGCCCCGACCAGCTTTGCCGCCTGGATAACGTTCAACCCCACTCCACCAGCACCGATGACGACCACGCTGTCGCCGAGTCCGACCCGGGCCCGGTTGAACACTGCGCCCGTGCCGGTCATCACTCCGCAGCCAATCAAGGCGGCCGAGGCAAGCGGCATCTCCTTGGGGATCGGGACGCACTGGTTCTCCGAAACGATCGTCTCCTGCACGAAGGCACCAAGGTTCGCGAAGTTGTAGAGCGGTTGATCACCCTCGGTATAGGGCTGGGCCAGACCGCCCATACCGACGGCACAGTTGCCTGGGGCGCCCGCCTCGCAGTCGGAGCAATGCCCACAGTTGCCAAATGTCGACAGAACAACGTGATCGCCCACCTGCGTGTACGTCACTGCCGACCCCACGGCCACGACTTTGCCGGCCGCTTCATGGCCTGGCACGAGGGGAGTCGGCATGTAGTACTTGCCGTGGATACAGCTCATGTCACTGCCGCACACACCGGCGGCGTGGATCTCCACTCGAACCTGGCGCGGCGCAAGTTCACCGACCAGTTCGATCTCATTTGACAGCCGGACGCTGTCCTCGGTGGTGCCCTCGCAGATGAGTCCCTGCATGTCTCTCTCCGATCTCCGTGCGCCCTGGGGAAGCATTCTGCTGCGTCGAGCACTGCGGAGGCCAGTTGATGGCCTCACCTGCCACCCGCCTAGCCTCGATTCGTGGCTGTCTTTCTCAGCGTGCTCACCGCAGCACTGTTCGGTGCGGGTGACTTTCTCGGCGGGCTGGCAGGTCGCCGAGTCCGTGTGATCCAAGTGCTCGCCGTGTCGCACCTAGTCGGGCTCGCAGGAATCACCGCCGCTGCGTTGATCCTCGCCGACGACTTCATCGCCGTCGATCTCGCCTGGGGTGCTTGCGCTGGTGCGGTGGGACTCATCGGACTCGGGTTGCTCTATCGGGGGCTGGCGCGAGGCCCGATGGGGGTGGTTGCGCCTCTCACGGCGATCACGTCGGCGGCAGTGCCTGCGAGCTGGGGTGTAGTCATTGGCAACGACACCTTGACGTTCGGTGCATGGGTGGGTGTGGTGGTCGCCCTCATCTCCGTGATCTTGGTGAGCGGGGAACGGACCGGAGGCCAGGGTGTCCCACCCCTGACGGTGATCGAAGCGTTGATTGCCGGCACCGGTTTCGGTTTCATGTTCGTGATCTTGGAGCAGACCGATGCTGCAGCTGCGCCCTGGCCAATCGTGGGTGCTCGCCTCTTGACCGGAGGAGGTCTTCTCCTTTTCTTTGTCGCTCGTCGCCAGCAAATCGTGCCCAACGATCAGACATCACGTCGACTCCTGGTCGGGCTCGGAGTTTTCGACACCAGCTCCAACGCGTTGTTCCTGTACGCCGCCGATGCGGGTTCGCTGACGATCGCCGCCGTCCTGTCGTCGCTCTATCCGGTCTCTACCGCAGTGCTCGCAAGCATTGTGGTCAAAGAGCGCCTCACCCCTGTCCAACAGCTTGGCTTCATCGCCGCCCTCACCGGTGCCGTCCTGATCGCCGTGGCCTGACCGAGGCTCTGGGTCCGTCACTGATCAAACGTCCAGTGCAACAATGAGCGAGTGGATCCTGTCATCGCAAGCCTCAACACGACGGGCGTCGACTACGAACTGGTGGCGTGCGACCCTGACCTCGCTGACACCGCGGCTTTTTGTGAGGCGTATGGGTACTCCCTCGACGACAGCGCCAACGCGATCCTCGTCGTCGGGAAATCCGGGGACCGGCCAATGGCCTGCTGCCTGGTACTCGCATCCACCCGCCTCGATGTAAACGGCGTGGTCCGAAAGCGGCTCGGCACTCGCAAAGCATCCTTTGCCAGCGCGGAGGAGACAATCGCGCGTTCGGGAGGCATGCAGATCGGGGGCGTCACCCCGTTCGGTCTGCCGGCCGACCTTCCCGTCTGGATCGACCATCGGGTTATGACGCGCAACCTTGTGATCGTCGGCGGCGGCGGTCGAGATCGCAAAGTCCTGTGTTCGCCCGACGCAGTAGCTGCGTTGCCGGCCGCAGAGGTGATCGAAGGCCTCGCCAAAGCACCTGGCGACTAGCACGTGCTCCCCAACCGACCGCATGCGATCCGGCAGCTGTTTCGCGACGACGTAGGACGTGACCTTGCCCGGTTGGGCGGCCTCGAGGGCCTCGGCCGATCGATGCTCGTCACGGTGCTGCCGCTGTCGGTACTTGCAAGCCTCGGATCGAAGTCGGCAGTGACGTACGTCTACTTCGCAGGCTCGTGCCTCGCCCTTCTCGCCACCCTCAACGTCGAGCGTCTCGAGACTCGGTTGGCTCGGCGATGGGTAATCACTGCAGCCCTCACCGGGGCCGTGATCGCCAACGCGATCGTTATTGCAACCGACAGTCCGTTCCTGGTGATCGCTGTTGCCTTGGTAAACACCCAGTCAGCGATCTTTGCCGTTTTGATCTCGCTCTTCATCATGGACTACATCGGGAAGAGAGATCTCGTCCGCAACGAGGGTCGGCGGATGGTCCACAACGGCATCGCCTGGATGATCGGTCCATTGTTGGCGATCACGCTCTACACCGAGGTCGCCCACTGGCTGCCATTCCTTGTGTCGGCCGGAGCAACGATGGCGACGATGGCGTACTTCTGGCGGTTACGCCTCGGCCCCAACCCGGTGCTGTTACCCCGAAGTCGATTGCACCGTCGCCGTTCGCCAACATCCCGCGCTATTTCCGGCAGCGCTATCTCCGGATCGCGTACTGCATCACGCTGACCCGCGGCATCTTCTGGTCGGCCTTATTCCTGTACTGCCCGCTCTATGTTCTCGAAGCCGACCTCCCGGAGAAGATGACCGGTGGGATCGTCTCGGCCACTGCCGCACTGCTCCTCATGAGCCCTCTCGTGCTGAAGGTCGTCGATCGCACGTCAACTCGGACGGTGATCATTGCCGGCTTCGCAATCATCGCCGCCTCGATGGGAGCCCTTGCTGTGCTCGGCGACGCCAAAGCGCTCGGGCTCGTGTTCTGGCTCACAGGAGCGCTTGGGGCGTCCTGGCTCGACGTTGTTGGCAACGTGCCGTTCATGCGCACGGTGAAAACGCGAGAGCGAAACACGACGACGACCGTCTTTTCGTCCTGGCGAGAGACAGCACTGATCGCGGCTCCGGGTCTCGGGGCGATCGCGCTGTGGCTTGGCGACTTCCGCCTCTACTACGGGTTCCTCGCCGGGTTAGCGTTGCTCACGGCTGTGTATGCGAAGTATCTCCCGCGCCGGCTCTGACGTGAGGGTCACGCCCCTGCGGGTGACGACGCCCCGGAGCGCGAAACTCGATTTCAATTTCGCCACGTGGGGGAGACGTGCCATCCACGTTCGGTGGACTCGTTCGTAGTCTGCGACATCGGCAACCACCAGCTGGATCAGATAGTCCGCATCACCGGCCATAAGGTGGCAACTGATCACTTCAGAAACCTCCATGACCGCAGCCTCGAACTCATCGAGATGGTCTTCTTGCTGGCTGGTGAGAGAGATCTCGACAAACACGGTGGTTCCGAGGCCGACACGATCAAGGTTGAGCGCAGCCCGATACCCAGCGATCACTCCAGCACCTTCGAGTCGTTTCACACGACGCAGGCAGGCAGAAGGGGAGAGATGGATCTGCTCTGCAAGGGCAGCGTGTGTCATTCGGCCGTCGGCCTGCAGGAGATCGAGGATGGCGCGGTCAGTCTGGTCGATGTTGAGCACGCGGACTTCGTTCTCCTAACAGCCCAAAGGCACATGAATCACGCGTCAAACACCCTACAGGCGCTGAGGAATAGAGAAAAACGCCATGGAAGACCTTCTACATTCTCGTTATGCACGTTGGAGTTCCCAAAGAGGTCAAGGTTGCCGAACGCCGAGTCGGATTGACGCCTGCGGGCGTACGTGAGCTCGCCAGCCAAGGTCACCAGGTGACAGTGCAATCCACGGCGGGAGCCGGGATCGGCGTGCCCGATACCGCCTACATCGCCGCTGGTGCCCAGGTTGCAGAGTCAGCCGAGGCCGTGTGGGCCGACGCCGACATGATCGTGAAGGTGAAGGAGCCCCAGGCCCAGGAACGAGCGATGCTGCGCGAACACCAGATCTTGTTCACGTACCTTCATCTCGCGCCTGATGTACCACAGACACAAGATCTGCTCTCGAGTGGCGCAACGTGCATCGCTTACGAGACGGTGACCGATCGAAATGGCGGCCTTCCGCTCCTGGCGCCGATGTCGCAGGTGGCCGGCCGAATGTCGGTTCAAGCCGGAGCGCACTGTCTCGAGGCCATCAATGGTGGTTCGGGCCTCCTCCTCGGAGGCGTGCCAGGCGTCCCGCCGGCCAAGACGGTCGTGATCGGCGGTGGTGTTGTCGGTGAGAACGCAATCGAGATGGCAGCCGGCCTCGGCAGTGAGGTCGCCGTTCTCGACCGCAACCTTGACGTCCTCGATCGCCTTTCCCGGCGATTCGGGACGGGGTTGCAAACGGTGTACAGCACTGCGCAGGCTGTCGAGGAACTCGTGCTCGACGCCGACCTTGTGATCGGCGCAGTACTGGTCAAGGGAGCGACCGCTCCGAAGCTCGTCACTGCGGAGATGGTCACGAACATGAGGCCCGGCAGTGTGCTGGTCGACGTTGCCATCGATCAGGGTGGCTGTTTCGAAACGAGCCGACCGACCACCCACGATGCACCGACCTACGTTGTCGACGACGTCGTTCACTATTGCGTTGCAAACATGCCTGGCGGCGTACCTCGGACCTCCACCTATGCGCTGAACAACGCCACGTTGCCGTTCACGCTGGCCCTCGCCCGACACGGTGCCCAAGAGGCTCTTCTGAACGATCCACACTTCCTCGGCGGACTCAACGTCTGCAACGGCATGCTCACTGAGCGCAACGTGGCTGAGGCTCAAGGACTCGAGTACGTGGAGCCAGCCGCAGCGCTCGCGAAGCTCTAGGCACCGTCACCCTTGCGTCTACGGTGACGACGTGAATCTGCCCTCTCCGTCTCTCGTCATCGATCGATCAGCACTCGACCACAACATCGCAACGATCAGCGAGACGTTGCCAGGCCGTCATCTCCGGCCCCACGTCAAGGCGTTCAAGTCGACGGCACTCGCCCAACGACTGGCCGACGCCGGGCATCGGACGTTCACCTGTGCAACCGTGCGCGAGGCCGAAGGCATGGCCGCCGCTGGTCTCGGGGAGGACCTTCTGATCGCAAATGAGATCGTCGACCGCGACCAACTCCGTCGGGTAGCTGCGATCGAGCCTGCGGTGACACTCGCCGTCGACAGCGAGGAGACGATCGACCTCGCAGTTCTGGCGGGCGTACGTCGGCTTCTGATCGACGTCAACGTTGGCCTGCCTCGCTGTGGCTGCGTCCCTGGTGATGCTGGTCGCCTCGCTGACCGGGCCCGCGCCGCTGGCATCGATGTTCGCGGAGTGATGGGGTACGAGGGGCACCTGATGATGGTCCACGACCGCGCCAGTCGCATCCGCAAGGTTGAGCGGTCCATGGCGCTTCTTCTTGAGGCCGCCGAAGCTGTCGGTGGCGAAATTGTCTCCGCCGGAGGCACTGGAACCTTCGACACCAATACCTGGGCCAACGAGATCCAGGCCGGGACGTTTCTGCTCGGCGACACCCAGTACGACGCACTCGATCTGCCGTTCCGACTCGCGCTCACGCTCGAATGTTCGGTGTTGTCAATCAACCCCGAAGGCTGGCTCGTCGTGAACGCCGGTCTCAAGTCGCTCGGTATGGACCACGGCAACCCGACCTGGCTCGAGGGAGAGGTCATGTTCTGCAGTGACGAGCACACCACGTTGCGTTGCAACGAACCCTCGACGTGGTCGGTGGGTGACCGAACCCGGCTCTATCCGGCCCACCTCGACCCCACGGTCGCAAAGCACGAACGGATGTGGCTCGTCGACGGTGAGGAGATCATCGACCAGTTTGCGATCGATCTGCGACATTGGTGATGCGGCACTCCGGTGGTGCGTGCAAAGGGTCATCGACCGAGCGGTATCAGATCACTGGGTGATGCCGAACCTCTGCAGGCCGTACGCCCGGATCGCATTGCCGCGCATCACCTTGTAGCACTCATCTCCGTCCATGCCGACGGCTGCGAACATCGAATGAGCGACCTTCCGGCTATGGGGGAAGGTCCCATCGGAGTGGGGATAATCGGTCTCGAAGAGGATCTGCTCGATTCCGATGTCTGCCCGCTGCTTCAGACCGACAAGATCGTCGAAAATGCAGCCGAAGACGCGGCCCCGAACGATTTCACTCGGTAGGGGACCGGTTCCGCCCACACCGCCGCGCCCTTCCTTGAACACGGAGTCCATCCGCTCCATCTGGAACGGCATCCAGCCGACCTGACTCTCGGCATAGGCGATCTTGATGGACGGGAAGCGTTGCAACGTGCCAGAGAACACCCAGTCGACCATCGAGCCCTCGGCATTTTGGGCGTACAGCGACATCGATGTTGCAAGCGGCGCGTCCACCGAGGTCGTGGGCATCGACGATGACGACCCAATGTGCATCGAGACCGTTGTGTCGGTCTCTTCGCAAGCGTCCCACAAAACATCCCAGTCGCCGGAATACATCGTTGCACACCCGAGTTTCGACGGGTTCTCGGAAAAGGCGATGGCGTAGGAGCCCTTCGCTGCGCACCGCCGCACCTCTGCTGCAGCGAGGACCGGATCCCACAACGGCACGAGCGTCAGAGGGATGAGGCGGCCTTTCCCCGCACCGCCACCCCAGTCATCGATGATCCAATCGTTGTAGATGCGAAGACATTCCAGCGCGAACTCCTTGTCTTCGCGCTCCAGGAATCCCTGCCCACAGAACCGCGGAAACACGTTCGGATAGTTGATCGCTGCCGACACGTGGTTGAGGTCCATATCGGCGAGACGATCGGTCTGATTCCACGTGCCTGGACGGAGGTCCTCGTAGGTCGCCGCAACATTTCGCTGCTCTTCGCGCGGAACGCCCGCAGGACCGTGCAAAAACCCCGTGGGGATCACCAGATCGTCGTACAGCCAAAGGTCGCACAAGTGGCCGTCGGGGTGGTTGCGATCAAACCCGTAGTGGCCGCCTTCGAACTTCAGACGGACCTTCTCTTGCACAACTCGCGGGCCACGTTCGCGCTTGGAGGGCGGCAGTTGCTGCTGCCAGAGGTCCTTCGGCTCCATGACGTGATCGTCAACAGAGATGATCAGGGGGAGGTCTTCCTCGGCGGGCGTGACGTCGCTCATGACGTGCAGGCTAGTTCCTGACGGTCCGTCAGGCATCGCCACCCAGAACTACTCCATTGATCTCCGCTGCGACAAGATGTTGCATGGCTCTTCTTGTCTACGTCGCCGGTCCACTGTTCGATGATGGTGAACGGTGGTTCGTCGAGACCATGGAAGCCCGGATCGCACACGCAGGCGCTTCCACCTTCCTGCCGCATCGCGACAACCCAAAAAAGACCGCAGAGAACGTTGGGCAGATCTATCGAAACAACATCGAAGCGATCGACGCTGCTGATCTCGTCGTTGCAAATCTCAACGGGGTCACGACCGATGATGGCACGGCATGGGAGATCGGCTACGCGTTCGCAAAAGGCACCCCGGTCATCGGGTTGTTCACTGACTGGCGACGTCGATTCGACGACGAGATCGTCAACCTCATGATCGGTGAATCGGTCGAGATGATCTTGCGGTCTCTCGACGAACTCGACGCTGTCCTAGCGAGACGGTTGGTTGACGCACCCACGCCCTAAAGGCGGACAGCATGTGACGGCTGGTGCGGATTCAGCAGAGAACTCGGTCGGCTTCGCACCGACCTACGCGGCAGCGCGGGTGCGCCGCAAGAGCGGATCGGCGGCCGCAAGCGCTTTATCGGCAATACGAAGCACGCGGCCCGCAGCGCCTGGGGTTTGATCGTCGACTAGATTTCCCATCACTTGCAACGTGATATCAGCAATGCCTTGGGTCCCCACCGCGAGTCGCAGTCCACTTCGCAGGATCCATGGGTGGCCGATCAGGAAGCTGAACCGGCGACCGGTTCGGAGAAATGAATCAAAGCGCTGCCCGATGAGACGGTCGTATGCATCGGGGGTCGTGGCGGGGTCGCGAAGAAAGAGATCGGCGGCCAACATGCCGGACTCAAGCCCGTAGTCGATTCCTTCTCCGTTCATCGGGTTGACGAGCCCGGCTGCATCACCAATAGCGACCCAACCTGGGCCGTGACGCTTCAGGGTGCTCATAGGCAGGCGCCACGCCCGGGGGCGCTCGAGGTCGGGCCCCAAGCTCCAAGAGTCTGCTACCAACGAGCGGTAGCTGGCCTGGAGTTTGTTGAGGTTGAGTTTCTTGAAGCCCTTCATCGTCGACAATGCACCCACGCCGATATTCACGGTGCCATCACCGGCCGGAAACATCCAGCCGTACCCGGGTACCGGGGTGCCGTGCTCGTCCTTGAGGGTAAGGCAGGCTTCGAGGTGGGTGTCGGCATGGCGGGGTGACTCTGCGTAGGTTCGGATGGCGAGACCGAAGGGTTCATTGGGGTCGCGTTCCGCGCCCAACATTCGGGCGACGTTGCCAGGCGCCCCGGTAGCGAGGACCACGAGGTCGCTTCGCCAACGACGACCGTTGGCCTCGACCCCGATGACTCGACCGTCTTCGACGATCGGGAGCGCGTCAGCGTTGAACTCGAGTTCGGCGCCGGCCTCGCCCGCAAGGCTGATGAGGCGCTCGTCAAGCCGGCGTCGCGGCCAGACGGCACCGTGGGTCGCAAATCGACCGTTGTCGGGCCAGGGCAACTCACGCTGGGTCTTCCCTGCGATCATTCGAAGGCCGGCAATGCGATGGGCGTCGGAGAGGTCGACCTCGAGCTCCTCAAGGGCTGCAACGGCGCGGGGGGTGAGTCCGTCGCCGCAGACCTTGTCGCGCCCCTTCTCTCCCTTTTCGAAAAGACGGACGGAAACTCCACCGCGAGCGGCTCGGATTGCTGCTGCGGCTCCTGCAGGGCCTCCGCCGATGATGAGCAGATCGCGACGTTCCATGGTCCCAGCCTGCCGTGCCGACGACCCTTATCCGCAGTCGCGGAGCGATTAGGGGAGCTGTCCGGTGTGGCCGAGGGCCAGACGCAGTAGCCGATCGTGACCGCCGGTCATCTCCGCAATCACCTCGGGGCTCATCGCCTCTTTCGGGGTCACCCACGTCAGGTCGAGTGCATCGGGCGAAGGAGACGGCTCACCGTCGATAGGAACCACATACGCAAGGCTCACCGCGTGCTGTCGCGGGTCGTGATAGCCCGACAGGGACGGATCGGGAAAGTATTCAGCCACCGTGAACGGCGTGGGGTTGGCCGGAAGTCGCGGGAGCGCAATGGGCCCGAGATCCTTCTCGAGATGACGCAGCAGCGCATGGCGAATTCGTTCACCGAACAAGACCCGGCCGGTGACGAGCGCGCGGCTGATCGTGCCGTCGGGCATCGCTCGCAGGAGCAGGCCGATGTGGGTGACTTCGCCGGTCGAATCGACCCGAACCGGTACTGCGTCTACGTAGACCATTGGCACGCGGCCGCGCACGGTCTCGAGATCGTCCGTACTGAGCCAATTCACCTCGGTACCCACATCGATGGAGTCACTCACGCCACGATTGTCGCGCCTGGAGAACGGTCGTCGGGGGATTGGTCAGGTCACGGCGGATGCTTCTCGACGAGGCGCTCGCGAGACGAACGGTCATGGGCTCCACCATGGCGCCCGCAGTGATGCTCCGGCCTGACCAGGTCGTCAACGATCGCCCAGCCGGAACCCCGCGACTACCGTCGATGGCAATGGCGCCAACCACCGACTGGAATCCAATCCTGCGGGGCGAGTTTGAAAAACCGTACTGGACGGACCTCATGGCGTTCGTCGCCGCAGAGCGGGCCGCCGGCGTGGTTTACCCGCCTGCCGGAGAGGTTTTCGCAGCGCTTCATTTGACAGCCTTCACGGAGGTAAAGGTCGTCATCTTGGGCCAGGACCCCTATCACGGTCCGCGGCAGGCCCATGGGTTGTGTTTCAGTGTCAACCCCGGTGTAGCCGTCCCACCCTCACTCGGCAACATCTTCAAGGAACTCGACGCCGACCTCGGGATCTCGCCAAACGCCTCCGGAGATCTTCGACCGTGGGCTCGCCAAGGCGTGTTGCTCCTCAACACCACGCTGACGGTGCGCGCTCATCAGCCTGCCAGTCACCAAGGCAAGGGCTGGGAGCGCTTCACCGACGAAGTCATCCGTGCGCTCGGCAATCGTGCCGAGCACGTCGTATTCCTCCTCTGGGGGGCGCACGCTCGAAAGAAGAAGGCGCTGCTGGACCGACGCCGTCACACGATCATCGAGTCGGCACATCCATCGCCCCTGTCAGCCCACCGGGGATTTTTTGGAAGTCGGCCGTTCAGTGCTGCGAACGCTGCCCTCGAGGGCGCCGGCCTGGGCCCGATCGACTGGCGCCTGGCGCCAAGTTGAGGCCAGTTCGGAGTTGTCGGCGCTCGGGAAGGGTGAGTGGCTCCCACTCACCTGGCGCCAAGCCGTCGGCCGTAACGGTACCGATCGACCAGCGCACCAGGCGCAGTGTCGGATGTCCTACTGCTGCAGTCATGCGACGCACTTGGCGATTTTTGCCCTCGGTCAACGTCAGTCGAATCCACGAGTCGGGAATGGTCTTGCGCATGCGGATCGGGACCGGTCGCGGCGGAAGCTCCGGGGCTACCTCCAAGAGTTCGGCTATCGCAGGCCGGGTGCGTCCATCCTTGAGGTCGACTCCACCCGCCAGGCGACACAACGCCTCGCTCGACGGAATGCCTTCGACCTGGACGAGATACGTACGAGGATGGCCGATCGTGGCGTCGGTGAGTTGGCCACGAAGTCGCTTCGAACGCGCCAACAGGAGAAGGCCCTCGCTGTCGCGGTCGAGGCGACCGGCCGCGTACACGTTCGGCACGGCGACATGATCAGCGAGAGTGTGGCGACCATCGCGATCGGAGAACGCAGTAAGACAGTCGTAGGGCTTCCAGAAACGTAAGACGAGATCGGGATCATCGAGGTTGCCCACGACTGGCCGATCAGAAGTACCAGGGGAAGCCAGACCAGTCCGGCTGACGCTTCTCGAGGAACGCGTCGCGTCCCTCGACCGCCTCATCGGTCATGTAGGCCAGCCGGGTCGCTTCGCCTGCGAACACCTGCTGGCCCATCAGCCCGTCGTCGATGAGGTTCATCGCGAACTTGGCCATTCGCTGCCCAGTGGGACTCTTCGCATTGATCTCCGCACCCCACTCGAGTGCCACCTTCTCAAGGTCGCCATGCCTGACAACTGCGTTGACCATTCCCATGTCGAATGCTTCCTGAGCCGAGTAGTCACGTCCGAGGAAGAAGATCTCTCGCGCTCGCTTTTGCCCGACTTGCCGTGCGAGGTAGGCGGAGCCGTAACCACCGTCGAAGCTTGCGACATCGGTGTCAGTTTGCTTGAAGATCGCATGCTCTTCGCTTGCGAGGGTCAGGTCACACGTGACGTGCAGACTGTGGCCACCTCCGACCGCCCAACCGGGCACGACTGCGATCACGATCTTGGGCATCGTCCGAATCAGGCGTTGCACCTCGAGGATATGAAGCCGACCGGATCGGGCGGGATCGACCGTGTCCGCAGTCTCGCCGTCGGCATACTGGTAGCCCGAGCGGCCGCGGATTCGCTGATCGCCGCCTGAACAAAAGGCCCAACCACCGTCTTTGGGCGAGGGGCCGTTGCCGGTGATCAGTACACAACCCACGTCGGACGTCATACGAGCGTGATCGAGACACCGGTAGAGCTCGTCGACGGTGCTCGGCCGAAAGGCGTTTCGAACCTCCGGCCGATTGAATGCAATTCGGACGGTTCCCTGTTCGTTCGCACGATGATAGGTCAGGTCTTGAAGCTCGCCGAGCGCCGTGACGGCCGACCAGCGGGCGGGATCGAAGATCGGAGAGATCGAAACGTCGGACATGGCGCCGAGACTAGGCCGGAACCCGTTGGAGCCGAGCGTCGAGGCGTTCGATCCAGCGCTCGATCAGATCGCGGCCCCGCTCGTCGCCAAACTCGAGATCATCGGCTCCGAGCGGCATCCCCTCCAGCATCACCATGAGGCAGTCGTTGTAGTCCGAGCGCAGTCGGTCGAGCGGGTATCCGGTCACCCCGCTGGCCACGAGACACTGGTGGTACTGCGCGATCAGATCGTCTATCTCAGACTCAGGCGTGGATGCGGCAAGCGACCCGGTGAGGAAGTAGCAAAGGTCGTAGACCGCAGGACCAGGCGTGGACGTCTGCCAATCGATCACGCACGCAAGGCCGCCGTCTTGGTGAAAGAAGAGATTGTCGAGCCGAAAGTCCACGTGGAGCAAGCACTGGGGTGGCTCGCTGTACAGCCGCCGACGCCGGTCGATACCGGTCTTCTTGACGGTACGAAGCAAGCGAAGCGTGCGGGGCGAGAGGAGATGGCCCATCTCCTTGATGAAACGCTTGTAGCTGTTGCGGTAGCCGGCGTGGATGATGCGCGTGATCACCACCGGGCTCTGGAGATACGGCTCGTCGGGGAGGTCCGCTGCTCCCCATGACGCTGCGTGAAAGGGCGCCAGCGTCTCAAGCACCTGGGCAGCAACGGCGACCGATGTGCCTGCTACCTGGTCGCCCACCTTGGCAGAGGATCCGAGGTCCTCAAGAAGGAGAACCGTCGGTGGCACGTCCGCATTCATTGCAGCTCGCCGGACGAGCACTCTCAGGAGCCAGAGGGGGAGTTTCTCGGCTTTGCGCATCTGCTCGAGGACCCCCGGCTCCTCGCCCGTTTCTTCGTATATGGCGGCGTAGACCTGTGGTGCAGGTATCGGTAAATCGGGCAAGAGGTCGGCGTAGACGCGCACCTCGCGCTGGTACACACCGAGTGACCTACCGCGTGCCCGATTGTGCGCCACCTGTGTCGGGATCTTGGCCACCATTGTCGCCGGACCCGGTCCACCCTCGTAGCCAACAGTCAGGCGTGCCAGCTCACCCATGAAACCCTCGCCTTGCCCGAGAGTCTCGCGTTTGACGGACGTGACGGTGGTTGACCCCGAGATCGAACCGCCTCGACGCAGTTCTTGGGTCAGCCAGTCCGGCGTGAAGCCCATCATTGTGGTCGGTGTTGGTTCCCCCATCCGCACGACCGTAGTGGTCAGCCTCGAAAGTCGGCCAGCACGCGCTCACTCTCGGCTGTGAGGACGAGGACATCTGCTCCACCTGGCGTGATGTAGCGAGAGGTGGGGATAGTAGCGGTGCGGGGCTGAGCCCCGCGAAGCCTCAACCCCAGCGCAGCAGCGTCGTGTACGTCCAGTTCATTGTCGACCGTGACGTTGGAGGCCACCGCCCGCACAATGTCGAGCAAGACGAAGGGGTTACGCTCCCCACCGAGTTTCGCCATGATCGCTGCGAGAAACCGCTGCTGTCTTTCGACTCGCCCGAGGTCCGAGGTCGGATCGGTTAGCGCGACCCCATCGACCAACTCGGTATAGCGGCGAGAACGCACGTAGGCGAGTGCGGCAGCACCATCAAGGTGCGTCGGGCCGGCGGTATCGATCAAAAGCCCGGAACGCTCGTCGAAGGCAGGATGGGGGAAGTCGATTGTTACACCACCAAGCGCGTCCACGAGCCCGAGAAACCCAGCCAGATTGATCTCGAGGTAGTGGTCGATCCCAATTTCGAGTTCACGTTGCACCGTGTCGATGAGTCCGGTCGGGCCGCCAGAGGCAAAGGCCGCGTTCATGCGATTCAGTGCCCCACCGCCGAGCGGGATGTAGAGATCCCGTGGGATCGCGAGGAGCGAAACGGTGTCTCCATCGATTCGAAGAATGGCGATCGTATCGGTCCGTTCACCAGCGACCTCAGGCCCAAAGATCAGGTTGGCGTTCTCGACATCGTTCGCAAGGCCGGAGCGGGAGTCGGTACCGACGATCAGATAGTTCGTGCCCGAACGGGCGCCATGCAAGGTCGAGGCCAGGTCGACACGCTCGACCTCACCCCAGGCTCGGGCTGAAACCACTGCAAAGCCGGCTGCAGGCACGATGAGAAGCAACGCAAGAAAGGCAGCGACCGCCGGCCAACGGCGTCTTGATGGCGGGCCCGGTGCAACCGGGAGTGGCTCATCGTGTCCGACCCGAGCCTGTGTTGTGGCCGACACGTGTAACGATCGGGGATCAGGGGGAAGATCCGACATCCGACGCAGTCAATCACGTCGCTACGCCTTCGCCACGGCAGCGTGTCGCCACCTTGTGCGCCTGCGTCACTAACATTGGCAGGCGGGCCCCTCTTGTGATGCGTATAACGTTTTCCCGCTTCCTTTTCGTCGCCATTGCGGTTGCGATCGCCACCATCGTGGCGTCCTCGAACGTTGGTGGCGCCGGAGATCTGAGCGACCTCCGACGCCAGAGAGAGGAAGCTCGAGAGGCTGAGCAGGCTGCACTCGAGCAGATCGATCTGCTCCGGGCCGATGCCGAAGTCATCCGCGACACGCTCCTCGAGATCCAAGAGCTCGTCGACGCTCAGGTGGCCCGAGTCGAGGGAGCGCAGCAGGCACTTGCGGCTGCAGACGCCGAGGTGCTCGCACGCCAGCAACTTGCCGACGATGCCGATGTCGCCATCGAGGCGACGATTGCCCAGATCCGCGTGCGGGCCGTCGATGCCTACGTTGGAACGGGCGAGAGTGGATTGGAGGCCTGGCTGGCCGATGGCGATGTAAATCAGACCGCAATTCGCATTGCGATGCTCGACTTCACCGCAGGCAGTGAACGTGATCTGCTCGACAATCTGCGTGCGCACCGCTCGGCACGTGAGATCAACGTGGAGTTTGGCGAAGTCGCGAAACAGGAAGCGGACCGCCTTCGAGCCAAGGTCGAGGAAGAGCTCGCCGTGCTCCAGGAACGTCGGACCCTCCAACTCGAAGTCCAGGCCGAACTCGCCAATCGCATCGATGCATGGCTGTTCGAGGCTGACGAGCGAGCCCAGGCCAGTGAGGAGTTCACTGCCTTGATCCGCGCCGAGACTGCTGCTGCGACGGGCCTGAGACCAGGCTCAGCGTCACTGAAGGGCTTCATCATGCCCACGTCGGGCCGGATCGGGTCGGCGTTCGGGCCACGTGTTCATCCGATCTTTGGTGCTGTCCGCGAGCACACCGGGGTCGACATTGGCTCGAGGACGGGTAATCCAATCTGGGCATCCAAGGACGGACGAGTCATCTTCTCGGGCTGGAAGGGCGGCTACGGCAACACGGTCGTAATGGTGCATGGGGACGGAACCGTCACAACGCTCTACGCCCACATGTCCGTGATTCGGGCGAACGTCGGCGATGTGGTCGATCAGGGAGAACTTGTCGGCGAGATCGGAAGCACCGGCTTCAGCACTGGCCCCCATTTGCACTTCGAGGTGAGGGTCAACGGAATCCCAAAGGATCCGGTCGCATTCCTGCCATAGACCCGCAGGTCGCTGTCCACTCCAGCGCTACGCTGAGAGGAAGGAGATAGATTCGATGGCTCTTCGCATCAACGGCAAAAATCGAATGGAACCGGACGGCAGCCCCACACCAAAGCGGGCCTTCCGACGCCGGTTGTTGGGTTATCACCGTCGAGATGTCGAGGAGACCCTCGTCCATCTCACCGCCGCGCTGACGTCACTGGAGATCCGGCTCCAGGCGGCCGAGTTCTCTGCGAAACAGGAGGACCTCGTCCTTCGTGCCACGCGGCGAAGTGTCGAAGACGTCCTGAAGCGGGCCGAGAAGGACGCCAACGACATCCGCAGGGCCGCCGAGGCTGCTTCGGCAAGCCTGCTCGCCGAAGTATTCGGGCCCTTGAGGACAAGCCCCGAGGGCGAAGAGACCACACGCAACGCTGCTGCAACCTGATTCGGGCCGAGAACCCCATGAGGAGCGGCTAACTTCGCTGCCGATGCTGTTGGCGATCGGTGACCTCCTCGAAGAGATCCTCATCCAACTGAAGGAACCGCCGGTACGAGGCCAGGACACGCCGGTCCGTAGTGCCCGGATCCGGGGAGGATCTGCTGCAAACGTTGCAGCAATCGATGCGGAGATGGGTGGAACGCCACGCCTGGTGTGCCAGGTCGGCGACGACGCGGTCGGGTACCTCCTTGCCGAGGATGTTCGGTCCCGAGGTGTGCAGGTCGACGTCCGCCATTCTGGAGCGACCGGCGTCATCGTCACCACCGTGGGGCTCGGTGTTCGCAGCCGGCTGGTCGATCGCGGCGCGTCACGAGGCCCCACGATGCTCGACGACGTCGAGTTGGAGGGGGTCACACAGCTGTATGTCGCAGCGTCGGCGTTCACTGAAGATCCACTGGCAAGTGCTATCGAGGGACTCCTGGCGTCGCTGGCCGAGTGCCGGATCCCCGTCGTCGTGAGCGGCCCGTCGGCCGCCGATCTCGAACTCCTCGGCGTCGATGCCTTCACGGAACTGATCCGAACGCTTCGCCCGGACGCAGTGGTACTCAATCGGGCGGAACACAAAGCGGTCGGATGCCAGCCCCGCCAAGCGCTGGCAGGCGCAAGGACGACGATCGTCACTGCCGGTTCCCGGCCGACCTTGGTGCTTCAGGCCTCCGGAGACACCGAGTCGGTGCCGGTCGCACCGATCGCGACGATCCGCGACCGCACGGGTGCCGGTGATGGCTTCCTCGCCGGTTTCCTCTCATCGCGCCGCACCGGCGCCGACGCAGTGGCGGCGTGCCACGCCGGGCATCGGGTCGCAGCAAGAGTGCTGCAGAACCTCGGTCCGACCACCGTGCGCTAGGGAAGTCGATCCCTCTGCTGGCGGTACCGTGCCATCAACTCGGTGACGACTTCGTGAATCGGGGGCGCGGGCGTCAACCCGAGCGCCTCGAGTGTGAAGGCGACCGGCACGCCGTCTTGGTCGGACGCAGCGAGCTCGACGTGAACGGCGAGCTGCCCGACCGCTGGTGCCTCGCCCACAACGACCTCCAACAGACCTGCGCTCGGATCCACGAACACGACTTCACCGATGTCGTGGGCAGCTTCAGCGAGACGCAACAGGAGCTCGCCAGGATCATCGTGTCCGAGCACCTCCCGAGGCGTGCACGGAACTGGCTGGC
The DNA here is from genome assembly GCA_905480195.1 of uncultured Acidimicrobiales bacterium. Taxonomy (GTDB): domain Bacteria; phylum Actinomycetota; class Acidimicrobiia; order Acidimicrobiales; family Aldehydirespiratoraceae; genus UBA11606. Next base: position 49,706 of record CAJQPN010000019.1, read on the forward strand.
ATTCGGGCACCACTTCTCGCAGCGCCATCGTGCCGCCGTTGGTCGCAGCGCTGAGCACATCAAATGCCCGGTTCACTTCTGCGGCGCGGGTGGGGTCCCCTCCGGCGTCAGGATGGGCTCGACGGATCGCTGATCGATATGCCACGCGAATCTCTGCCCACGAGGGTGAGCCAGACAAGCCGAGGACGGCAATCGCAACACGGGAATCCACCCGTTCATCCTCGCAAACGATGCCGGAAAAGATGCGAAGAAATTGCACAACATGCACCGATTGTTCGAGCGTTTTGCCGTCCACCCCCCGCCATTTTGGTTTGCGTATCAGAGGTAACGCCCTGCCAGCCGCACGCCCAACGCAGCGAATCACCCGGGGATGCTTGTAGCGGGCTCAGGTCGCCGGTAGCGTCCCGTGGTCTGTTTCACGGGCTACGACAGGAGAAAACGTGAGCGCTGTACCGTATATGGCCTTGATCTCGGCATTCGCCGGGCTCGCCTTGGCTGGGTTCTATTACAAAGCAGTCGAGGCAGCGCCTGCGGGGGACGAGCGCATGCAGTTCCTCATGACCGAGATTCAAAAGGGCGCCCGGGCATTCCTGAAACAGGAGTACACCTGGGTCGCCTTCTTTGCCGTTGCGATGATGATCCTGATCGCGATCGTGATTGATCCGCTGGCGTCCGTCAGCTACGTCATCGGCGCAGTCCTCTCCGCAACGGCGGGCTATGCAGGTATGACCGTCGCAACCATGGCCAACGCCCGCACGACGGAAGCGGCCAAGGACGGACCCGCAAAGGCGCTTCCGATCGCGTTTCGTGGCGGCGCGGTGATGGGTTTCGCGGTCGCCGGTCTGGCGCTTGCTGGCCTGATGGTGACTTACCTCGTCTTCGTCGAGTGGCTCGAGGTCGACAAGGCGTTCGAGATCGTGACGGCGTACGGCCTGGGCGCCTCGACGATCGCGCTGTTCTCCCGTGTCGGGGGCGGCATCTACACCAAGGCTGCTGACGTCGGGGCTGACCTCGTCGGCAAGGTCGAGGCCGGTATTCCCGAAGATGATCCCCGCAACCCAGCCACCATCGCTGACAACGTGGGAGACAACGTTGGTGATGTCGCCGGCATGGGCGCTGACCTCTTTGAGTCGTACGCCGGTTCGATCATTGCCCCGATCGCTCTCACGGCGTTCTCCGTCGCCGGTGGCCTCGCCGCCGAGGACGCCGGCGCACAGGGGGTTGTCGAATTACTCATGTTCCCGATCGCAATCGCCTTTGTCGGCATGATCGCCTCGATCATCGGCTCCTTCCTCGTCAAGGGTGGAGACAGCACCGATTCGAAAGCCCTCAGCCGCGCGCTGCACATGGGCACGAATGTCGCGATGGGTCTGACCGTCCTCGGTACGGTCGTCGTCGCCTACTGGATGTTCGGCGACGCTGTTGGCGACGAGTACGGCCTTGCCGTCTCTGTGATCGGCGGCCTCCTCGTTGGGTGGGCGCTCGGCAAAACTGCCGAGTACTACACCTCTGACCATTTCGGCCCGGTCAAGAAGATCGCAGCTCAATCCGAAACCGGCCCCGCCACTACGGTCCTGTCCGGGATTAGTGCTGGGATGGTCTCGGTCGCTTCCTCAGTTGGATTGATCGTTCTGGGCGTTGGCGTGGCCTACTGGGGCGGCGAGCAGACACTCGGCGACGGTGGCGGTATTTACGGCATTGCGGTGGCAGCGATCGGCATGCTTGCAACCACCGGGGTCGTCGTCTCGGTCGATGCGTACGGCCCGATCGCAGACAACGCTGGCGGGATCGCTGAGATGGCGGACCTCGATCCGTCGGTCCGTGAGGTCACCGATGCACTCGACTCACTCGGGAACACCACCGCTGCAGTGGCCAAAGGGTTCGCTGTTGGGTCCGCTGCGCTCACCGCGCTTGCGCTGTTCAAGAGTTTCGAACTGGCGGTTGGCCAAGAGGGTGGCTCCCTCAGCCTCAACGTCGGCGACGTCGACGTCTTCATCGGCTTGTTCATCGGGGCTGGTCTACCGTTCCTCTTCGCAGCGCTCACGATCGATGCCGTCGGCCGTGCCGCCGCAGCGATGATTGAAGAGGTGCGTCGCCAGTTCCGCGAGATCCCGGGCCTGCGCGAGGGCCGAGAGGGCGTCGTGCCCGACTCCGCCCGCTGCGTTGCCATCAGCACCGATGCCTCGCTCAAGGAGATGATCATCCCGGGAGCGCTCGCGGTGGTCGTACCTCTCGTGGTCGGTTTCATCGACGTCGACACACTCGGCGGTCTGCTGGCTGGTGCCCTCGTCACCGGCTTCGCGTTGGCCATCTTCATGGCGAACGCAGGCGGCGCCTGGGACAACGCCAAGAAGTACATCGAAGCCGGCGCCCACGGTGGAAAGGGCTCTGATCCCCACAAGGCGGCAGTCGTCGGCGACACTGTCGGCGATCCGTTCAAGGACACTTCTGGGCCTGCCATGAACATCCTTCTCAAGGTGATGACCATCGTGTCGCTGGTGTTTGCCAGCGCATTTGTCTGACATCATCGATCCGACACGTGTGGGGACCCCGCCGGGTCCCCACACGTGCTCTTCGTCACTGCTGAGCGATCTACCCTCTTGCTATGAGCAAACCCGTCGACCGTCGCAGCGCCCTGCGTCATCTGCTGCGTGTACGGCGTGCGTCACTGACCGCCGACGAACGAGCGGCGGCTGAAACGGCAATCACGGTGCTGATCGCTGGCCTTCCGGTCTTGCAAAATGCTGCGTTCGTTGCCGGCTATCGGGCCACCCGCGGTGAAGCCAACATCGACGCTTCACTCGCGCTCGTTGGCGAACGCGGTACGGTCGTCACAGTTCCGCGTGTGGTGGGGGAGCGCCTTGAATTCCTCCCCTGGGACCCCTCAGCAGAGACGACGATCGGGAGCTTTGGGATCGAGGAACCGGTCAACGGCATCCCGGTGCCGTTTGCGCGTCATACGGCGGTCCTCACCCCACTCGTTGCGTTCGACCGCATGGGGCGACGCCTCGGCCAGGGCGGGGGCTTCTATGACCGGATGATGAGCAAGGCCGACAAGACGCGGCCGGTGATGATCGGCGTTGCGTACGCCTTCCAAGAGGTTGAAGAGGTGCCTAGCGAGCCTTGGGATCAACCACTTGATGCTGTTGTCACCCAAAACGAGGTGATCGAATTTCCCGCCAGCGGTGTCGATCTCTCGGGTGAAGACTCCCGTTCGGTCTTCTGAGCAGGTAGAACTAGCACGTGCACGTCGTCGTAGTTGGAGCCGGTGAGGTCGGTTCATACGTCGCCGATCGCCTCAGCCGAGAAGCGCACGACGTTGCGCTCATCGATATCGACGCGGCCAAGCTGAAACGCCTCGATGAAGAACTCGACGTGCTGACCGTGCGCGGAAGTGGTACGCATCCGTCCATCTTGGCCAAAGCCGGGATCGAACATAGCGAGTTGCTTGTCGCCGTCACAGCGAACGACGAAGTGAATCTCATCTCGTCGATGCTCGCCAAGTCGCTCGGGGTACCGCAGACCATCGTCCGCATCGAGGCAGCAGATCTCCGAAGCGGCCCAGCTGCTGCGGTCCGGGCGGCTTCTGGTGCTGACCTCTTCATCGATCCTGACGCAGAAACGGCTCAGGAGATCCTCACGCTGTTCGACTTCCCTGGCGCAGACGAGGTCGCTCACATGGTGGGTGATGAGGTTCTCGTGATTGGTGCCCGGCTGCCGGCCGATGCTCCGCTCGTGGGTCGGACTCTCGGTGAGATCGGGACGGAGTTCGAGCCTGACTGGGACTTCATGGTGGCAGCGATCAGCCGCGACGACGAAACGATCATCCCCCGTCGAGATCACCGGCTCCAGACCGGTGACCATGTGCGGATCGTCGCCAAGCGCAAGGCGGGCAAGATGGTGGGTGAGCTGCTCGGCCTCGGTCGATCGGTACCGAAGCGGGTCATGCTGTTGGGTGGTGGCCGTACCGCGCAGATCCTCGCGAAGAGCCTCACCATGCGCGGCGTTTACGTCGTGATCATCGAGCGCGATCCAATCAGGGCGCGGGAGTTGGCCGAGCAGCTTGAGAACTGCCTCGTACTCGAAGGCGACATCACCGACGACGATCTGCTTAGAGAGGCCGATATCGGCCGGTGCGAGGTAGTCGTCGCTCTCACCGGAGAAGACGACGCAAACATCCTTGCCTGCCTCTATGCGAAGGCCAGTGGTACGACCGAGACGGTCGCGGTACTGCACCGGCTTGCGCTGCTTTCACTCGTGGAGAACTCAGGCGTCGACGTTGCTCTGTCACCGCGAACAGCCACTGCCAACGGTGTGCTCCGATTCGTTCGCGGCGGTATCGCAGCAGTCGCTACCTTCCTCCATGGTGATGCCGAGGTCCTTGAACTCGAGGTGGCTGAACACAGCCGTGCCGATGGCGCGTTGATCAACGAACTCGGCCTGCCGAAGGACGCCTTGATCGCTGCCTTCGTTCGTGATGGTAACGCCCAGATCGGCCGCGCGAAGAGCCGCCTGCGCGCCCACGACCACGTCGTTGTAGTGGCGATGCCTGGCGCCGTTGGCGAGGTCCGCGGCGTCCTCGGGTGAGCCGCGATGCTGAAACTGAGGGGGGGTTGCTCGGGTCGGTTCCCCGCGATTCGTTCAGCCGATTAGCCATCTCCGATGGGCTCACCCACGTCGGATTCGTCGGCCTCGCCGCAGCTGCTATCGGGTTTTTCGATAATGCAGCCGACTCAATCATCATCGCCACAATTTCCAGCACCGCCGTTGGTGTTGGGATCTTCGGACGTCGACGATTCGTGCGCCGTCAGCACACCGCCGCTGCGCACATCCTGGCGGGCGTCGCCTCAACCTGGGCCATCCTGGTGTTGGTCGGCGCAGCCACCTACCTGGCGACCGGCGCAATCGGCAACGTCAACGCCGCTCTATTCGAATCTGCGGCGGGATTCAGTACCGTCGCACTCACCACGGTCGAACCGGAGGCGTTGTCCTTGCCGGTTGCATTATTCCGCGGCGCCACACAATGGATCGGAGGCCTCCTTGGCCTGTTCACCGTCGTGGTGGCGCTGCCACGAACGATGAAGGGGCGCGTCCAGGTGCCAAAGGGCGTCGGGCGCCGCGCTGATCGCTTGGTTCCAACCCTCGAAATCGGAGGCCGCCGCGTCTTCCGGATGTACTTGGCTCTCAGTTTGGCCTGTTTCATTGCGTACCTTCTTGCGGGGATGCGGCTCCGGTCCGCAGCGATCCACGCGATGACCACCGTGTCGACCGGTGGATTCACTGACACGACTGATTCGTTCCTGTCGGCGGGCACCGCCTCGAGAAGCGTGGCGACCGTCTTCATGTTCATCTCCGGCATCAGTTTCTTTGCTCTTTTCTGGCTGGTGCGAGGCAATCACCGACGCTTCCTCGGCTCACCTGAACTTCGGATCTATGCAACCATCGTGGTGACGATTACCACGTACCTCGTCCTTGCTGTCGACGACGTGTCGGTGGGCGATGCGTTGTTCACGGCAGTGAGCGCGTCGAGCACGACCGGACTTGCCGTTGTTGACTGGACACTGTTTTCCTCGGGGGCGCTCGCTGTGCTGCTGGTCGCCATAGCGACGGGTGCCATGGGGGCGTCGGCAGGTAGTGGCCTTCGGGTGATCAGGGCGTGGCTACTCTTGCTCTTCGCAGCACGGGAGGTGCGAAGGCAACTGGAGCCCAACGCCGTCATCGGGGTGAAGCACGGCGGCCGCTCGGTTGGCGACGACGAACTCGATGATCTGACTGGCTACCAGATTGCGCATTTCGGGCTGTGCGCGATTGGCGCATTCATGCTCGCACTTGCGGGGACCGAACTCGTCGACTCGTTGTGGGCGGCGATCTCGGTTATCTCGACCTTCGGACCGTCACCTGTTACCGGCGCGCTCGGCGATGCCACCGCACTGGGCAGCGTTGGCCAATTGATCCTGATTCCCGGCATGCTCGCAGGCCGACTCACGATTCTTCCACTCCTCCACGCCATTGCGTTGCTCCTGCGAGCCAAAGCGTGGATCGTTCGGGAATCACGGCGACTGCTTCGGGTGGGGCGATGAGTGTTTTGCGATCAGGCAGGGTCCGCAAAGCGACAGAGTTGCATGTCACCGGTCTTCGCGTGAAGTCGACGACGCTCAACGTGATGGGGATGGCACTCACTGCGGTTTCGGCAGGCATGGTGATTGGCGGGTTCGTCGAGCTGGGCTCCACGAACCGCGACACCAGCGCGCTCTTCTGGTCAGCGCTGGTTACCTTCGTCGCTGGCATCACGTTGTTCGGGTCGACGCAGCCTGGTGACGTGCGGCCACGAGACGTTTTCGCTTCCGTCGGCTGGACCTGGGTGATAGTCACCGGCTTCGGTGCGTTGCCGTACGTGCTCGGAGGAACCTTTGATGTTTCGGGTATCGACACTTCGGGTCAAATCGTCAATGCCATCTTCGAGTCGGCATCGGGCTACAGCGCGACGGGCTCGACCGCCCTGACCGACTTCTCGATTCCCGGACGCGGCATGCTCATGTACCGACAGATCACCCAGTGGTATGGGGGCATGGGGATCGTCGTACTTGCGGTTGCCGTCCTCCCGTTCTTGGGGGTCGGTGGTTTGGATTTGCTGACCGCAGAGGCACCAGGTCCAGGCTCGGATCGCCTCACACCTCGAGTGTCGCAAACGGCAAAGGGTCTCTGGTCGACCTACGTGCTGTTCACCGTCGCTGTCGCTACCGCGTTGATCATCATCCCCGGGCCCTCGGTCTACGACGCCATCGCACACGGCTTCTCGACTGTAGCGACCGGCGGTTTTTCACCACACGCATCGAGTATCGGCCACTTCGACAGTGTCGCCGTGGAGATTGCGATCATCGCCGGCATGCTCGTGAGCGGTATCAACTTCAACCTTCACCTTCTGGCTCGGAGCGGAACGCGCAACGCGTACTGGGCCAACTCCGAGTTCCGTGCCTACATCGCCATGCTGGTCGGGTGCGCCTTGCTGATCATCGGCATCTTGTGGCTCGACGGGGGCTTCGCGGTCGGAGAGTCGATTCGTGTCGGCATCTTCAATGTTGTCGCCCTCGCCACCAGCACCGGATTTGGAAACGCCACCAACCCTGGGGGCGCGGGCGATTTCGCCCTGTGGATGCCTGCGGCCCAGATGATCTTGCTGTTCTTGTTCGTGGTGGGCGCCTCGACCTCCTCAACATCGGGAGGCATCAAGGTCATGCGGTTGCAGGTTCTCCTGGCCCACAGCATTCGCTCGATTCGTCGCTCCCAACATCCCCGCGCTGTCATTGCTGTGAAACACGGTGCGGTCGCAGTGCGAGAGGACGTCATCAGCCGAATGGCAGGCTTCTTCGTGGTCTACGCCATCCTTGTGCTCAGCGGAATCATCTTGCTCACTGCCGTCGGCGGTGGTCCTCTCGAATCGATCAGCGCCATTATCGGTGCCCTCAGCAATATGGGCCCGGCACTCGGTGAGGCCGGGCCCACCGGGAATTTCACCGAGGCATTCACCGAGCCAGGGCGGCTCGTACTGTCGGCCTACATGCTGATCGGGCGGCTCGAGTTCTTCCCTATTTTGTTGATGTTTGCGGCGCCGATCCGGGCCATGCGCGAACGCATTCTCTGATCAGCCACGGAGGATCTGCTCCAGCACGATCTGGAACCACGCTGGGTCGTGGGACCCGGCCGTTTCGCGGGCCGAATGCATGGCGTACTGCGGACAGCCAGCGTCGACGACCGCCATGCCGAGCTCAGCTGCTGTGGCGGGCCCGATGGTAGAGCCGCAAGCCAGATCCGTGCGGTTCACGAAGCGTTGAAATGGGACATCGGCGGTGCGGCACGCCCTGACGAACACACCTGCTGAACGCGCATCCGTCGCATAACGTTGATTTGCATTGATCTTGAGAACCGGTCCGCCGTTGAGGCTGACCTGATGCTCTGGTTCGTGGCGATCGGCATAGTTCGGATGGGTCGCATGCGCGCCATCTGCGCTGAGAACGAGGCTTGCGGCTCGTGATACTGCTGCGTCCACCACCGTCGCGCCGAGACCAGCTTGCACCAGTTCGATCTGTTGTCGAACCAGGGGAGACGCCGCCCCGGTCGTCGACACGCTGCCAACCTCCTCGTGATCGAACAAGCTGATCATCGGGATAGCTGCCCCAGGCGCATCAGCAACTTCCACAAGAGCCCGTACCGCTAAGAAGCAGGAGAGAAGGTTGTCGATGCGCGCCGTGCACAAGAACTCGTCACCCAAGCCGTTGAGTGCCGCCGGCGTCAGGTCGTAGGCCATGATGTCGTAGGCAAGGATCGAGTCAGCCTCAACACCCACCTGCTCGGCGAGATATGCCGCGAAGGTCGGGCCCTCACCGAGCCCCCACACTGGCGACAGATGCCGCTGGGGGTTGAGGTTGAGGCCGTGCTGCCGGATGTCGCCATCGAGATGAATCGCCAACTGGGGGATGCGGAGCAACGCACGGTCGTCGCGCATCAGGTACTCCTCAGGCCCGTCCACTCCCTCGATCACTACTCGGCCAGCAAGCCCCAAGTCACGATCGAGCCACGAGTTCAACAGGACGCCGCCGTAGACCTCCACGCCGAGTTGGCGGGCGGCTCCGGCTCCTGAGCGATCGGGCTGCGGTTTGATACGAAGGTTTGGGCTGTCGGTGTGTGCACCGACAAGTCGCAGCGGACTCGCCCCGTGGTGGTCAGTGCCGACAACCCAGGCAACCAGCGCTCCGCCATCGACGTGGTACCAACGACCCACAGGACCACTGCCGGGATGCGCCAAAGCGAAGCCCGCTGCATCGAGAAGGGCTTTCATGGTGGCGACGGCGTGGTATGGCGACGGGCTTGCATCGAAGTCGGCGAGGAGGGCGGACGCAACGCTTGGATCGGCAGTGGGCATGTCCCATCTTGGCCCAATCGGCGCCAGGTTGGCCCAAACCACGGGAACTCGATAGGTTTTCCACAGCTGGAAGCCGGGCCAATGTCGTCCCAGCTCCGAACCAGAGCGCGTCTGCGCTCGCCGTTCCGGAGGACTGTTGTGGCCGTGATTGACTCGAATCCCGATCTTCCATCGCCCCAGGGGCTCTATCACCCGCGCCACGAGCACGACAGCTGCGGTGTCAACTTCGTGTGCGACATCTACGGTCGTGTCAGCCACGACATCGTCGTGAAAGGCATCGGTGCGCTGTGCAACATGGAACATCGCGGCGCGAAAGGAGCCGACATCAACACCGGTGACGGGGCCGGGTTGTTGATCCAGATCCCCGATCGGTTCTATCGCGACGTCGTTCCGTTCGATCTACCTCTCGCAGGTGCATACGCAACCGGCATCGCCTTCCTCCCGCAAGATCCTCTGATCGCCGATGCCGCGATATCGCAGGTCGAGACGATCCTGGTCGAGGAGGGGTTACGAGTGCTCGGCTGGCGCAACGTGCCGATCGACCAGTCGATCCTCGGGGCGGCGTCACTGATGACGATGCCGACATTCCGTCAGGTGTTCGTCGTCGGTAGTGACGGCAGCGAAGGGATCGACCTTGATCGCAAGGCGTTCATCGCCCGCAAACGCGTCGAGCACGAGATCAGGATCGAGGCACCCAAGGGCGAGGCGACCGAGGCCATGGGCGGGTTGTCCGAGACCCACGATGGTGTCTACTTCCCCTCTCTGAGTGCCCGAACCGTCGTCTACAAAGGAATGCTTACGACCCCCCAACTGGCGGCGTTTTATCCCGACCTCCTCGACGAGCGGGTCGAGAGTGCACTCGCCCTGGTGCACTCTCGATTTTCAACCAACACGTTCCCGTCATGGCCCCTTGCCCATCCGTATCGCTTCGTTGCCCACAATGGCGAGATCAATACCATCCAAGGCAACCGCAATTGGATGCGGGCTCGAGAAGCGTTGCTCGCCTCGCCTCACCTTCCAGGCCTAGAGCGGGCATTCCCGATCTGCACACCGGGTGCCTCTGACACCGCCGGATTTGACGAAGCGCTCGAGTTGCTCGTTCTGGGTGGCTATCCACTCGAAGAGGCCGTGCTGATGATGATCCCAGAACCTTGGGAACACCACGCCGAGATGGACGAAGAACGCAGAGCCTTCTACCGCTTCAACGCAACACGAATCGAGCCGTGGGATGGCCCCGCGTCGATCGCCTTCACCGACGGCACCGTTATGGGGGCCGTGCTGGATCGCAACGGTCTTCGCCCGAGCCGCTACTGGGTCACCAACGACGGGCTGGTGGTCATGGCCAGCGAAGTCGGAGTCGTCGACCTTCCCCAGAGCACCATCGTTGAAAAGGGACGTCTCCAGCCCGGTCGTATGTTCCTTATCGATACGCGCGAGGGTCGGATCATTCGCGACCACGAAGTGAAGCGTCGGATCGCCACACAACGCCCCTACGGCAAGTGGCTCGATGAGCAACTCGTCACGATCGACGACCTGCCCGCCGGTGTCGAGCGGACGATCGGTGAGAGTTCGGTGACCCAGCTCCAACAGGAGTTTGGATACACGATCGAAGAAAAGAAGCTTCTCCTCGCCCCGATGGCACGCGACGGCAAGGAGGCGATCGGGTCCATGGGAACCGATACGCCGATTGCGGTTCTGTCCGAACGCAGCCGGCACATCGCCGACTACTTCCAGCAGCTGTTCGCCCAGGTCACCAACCCACCGCTCGACGCGATCCGCGAGGAGATCATCACGTCGCTGTTCGCCCGCATCGGGCCGGAAAGCAACCTCTTCGACCCCACCCCCGAGTCGTGCCGAACCATTCACCTCGACAACCCGGTCATCACCGACGGAGAGCTCGCCCGCATCGTTGCTCTCGACAGCGACGACGGCCCCGCTCGCTTGCGCTCGGTCATCCTCCCAGCGCGGTTTGACGCCGCGGGTGGCGGAGCCGCCTTGGCAGCCGGGATCGATCGCCTCCGCTCCGAGGCCGACGACGCAATCGCCGCCGGTGCCACCGTCTTGGTCATCTCGGATCGTGGCGACGGCACAGTCGACAACCCCATCCCCTCATTGCTGGCATGTAGTGCCGTTCATCACCATCTCGTTCGCAAGAAAACCCGAGCGCGCGTCGGGCTGGTGGTTGAGTCCGGGGACACGCGCGAGGTGCATCACATCGCAGCCCTGCTCGGCTACGGAGCCAACGCCATCAACCCGTACCTTGCGTTCGCCACCCTCACGGCGATGATCGAGTCGGGAGAGTTCGGACTCGGGGACCTCGATGCGAATACAGCGCATCAGAACTACATCAAGGCTGCCGGACTGGGCATCCTCAAGATCATGTCGAAGATGGGAATCTCGACGGTCGCCTCCTACACCGGTGCGCAGATCTTCGAGGTGATTGGGCTCGACAGTCTGGTCGTTGACGAATATTTCACCGGTACTGTCAGCAGACTCGGAGGTGTCGGTCTCGGCGTCCTCGCAGAAGCCGTTTCCGGTCGACACGCACGGGCCTTCCCGACCAATCCCAGTGAGCGGGCGCATCGCACGCTCGATGTCGGTGGGGAGTACCAGTGGCGTCGGGAAGGGGAGTACCACCTCTTCAACCCCGACACGGTGTTCAAGCTCCAGCATGCAACCCGAGAGGGTCGCTACGACATCTTCAAGCAGTACACAGGGCTCGTCGATGACCAGTCGACGCGGCTGGGAACACTGCGCGGTCTTTTCGAGTTCCGGTTCGGTGAACGGGAACCGATCCAGATCGACGATGTCGAACCCGTGTCGAGCATTCTGAAGCGCTTCTCGAGCGGTGCGATGAGCTACGGCTCGATCTCGGCCGAAGCCCATGAGACGCTTGCCATTGCGATGAACCGCCTCGGAGCGAAGTCAAACACTGGGGAGGGGGGTGAGGACGCAGAACGCTTTGTACCCGACGAGAACGGCGACCTCCGCCGATCAGCCATCAAACAAGCCGCATCAGGGCGGTTCGGTGTAACCAGTGAGTACCTGGTGAACGCAGACGACATTCAGATCAAGATGGCGCAAGGAGCAAAGCCTGGCGAAGGCGGGCAACTGCCTGGGCACAAGGTCTATCCCTGGATCGCCAAGACCCGTCACTCGACGCCTGGCGTTGGGCTCATCAGCCCACCACCGCACCACGACATCTACTCGATCGAGGATCTCGCCCAGCTGATTCACGATCTCAAGAATGCCAACCCATTGGCCCGCATCCACGTGAAACTCGTCGCCGAGGTCGGCGTAGGCACCGTTGCCGCAGGCGTCTCGAAGGCCCACGCCGACGTCGTTCTCATCTCCGGTCATGACGGGGGCACCGGAGCGTCACCCCAGACCTCGATCAAGCACGCAGGCGCCCCCTGGGAGCTGGGTCTGGCCGAAACACAACAGACGTTGCTCCTCAATGATCTTCGCGATCGAATCGTCGTGCAGGCCGACGGCCAACTCAAGACCGGTCGCGATGTCATGATCGCCGCCTTGCTCGGCGCGGAGGAGTTTGGGTTCGCCACGGCCCCACTCGTGGTCATGGGCTGCGTGATGATGCGCGTCTGTCATCTCGACACGTGCCCCGTCGGCGTCGCAACCCAGAACCCCGACCTGCGCGAGAAGTTCAGCGGGAAACCAGAGTTCGTGGAGAACTTCTTCGAGTTCATCGCAGAAGAGGTACGAGAACTGCTCGCACAGCTCGGTTTCCGCACCCTTGACGAGGCGATCGGTCAAGTCGAAATGCTCGACACAACGGCCGCCGTCGAACACTGGAAGGCGGAGGGGCTCGACCTCTCGCCGATTCTCCACCTACCCGACATCGCCAAAGAGTCTCGCCGTCACCAATGGAAGGAACAGGACCACGGGCTTGAGTTCGCACTCGACCAAACGCTGATCCAGCTTGCGGACGAGGCGATCAAGGAAGGCCGAACGGTGACCATCGATTTACCGGTCCGCAATGTCAACCGCACGGTCGGCACAATGCTCGGCTTCGAGGTCACCCGTGCGCATGGCGGTCCAGGCCTGCCCGACGACACGATCGTGGTGAACCTCACCGGTTCCGCAGGAAACAGCCTCGGCGCATTCGTCCCGCGAGGAATCACCTTGCGGCTCGAAGGTGATGCCAATGACTACGTCGGAAAGGGACTCTCGGGAGGTCGAATCGTTGTTCGTCCTCCAAACGACGCGCCGTTCGTGGCTGAAGAGAACGTCATTGCCGGCAACGTCATCTTGTATGGCGCCACGGCAGGCGAGGCGTTCTTACGAGGCAAGGTGGGGGAGCGTTTCTGCGTTCGCAACTCCGGAGCGATCGCCGTAGTAGAGGGCGTGGGAGACCACGCCTGTGAGTACATGACCGGTGGGAGAGCGGTAGTCCTCGGGCCGACCGGCCGAAACTTCGCAGCAGGCATGTCGGGAGGTGTTGCGTTTGTGCACGATCCCGACGGGTTGCTGGCTTTGCGAACCAACCACGAGATGGTGGCGCTCGAGACGCCCGATGCCGACGACCTCGACTGGCTGCGCGAGCGCGTCGAGATGCACCGTCGCGAGACCGGGAGCGAGGTCGCCGCAAGGCTCCTTGCAGATTGGTCGACGTCGGTGAGACAGTTCGTCAAAGTGATGCCCACCGACTTCAAGCGAGTACTTGAAGCCGCTGCTGACGCCCGCGCCGACGGGCGCGATGAGACCGAGGCGGTCATGGCCGCCGCTCGGAGCTGAGGAGTCATCAATGGCTGATCCACGAGGTTTCATGAAACACGATCGTGAGCTCCCGGCCCATCGACCGGTGCCGGTGCGACTGCGTGACTGGAAAGAGGTCTATGAGGACTTCCCGGAGGAAAAGCTCCAGACCCAGGCGAGCCGATGCATGGACTGCGGCATCCCGTTCTGCACCAACGGTTGCCCGCTCGGGAACATCATTCCGGACTGGAACGACCTCACCTACCGAGGCTTGTGGCGCGAGGCGATCGACCGCTTGCATGCAACGAACAACTTCCCGGAGTTCACCGGACGTCTTTGCCCTGCCCCTTGTGAGGCCGCGTGCGTGCTTGGAATCCACGAGCCTCCCGTCACGATCAAGCGAATCGAAGTTGAGATCATCGATAGGGCGTGGGACGAGGGATGGGTGGTACCAATCCTTCCTTCTTCGAAGACCGGGAAGAGGGTGGCTGTCGTCGGGTCGGGCCCAGCTGGCCTCGCCGCTGCGCAGCAACTGACCCGCGCCGGCCATCAGGTCGTGGTCTATGAGCGAGCGGACCGCATCGGGGGCTTGCTCCGGTACGGCATTCCCGAATTCAAGATGGAGAAGCGGCATCTCGACCGCCGACTTGAGCAAATGAAGACCGAAGGCACGGAGTTCCGAGTCGACACGACTATCGGCGTCGACGTCAGTGCCGATGAGCTCCGAGCCGAGTACGACGCCGTTGTCTTGGCGTGCGGGGCAACCCACGCCCGTGATCTGCCAATCGATGGCCGAGACCTCGGCGGCATTTACCAGGCGATGGAATTCCTGCCGGGAGCGAACAAGGTGCAAGAAGGCGACCTTGCCGTTGCTCCGATCTCGGCGGCTGGCAAGGACGTCATCATCATCGGCGGTGGTGACACTGGTGCCGATTGCCTCGGTACATCTCACCGCCACGGGGCCGCCTCGATCCACCAGTTCGAGATCATGCCGCGCCCTCCGCAGGCTCGTCCTGATGCGAACCCGTGGCCGACCTGGCCGATGATCTACCGGATCAGCTCGGCCCATGAAGAAGGGGGAGATCGTGAGTACAGCATCAATACGGTCCGCTTCGTCGGCAACGAAGACGGCGATGTCGTCGGGCTCGACACCGTTCGGGTCGAACAGGTCGTGCAAGACGGCCGAGTCACCTTCCAGCCCGTAGCGGGGAGTGAGCAACATTTCCCAGCCCAGTTGGTCTTCCTTGCAATGGGCTTCACCGGTCCCGAACAGGGAGCGCTCACCGAGCAGTTTGGCGTTCTTCTGAACGAACGGGGAAACGTGGCCCGGGATGACTTGTGGGCTACGAACGTTGACGGTGTGTTTGTTGCCGGTGATATGGGTCGCGGTCAGAGCCTGATCGTGTGGGCGATTGCAGAGGGCCGATCGGCTGCCGCTGCAGTCGATCGCTGGCTCATGGGTGAGACCGAACTTCCCGCGCCGATCAGGCCAACCGAACTACCGCAGCGCTAGCGCCTACGCGCCACTCGCTGTTGCCCTCAAGGCGGGCTCAGACCCTTGCCGGCATATGCTTCGGCCCGCATGTCACACGCACCCGTCTCTGTCGTGGTCATCCATCGCAACCGCGCCGATGCCATCGAGCGGACGGTGGCGTCGTTCGCCAGCCAAACCGTTCCGACGCAGATTGTCGTGGTCGACAACGGTAGTGACGCCGACACGATGCAGGCGCTGCCCCGCTTGATCGGCCCGGCGAAACTCGTCGCGACGGGGGCCAACCTGGGGTTCGGACCGGGTGGAAACGTCGGTATCCGTCTCTGGCTACGAACGCACGACACCGAGTGGCTTGCGATTGCGCCCCACGACGCGCTGCCCGATGAAGACACGCTTGAACGGATGCTCGACGAACTAGAGAATCGCCCGTCGGTTGGCATGGCTTCTGCCGATGTCGGCGACGGCAAGGTACCAGTGATCGATCCGTTCCTTGGCACGATCGATGCCGAGCCGACGGTCGATGAGGGCTTCGAGGCTTCCGGCTACCCGCATGGAACCCTCATGCTCGTGCGGCGCAGGTGCATCGAGGAGGTGGGCCTGTTCGACGAGCGCTACTTCGCGTACTGCGAAGAGGCAGAGTTGGCATTGCGGGCGAAGGCCTGCGGATGGGACTGTGGGCTGATCCACGGCGCAACCGTTCGCAACCCCGGGATGAGCGCCTCGATCGAACGGGTTGCGTATCTTCAGCTCCGAAACACCCTGCTGATGCTGCGCGAGCACTTTGGTCGGCGGCATGCTTGGTTCCGGATAGTCGTTGCGCTGATCCAGCTTCCTGTCGGCATGGTGCATCCACCGGCTCGCGGCCTGCACTGGTCGCCGAGCGGCCGGGTGAAGGCAATCCGGGACTATCTCCGGGGCCGGTTCGGCCCGCCACCCGACGACGTTCTGGTCTAGTCGTCCTTGAGCGTCTAGTCGTCCTTGAGCGCCACCGCGTTCGGTGTCACGTTCATCTTTGGCTCGTACTCGACTGCAGCCATATCGGTCGCATCGCCACCGAGGGTTGCGCGCAGCTCAGTTCGGCACGATGTACAGGGACCGTAATAGGCCTCGGTCGCAGGGTCGCCACACCGCGGACACTCGATCATCAACTCGCCCATACTGCGAGCCTGACATATGAACGCGCGCGTTGCCCGCATCACCGTGTGCACACCGGGCCCGTATCACCGTGTGCACGCCGGGCCCGTATCGCCGTGCGCAAGCCGATCGAAGCATCCGAATCTGAAGGACCCTTGCTTGAGCCAGCAAAGAGCGAAGCGCTCCAAAAAGGATGAGACCCCGAGTAGCCTCGCTCGCTTTCACGAACTCAACTCCTCGGGGCCTCAAATCGACCCGCTCACCTGACATCTCGGACCCGACGGTCCAGATGTTTTTCGAAAGATCACCCCGTACGAGGGTGGCCTCCTGATCTGACTCAGCGAGAACGTCTCACGCCTTGTCGTACCTGAATCAGCCTCCGGTACCCGGCGGTACCGAGCGACCCGCTCCGGTTTCATGCCCGTCAGCATGGTCCGTGACCTGGTCACCCTGACCCCTCACCTTGGGAGCGCTCTCCGGCCCCTCCCCGCACTCCGCAGTGCGACTCGGGATTGCCGGCGAGATCACCATGGTGCGATTCGATAGCCTCCCGTCCCACACTCGCCCTCGTCAGGCGACTGCGGTTGATCGACCACCGCATCAGCGGTGTCTCCGGCCGATCCGCCTCGCCCCGAAAGACTCAGCCTGATCGAATCGGTGCCTCCACTTCCAGCCCCTTGGCTGGGCTTCGAGCGAACGTTCCGAGCTTGCGCTCTTCCCAGTCGCCCGACCCCCGTGCCTCGGATCGTCTGCTTCGACAACGCCCATCATGTTGTTGCCGCAAGCGCCTGGCAAGAGGATTCGAACAAATCCACAGGTGTCGGGCACTTTCCCACCGGGAATCCACAAGCGCTGGGGATCTTTCCCCAACTCCATCCACCGTTCCATCGAAATCTGTCCTCGGGGTTGGGGCGGAGCGCGAGGCGTCAGCCCGGCCAGATGCCTCGCTCAAGGAATACCGACCGCAGGATGGTCGGCTCGTCGGTCATGATTCCATCGACACCGAGATCAAGGAGGCGGTGCATCTCGCTTGGATCGTCGATCGTCCAGACGTGCACATGAATGCCCCGGCGATGTGCTCTGCGAACGAAACCTTCGTTCACAATCTCTCGGCCACCGGCCCGAGTCGGCACCTGAAGCACATCGATGTCACGAAGCATCCGCAACGGCATCCCGGAGTACAGCTGGACCACAGCGCCAGCAGCCCCTCCGGTACAGAGTCGATCACCGGTGAGTTTTTTGACCGCAAGCGTCCGGCGTCGACTGAAGGAGGTGACACAGACCCGGTCGAGCGCGTCCATCCGAACAAGCGTCTCCGCAAGTGGCTCGACTGCGCTCCAGGCCTTGGGATCGATATTCACGAAGGCATCAGGAAAGGCCTCGAGCATCTCCTCGATCCGCAACACAGGATCGGTTCCTGCGACCCTGGCGTGAGACACGTCGTCCCACGTCAACTCGGCGAGTGCCCCGGTGGCGTCGGTTACCCGGTCGAGGCGGTCATCGTGGAACGCCACAAGCACACCATCGCTTGTCACGTGCACATCAGTCTCGAGGTATCGGAAACCCAAGTCCATCGCGTGACGAAACGCCCGCTCGGTGTTCTCTGGGTGCGGTCCGGCGCCGCCTCGGTGAGCGAACCCGATAGGTCCTTCGGTCGCAAGGAAGGGGTGATGCACCGGCCGAGCGTAGCGAAGTTCGCGACCCAGCCTTGGGTACCGTAAATGTCGTGGACCTACCGGAGCCATTGCGGCGTTTCATCACCGATCCTGATGACGTACCGATTGAGGAGGCGCTCTTCGGTGTCGCCCAGTGCCGTACTGGGCCCACCATCGACCTCGAGGACTTCCGCACTCAACTTGACGCGCTCGCAGCTGGCGTTTCAGAACCCAACGCGGCTGCAATCTGCAGCGCCTTGTTCGGTACCGCGGGCTTTCGCGGTGACACTGCTGACTACTACGACCCCCGAAACTCGATGCTCGACCTCGTGGTCGCCCGGCGGATCGGCATGCCGATCACGCTGTCGGTGGTGATGATCGCCGTGGCCCGCCGACTGGGGGTTTCCCTCCAAGCCATCGGCGCGCCGGGCCATTTTTTGGTTTTTGACACGAGCTTGATGCAGTACCGCGACCCGTTCAACGGCGGCGCCATCGTCGATCAGGCGGCATTTCAACAGGCCATGGCTGGAGTCGGGCGGCCAGACCTTCTCAGGCCTGCAGGACCGTTTGAGGTCGTGAGTCGAGTCCTGAACAACCTCCAGAACTCCTACGCCTCACGCGATGCGCGGCAACTCGACTGGGTGCTTGATCTCCGCATGGCAATGCCGGATGCTCTGCACGGCGATCAGCGTCTCCTCGCCGCTCTCTGTGAGCGACGCGGTCGTTTTGGGGAAGCCGCCACGATCCTGGTCCGACTCGGTGACCGATTGAACGACGATCGCCTTCGCCGTCGGGCTGAAGGCCTCGCAGCCCGCCTCAACTAAACCTGGCTGCGCGTACCTGTGGATAAGCTCCCACGCATGAACCGCCGCACCAAGATCGTCGCAACCATAGGCCCTGCCAGCGATGACGAGACGACGCTCCGTGCAATGATCCGAGAGGGCATGGACGTTGCCCGACTCGGACTTGCCCACAACACGATCGATGAGGGCCTCGAACGCTTTCACCGGATTCGTGCCGTCGCCCACGACGAAGGACGCCGTGTCGGCATCCTCGTCGATCTACCCGGGCCCAAGGTGCGGGCCGGCAACTTCGGCGAGACCGGTGTCGACGTGCCGACGGGAAGCTCGGTCGAACTGCGCGTCGGTGAAGATGGATCCACCTCCGACGTCATCGAGGTCGATTACGACCAGCTCCTGCGCGACATTCAGGTCGGCGACCGGCTCACGATCGGCGACGGCGGCGCGATTCTCGAGATCACCGACAAGCAGATCGACAAGATGCTGGCGAACGTGGTTCACGGAAGCACACTCAGGGGCCGTCCCGGTGTTCACGTGCCGAGCGAGCGACTTCAGATTCCAACACCCACCCCTGAGGACTTTCTGGCACTCGATGCATTCGTCGAGGCAGGAGTAGACATGGTGGCGGTTAGCTTCGTTCGTTCCGCCCACGACATGCGACGAGTCGGCACCGAACCACACCCGCGGGGCCCGTTGTTGATTGCAAAAATCGAGACCCTAGCCGCGGTCGAAAACCTGCCCGGGATCATCGAAGCCTCTGGAGCAGTCATGGTCGCTCGTGGCGATTTGGGCAATGAGTGCAGTCTCGAGGATCTTCCGCATCTCCAAAAAGACATCATTCGTCAGTGCATCGCGGGCGGTCGTCCGGTCATCACCGCTACCCAGATGCTCGAATCGATGATCACCAGCCCGGCTCCCACACGAGCAGAGGCCTCAGATGTCGCCAACGCTGTCTTCGACGGCTCCTCGGCGGTCATGCTGTCCGGCGAAACCGCCATCGGATCCGATCCCATCAACGTCGTTCGAACGATGAGCCGCATCGCCTGCCGTGCCGATGAGGAGATGGACTACGAGGCATGGGCGAGCAAGTTGGCTGCTCTTCGCATGACCGACGGAGGCGCAGAGCCAGCGTCGGTCACCGATGCAATGACCATGGCCGCATGGCGGGCCACAGCCGAACTCGGCATCAAAAACGTCATCTGCATCTCCGGGTCGGGATTCACGGTGCGTTCGATGGCCCGGTTCCGTCCCGAGGCAAACATCCTCGGTTTCTCAACGAACGAGGCGACGGTGCAGCAGCTCACGCTGAGTTGGGGCACGATGCCGATGTTGATGTCAACGGGCGGCAGCAACGAGGAGATGGTCGCCGAAGCACTGAAGCTCGCCAAGGGTGCGGGTCTCGTTCGAGCCGGCGAACTCGTCGGCGTGTTGGCCGGCAGCGACTCGCGGGCACGAGCCACCAACGTGTTGCGGGTCGAGAGCGTTCCCTAGTCGGCTTCTTCGGCACAACGCTCCGGCCGACGCTCCGCCGGAACCTCGACGTCTTGGCCGTAGAGCCTGCACTCGCAGGAGTTCACGCAGTCCTGCAAGTCCGCCCGCTGGATCCACAGCGACAGTCCAAGGCCTGCGAGCAGCACAAACAACAGGAACTTCGTAATCGCCTTTCGCACAAGTTTCGCTACGAGATACATCGCATAGATGTTGATGGCGATGACCGCGAGGATGATCCACTGCAAGCGGTCAGCGCTAAGCCAATCGGGAAGCACGGCCGGAGCGTAGCCGTGGGCTCGTTAGGCTCGGTGGCATGAGTGATCGTCCCATCAACCTCTCGACCTCTGGTCCTCCCGAGACCGTTCTCGATTCCGAACCAGATGACGCGCTCGCCGCACTCGCTGAAGCCACCAACGCTGCGGAACCGGTCTCCGCGATCGCCGCTGTCTGTGCACGTTGGCCCCGCTTCCTTGCCGCATGGGCGAGCCTCGGTGACGAGGTAGACGAACCGGCACTCAAATACGCGGCGTACCGCACCGGCTACCATCGCGGTCTCGACCGTCTCCGCGCCAACGGCTGGCGAGGCAGTGGGTACGTCCGTTGGCGTCACGAGACCAACCAAGGGTTTCTCCGAGCACTCGCAGGCCTCCAACGCACAGCGGCACAAATTGGTGAGGCAGACGAGGACGAGCGTTGCGCGATCTTTCTGCGTCAACTCGACCCGGACTGGCCTCCTTCGTGATTCTCGGTGGTGCGGTGCTCGCAGGTGGAGCGAGCCAGCGCATGGGACGCCCGAAGGCCTTCATCGAGGTAGCCGGTAGGCCGATGGTTGCCAACGTGGCCGCTGCCTTAACCGCCGCAGGTGCCAGGTCAGTCGTGGTCGTCGGCGGGGACGTTGCCCAGATTCAGTCGCTCCAGTTGCAGGCCGAGCCAGATCACTTCCCCGGCGAGGGACCACTCGGCGGTATCGTCACAGCGCTTCGCTTCTCCCAGTGGGCCGATGCCGTCGCCGTGTTGTGCTGCGATCTCGTCACTCCGTCGACCAGGGAGATCCAACGATTGATCGCCGAGCTTGGCGACGATGACGTGGCCGTTCCTGTTGTCGACAGGGCACCACAGTGGACACATGCCGTGTGGTCACTGCGTGCGCTTCCGGTGCTCGAAGCAGTCTTTGCAGCGGGGGAGCGGGCCCCTCGCAATGCCGTCGGCGACCTGTCGGTTCGTAGAGTCGAGGTTGACCCGTCGAACGCAGCCGCTTATGTCGATGCCGACAGCCCCTCCGACCTGCCCCACGGCTCGTCGAGTTGATCCATCAACAATGGCGTCAGCACTCGTCGCTACCCTGACCTGATGCCCCACTATCGCTTCATCGCGACCGATGCCGAGCTCGCGTCAGTACTCGGTCGGCTCATCGACGAGCCGCGCTATGCACTCGATACCGAGTTTCATCGCGAGCGCACCTACTGGCCGAAAGTGGCGCTTCTGCAGATCGCGTGGCCGGGCGAGCTCGTCCTCATCGATCCGCTGGAGGTTGATCTCTCGCCGTTGCGATCATTGATGGAATGCGACTCTGTCGCCGTTCTCCATGCCGCATCGCAGGATCTCGAGGTTCTCGAGCTCGCCTGTGGTGCGGTACCGCGGCACCTTTTCGACACCCAGATCGCTGCTGGCTTTCTGGGAATGTCCACGCCCTCCTTGTCCGCTCTGCACGAGCGTGAGCTCGGCGTGCAGTTGCCGAAGTCAAACCGGCTCACCGACTGGCTTGAACGTCCGCTCAAGAATGCTCAGCTCGACTATGCCGCCGCCGACGTCGAGCGCCTCCTCGAGATCCACGACAGGCTCACTGACCAGCTGGCCCGCCTCGGCCGAGGCGACTGGGCAGCCCAAGAGTGCGAGATCATGCGTTCCCGCAATCGAGGCCCGCGCGAACCGCTGGAAGCATGGCGCAAGATCAAGGAGGTCCGTCACCTGAAGGGGGATGCGTTGAGTATCGCCCGCTCGGTTGCCGCTTGGCGAGAACGTCGAGCTGCCGAGATCGACCAGCCGGTCCGCTTCGTCATGTCTGATATGGCAATCGTCGCCGTTTCACAGGCGGCGCCCAAGTCGATCGAACAACTCGCGAAGGTCAGAGGGGTCGACAAAGGCGTCGCCCGAGGGTCACTCGGCGAGAAGATTCTCGCTGCGGTCGGCGAAGGGGCCGAGATCAACTGGCGTCCGCCAAGACCCGAAAAGCGACGTGAGGACAACCGGGATCTTCGACCGGCTGTGGCGTTGGTCGCAGCTTGGGTGAACCAGTTGGCCCACGACCAGCAACTCGATCCGGCACTTCTGGCCACCAGAGCCGACGTCGAAGCCCTCGTGCGAGGCGACGACGACGCTCGACTCGCAACCGGATGGCGGGCCCAGATAGCCGGCGAGCCCATCACCCGCCTGATCTCCGGCGATGCTGCCCTCGCATTCGAGAACGGCAGCGTCGTGCTCGAAGAGCGCAGTCGCCGCAGCGTCTCCTGAACCTATCCTCAGAGGCATCCGTTCGCGTTTGGCACCCGGCCATCGTGGGCTAGGATGAGAGTTCTTGACGTCTGCGATCAGGAGAGACAGCGGTGAAGAAGGGTCGACACCGACGTTATGAGGAAGCCCGCGAGCTGAAGCGCTCGCATGATGGCGACTTCGAGTCGCTTCTCGAGGACTTTTCAGACGACGACGAATACGACGACAAGCCCGAACACGCAGCGTGGGCTGAAGAGTTCGAGACCGCCGACGACGACTGAGCGGGCTGCGTCCAGCGTTACGCGCCGGTTTCGTCCAAAATCTCGTCCAGTTTCACGATGTCGTCTGCGTCGACGATGCCGACGAATCCGCCGTCGCTGTCGCACACCGCAAGAATGTCGGTGCCGGAAGCCTCCATGGCAGCAACGGCGTCACGAAGCGTCCATGACGGTCTTGCACTCGGCAGGTTGGTCGCCATCACCTCACTCACCGTCGTTCGCTCCCAGTCTTCGCGATCGAGTTCGCTGATGTCATCCAGGCGAGCCAGCCCGAGATAGGTCCCGCCGTCGACGACAGGAACCACCTTTTCGCGTCGGGCGAGTACGTGGAAGTAGACGAACTCGCTGACCGTCGCGTCCGGGGGCACGGTCAGTCCGTCGGTGCTCAGGATCGACGACAGCGGAAGCGTGAATCGACGCTCGAGGTGTCCCAGACGATGCTCCCGCTGATAGTCGGCCACCGATGCCGGACCGGCCACGATCTGGCTGACCGCCGCAGCCACGAGGGCGGGTACGACGAACGACCCCACCCCACCAGTCGATTCAGCGACGAACATCACGGCTGTGATCGGTGCCCGGTAGCCAGCACCCAGGAAGGCCGCTAGCCCCAGGATCGGGTAGAGCGTCGTTTCCGCTTCACCCAACGCCGAGCCGACGAACTCACCCATCACTACCCCGAGCGTGGCAAGTGGAATAAAGAGTCCACCAATTCCGCCGGCCAAGAGGGTCGCGCACGTTGCGGCGATCCGTAACACGAACAGCAACGCGATCAACTGCAGCGTGCGGTTCGAGACCACCCACGCCATGGCGTCCGTGCCCGGACCGAGAGTGAGCGGCGCACCGAAGGCTTCATCAGAGACGACAGCAAGAACAGCGAGCGAAGTGCCGCCGATGGCGAGCCGTCGCCCGACCGGTAGTTGCTTGCCAAGTCCCTTTGCACGTCGAACCAACCAAGCGAACCCGCGGCCGCCGAGACCAGCGCCAATGCCCAACAGCAGGGCGCCGAGAAGGTCGACTGCCTGCACACTGAGGAATGACGCTGAATCCTCCTCCAAGAGCGGGATGACCGGCTCGGTTCCGACGAGGGCGACGAACGTGGCGTAGCTCGATGCGGCAGCGAGGAGCGATGGCAAAAGTGCCTGTGGCGTGACGTCATCTCGATAGGGAGCTTCCATTGCGAACATCACACCCGTCGCAGGGGCTTTGAACACGGCTGCAACGCCAGCAGCTGCGCCTGCGGTCAGCAGCAGCCGGGCTTCATCGCGCTGGAGCCACGATCCCAGTCGGGAGTGCACACCCAGACCCATCGCCGAACCCGCATAGATCGACGGACCCTCCAGACCGACCGCTCCACCCAGCCCAATCGTTGCCACGCCGGCCATCAACTTGCCGGGCACCTCTCGAATCGGAATTGACGGATTTCGGTCATGAAAGGCACGCACGTACTCGTCTGAGGTTGAGCCCGATGCTCCGAACGCCAACCACCGCAGGATCATGAACGCCAGTACGGCACCCACCACTGGTGCTGCAGCCTGCACGGCGAGTTCTTGCTCGAGGAGCCAGTGGTAGACCACCTCAACGGTCAGAGCATCGAAGATCGCAACGACGATGGCGACGAGGACACCGGTGAGGACCGATGCGGCCAGAATGCGGACATCGGTGCCTCGAACCAACGGTGTGATGGTCCGTTTCACAGGGCATTCCTACTGCACCGGTGACACGACGTCTGCACCAGCGACACGGTGCCAGGTCCCAACAGCCAATTGGAGCGCATCAAACGTTGGGCGGCGACAGACGAAGGAATGCTGGCGGCAACAGCCGTTCCAGCCAACACTCGGTGACCCACTCGTTCGAGTTTCACCGGCGAACTTGGGGGTGCGGAAGGTAGACGGACCCCTGCCCGTCGGCAGCATCGTCTTCCCGGGCGGTGACGACGTCGACGAACCGGCGATAGGGCTCCTCACCGACCAATTCGATGATTTCTTCGCGCGAGGTCTTCCAAACCGGACGATCCTCGTTGAAAGCCAGGGGATCGTCCGTGCACCACCATGCGAATTCGAGTCCACCCTCGCCCCAGTCGCGTCGCTTCCACTCACGAAGAATGAAGGTGGTATGCCCATTGTCGTCGGTGTGTTCGTCGAACCGGATCGGCACCTGCCAGCACACATCAGGCTTCCAGTCGAGGGGCCGTTCACCTCGGCGAACGGCGGCCTGATGAAGGGCACAGCCGGCTCCGTGCTCGAACCCCGGCCGGTTCAAGAAGATGCAGGCCTCATCGATTGTTTGGGTGACCCACTCACCATCGTCGTTCTTGTAGATCGGCCCACCCATTTCATCGGCTCGTTCGGCGAACTCCCACTCACCGGGCTCGAGTCGAGCGATCTGCGCCGTGATCGTCGTGCGATCTTCCTGATCGACGAAGTGAGCGCCGTAGGTGCAGCATCCATGCTCGTACTCGGGAGCAAGCTCGGTGAAAACGCCCGGGCACCCTTTGCCGTAGATGCATCCATAGTTCGACGTGAGAAAAGTGACATCGAACTGCCATGTGTCGCCATCCTCGTCGTCGAAGGTGACCCACTCATGGAGGTCCGCGGGGATCTCGCTCATGCGGATGGACGGTACAAGGCGACCGCTACGGTGAGGCTCATGGCAGGTGATTTCGATGAGATCCGGAGTCGACTCGAATCGATCTCCGAGGAGCTGGCCGACCTCGCGATCCTCCGGCTCCGTGAGTCGATCGACGCGGGTAGCACCGAGTACCCGGTAGACGAAAAGCGCCTCACTCGAGCCCGCCGGGCGGTCGAGAAGGCGATCCACCTCCTCGATGGGCCTGACGACGGACAGTTCTAAACGAAGCCGTTGTCGAGGGGAGGCTCGTTGAGCCGGTCGATGAGCAACCGCAGCATCGCCCACTTGTGCCTGTCGAAGTTGAACGAGATCCGCGGAAGGTCGACGTGGTCGTCATCTTGGATTTCCGCGCTCGCGGCAGCGCAACGTTCGATGCCTCCGCTGAGGATCATCGGCGCGAGCTCCTCGGTGAGCGACGCAAGTTCCTCGTCACCGACCGTGCGCTTGAGCCGGAAGACGAGCCGATCACCCACGAAGCGCATGGAGTGGTAGCTCCGGTAGAAGCCACAGACCTCCTTGACCGCTTCCTCGACCGTGTGAGCCACCTTCACCAAGCGCATGTCATCGGCGGAGATCAAGCCGGTGTCGCTGAGTTCGGCAGACACGAACTCGTGCCAGTGGTCCCAGTAGGTACTGCCAGGCGGATCGAGCAGAACAACCGGTGCAGGAGGAGTCTTGCCCGTCTGGATCAACGTGAGAAGCTCGAAGCTCTCATCCATGGTTCCGAAACCCCCGGGGAGCAACACGTAGGCGTGGGACTCCTTCATGAACATGACCTTGCGGGTAAAGAAGTAGTTGAAGTTGATGAGCTTTGGATCGTTTGCGATGAAGTCGTTCGCGGCGCCCTCGAACGGCAGCACGATGTTGACGCCGAACGACTTCGCAGCGCCGGCGCCTTCGTGCCCAGCTTCCATGATTCCCGGCCCTGCACCGGTGATGACCATCCAGTCCTGTGCCGCAATCTGGGCTGCAAATTCCTTCGCACACTCATAGGCGGGCTCGCCTGACCGGATGCGAGCGCTTCCAAAGATGGTGCACTTCCGCACATCGGCGTAGGGAGCGAATACCTCGAAGCTGTACCGCAGTTCCTTCATGGCGTTGGTCACAAGCTTGAGGTCACCGCGATCCGTATCCTCTCGGCTGAGCCGCATCGCCGTCACGACCATCTCGAAGACCAGCTTTCGGTCAGCCGGATCAGCCCACTCGATGAGCGCAGCGATCTCCGCATCAAGCTCGTCATGACCGGTTCGGTACCGGGACGGGAAATCTTTCACGTAAGCAGTCGGAGCTGCGCTCCGTGACGTCGACGTCGGCGAAGCATGCTCGGATCAGTTCCCGACGACTGGAATCCGGATACGGGGACGAGCTGCTGCCAGCGGGAGCTCGGTGAAATCGGGCCGCCCGTACAGCGTCGTTCGCTGGACGAGCGTCCGACCGAGCGGCTCAACGATCTGCCGGAAGTCTTCTGGCGTGACCTCGGTACCGTGGTCAGCACCTGCAGCTCGAGAGATGTTCTCATCCATCAGCGTCCCACCGAGGTCGTTCGCACCTGCCTGGAGAAGTTGGGTGATGGAGTTGAAACCAAGTTTGACCCAGGAGCCCTGGATGTTGTCGATCCGGCCCCGGTAGGCAATCCGGGCCACTGCGTGCATCAGTACGACCTCACGAAACGTCGGACCCCGGCGAGCCTTTTTCTGCAGGTAGATCGGGCTGGCCATATGAACGAAGGGGAGCCCTACGAACTCGGTGAAGCCGCCCGTCTCTTCTTGAAGGGCGCGGGTACGCATGATGTGGTGTGCCCAATGTTCAGGTCGCTCGACGGATCCAAACATGATCGTGACGTTTGAACCGAGGCCGACTGCGTGGGCAGTGCGGTGCGCTTCGAGCCATTCATCTGTGTCGATCTTGTCGGGACACAGCAAGGCCCGGACCTCGTCGTGAAGAATCTCAGCAGCGGTCCCCGGCAGACTCGCCTGGCCGGCCTGCTTGAGTCGTGTCAGGTAATCGAACAACGGCTCGCCGTTGCGTTTCGCCCCTTCAGTGACTTCCAACGCGGTGAACCCGTGGATGTGCATACCCGGCACCGCCTCATGTACGGCTCGGGCGACCTCGATGTAGTAATCACCGTCGAAGTCGGGGTGGATGCCACCCTGCAGGCACACCTCGGTTGCACCTGCTGCAGCCGCCTCGACAACTCGCTCTGCGATGTCGTCGAGCGTGAGGAGATACGGCGTCCCGCGGAGATTCAGTGACAGTGGGCCCTTTGAAAAGCCGCAGAAGCGACACTTGAACGTGCAAACGTTCGTGTAGTTGATGTTGCGGTTGGCTACCCATGTGACAGTGTCTCCGACGATTTCGCGGCGGAGTGCATCAGCCACCTGCGCAACCGCTGCGACCTCGGGCCCACGGGCACGGAAAAGCGTCACGATCTCGTCGAAGCCGACATCTTCACCGGCACGAACACCCGCGAGTACCTCCGCAACAGGACCGGCGGCGCTCGGTTCGCCGGGGACGAGCGACTGTGGATCACCACCAGCGCCGACATACCACTGCGAACTGATCGCTCCGGTGAGCTCGAATTCAGCACCGTCGTCGACCTTGGCCCGTTCCATCGTGCGTTCGGGCCACACCGATCCCGGATCATCTCGAGCGAAGCCGTCGGCATCGGACCGGTCCGCGACCGCGAAGTGCAGCTGTGGGTCGAGCCAGCGCTGCGGGTCACAGGCATAGCGAGCGTGCACGGTGAGCCGTGGCGCAAGCACGTGCCCAGCCGACTCTGTGACCTTGCGAAGCCGTTCGAGCTCAGGCCATGGCCGTTCCGGGTTGACGTGGTCGGCGGTGACGGGGGAGACCCCACCCCAATCAGACACGCCCGCATCGAGCAGGTCGCCAAAGTCGTCGGAGAGATTCGGTGGTGCCTGAATGTGGATGTCGGTCGGCAGAATCAGGCGGGCAAGCGCAATGGCCTCGAGATAGACATTGCGCGGGCATGGCTCGGCCCGGTGCATCGCAGTGCCTTCCTTGGGTAGAAAGTTCTGAACGATGACTTCCTGTACGTGACCGTGTCGCTCGTGACTTGACGCAATCGCCTGAAGCGCTTCGATACGGTCGTCTCGGTCCTCGCCGATACCGACGAGGATGCCGGTGGTGTAGGGGATCTGCAGCTCACCCGCCCATTCGAGGGTGGCGAGACGTCTTGCCGGGACCTTGTCGGGGGCTGAACGGTGACACTCAAGATCGCTGCGCAGTGACTCAAGCATCATCCCCTGACTCGGAGCGACCTTGCGCAACAGTGCGAGCTGCTCGAGGTTCATCGCCCCAGTGTTTGCATGGGGGAGTAGACCGGTCTCGGTGAGCACCAACTGCGCCATCGCAGCGACATAGTGAACCGTGGACTCGTAGCCATGCCGGTTGAGCCAATCGCGTGCGACCGGATAGCGAGCCTCAGGATTTTCGCCGAGTGTGAACAGTGCCTCATGGCAGCCGCTTTCAGCGCCGACCGATGCGATCTCGAGGACC
>CAJQPN010000020.1 GCA_905480195.1 uncultured Acidimicrobiales bacterium
AGCTTGAAGAAAAGCTCGATATCCGTATCTCTCGTCTGTCGGGTGGTCAGCGGCGGCGTGTCGACTTGGCACTCGGCTTGATCGGGTCACCCGAGTTGCTTTTCCTCGACGAGCCGACGACAGGCTTTGACCCAGCGGCTCGGCGGCGAAGCTGGGATCTCATCAGGCGCCTTGCCGATGACGGCATGACGGTGGTGCTCACCACGCACTACCTCGAAGAGGCCGAACAGCTTGCCGACCACATCGTCATCATGTCGAGTGGCCAGATCGTGGCCGAAGGCACACCCGAGTCGTTGCGCCAGGATGCAACGACCGAGTCGATCATTCGCTTCGAACTCCCACGGGTCGATGCCCGAGTCGAGGAACTGTTCGAGCCGCTCTTCGGCAACGTTCAGGGACGCGATCGCCGAGTTGAGGTCACCACCACCAAACTGACGGCCGATCTCGCACACATCACCGGATGGGCGGTTGAGCGCGGGGTCGAACTCAGTGGCCTCGTCGTCGAGAGCCTCACGCTCGAAGACGTGTACCTCCGGCTGGTGGGGGAGGATGCATGAGCCGTGATCTCGTCATCCTTTGGCGGTCGGTTCGAGCCGAGAACCGCATGTTCTGGCGCTCACCGGTCGGGGCGTTCTTCACCCTTGGTCTGCCGCTCGTCATGCTCGTGTTGTTCGTTGCGTTGTTCGGTAACGGCTCGATCGATCACCCCGAATACGGTGACATCAGCACCGCTCAGTTCTATGCACCCGGGCTCGGCGTCTTCGCTGCTGCTTCGGCCACGTATACGAATATTGCGATCAATCTCTCGAGGCGACGAGACGATGGAATCCTGAAACGGGTTCGCGGTACACCGATCCCTCCATGGGTGTTTCTCGGCGGCGTCGTCTTGTCGGCAGTGTGGATCGCGTTGTTCGCCACCACTGTCATGCTTGGGCTGGGTGTGATTGCCTACGGGGTTGAGGTCCAGCCTGATCAACTCCCGGTGATGATCGTCTCCTTCGTGGCGGGCAGCGTCTGCTTTGCCACACTTGGTGTGGCACTGGTAAGTGTGGCGAGGACGGCCACCGGCGTGCCGGCCATGGCGAACGCCACGATCCTGCCGATGGGATTCATCTCCGATGTATTCATCCCGCTGGACGATCCACCGTCGTGGCTTGCGTGGGCGGGCGATGCGCTTCCGCTCAAGCCCTTCGCAGTGTCGTTCACCGAAGCGATTTCGCCATTCACGGCGGCGCCCGGTTTCCAGTGGGACCGCATCGTTGTCCTCGTCGCCTGGACCGCGGGAGGCGTCCTCGTCGCATGGAGAAGGTTTCGCTGGGAACCTGTGCCTGGCCCGCCCAAGGGTCGGGGTCGCAGAAGCCGCGCAGCAGCGGTCTGAGACCCCGGGTCGGCTGGGCATGATTGTACGGGCCGACGAGATCCTCATCCCGAGCTAGGTTGCAGACGTGTCCTTCGTGACTCTCATGACCCCTGCCCGTTTCGGTTCCCTCAATCTCAAGAACCGGGTGGTCATGGCTCCGATGACAAGGTCGCGAGCTGGTGTTGATGGAGAGATCACCGACATCATGGTCGAGTACTACCGCCAGCGGGCGGGCGCAGGAATGATCATCACCGAGGGCGTGTACCCATCCGAGAACGGCAAGGGCTACTGCCGTACTCCGGGATTGGTGCACCCCGACCAGGTCACAGGATGGCAGCGTGTCACCGATGCGGTTCACGCCGAGGGTGGAACGATCGTCATGCAGGTGATGCATGTCGGCCGGGTCGCTGTCGCCGACAACAAGCGTCCTGATGCCGAGACGGTTGGGCCATCGGCAATCGCTGCGAATTGGAAGCTGTTCACCGACAACGGTGGCGGCACCATGCAGCCGTGCGTCGTGCCACGGCCGCTCGACGGTCATGAGATCCCCGGTGTGATCGATGAGTACCGGCGCTGCACCGAGCTGGCGTTTGAGGCAGGTTTCGACGGCGTTGAACTTCATGGCACCAGCGGATATCTGCCGGCACAGTTTCTTTCGACCGGCACCAACCGGCGCAAGGACGAGTGGGGTGGTTCGCTCAACGGCCGCCTCCGGTTCTTCGTCGAGGTCGCTGATGCCATGGCAGGAGTCGATGGACCCGGCCGGGTCGGGTTCCGAGTGGTTCCCGGCAACCCGTACAACGATCTGCACGACGACGATCCGGAGGAGACGTTCCGGGCACTCCTTGCAGCGCTGAATCCTCTCGGGCTTGCCTACTGCCACACGATCCGCCTCCCTCACGGTCCCGTTGACAATGAGCGCTTGTGCAGGCAGGCCTGGAACGGGCCACTGATCATCAACGATTCGTACTCACCGGAGGAGGCGAGCGACGCCTTGGAACTCGGCCGTGGCGACGCGGTGGCGTTCGGTCGGCTGTATATCACCAACCCCGATCTTGCCGAGCGAATCGAAGCCAGAGCGGAGTTGGCCCCGACCGATGCTGCCCACATCTACGACCCGGGTCCCGAGGGGTACCTCGACTTCCCGACGCGCTCGGTCTGATGAAGAAGCCGACGGCCGAGGTCGAGATCACCGATGATCTCTTACGGGCGCTCCTCCGAGACCAGGCCCCTGAATTCGCCGAGGAGCCGATCGATCTCGTCGCCACCGGATGGGACAACGAGATCCACCGGCTCGGAGACAGCCACGCTATGCGTATACCTCGACGGTCGGTGGCCGCTCCGCTCCTCATCAATGAGCAGCGGTGGCTGCCGATCCTCGCGCAACGTTTGCCGCTTCCGATTCCTGTACCGCTCGTCGCCGGCAGGCCCGGTCATGGATTCCCGTGGGGGTGGAGCATCGTGCCTTGGCACCCGGGCGAGCCGGTTGGGGAGTCGCCGGGAACGGCCGCCATGGCTGAACAACTGGGCCGGTTTCTTCTCGCGTTGCATCAGCCAGCACCTCTGGACGCACCGGCGAACCCGTTTCGGGGTGTTCCACTGATCGAGCGTGATGAGCGAGTTCAGCGTGATCTTGCCCTGCATCTTCCGGGGCTCTTGCCGGACGACACGCTGGCGGCAGTCCGTGACCGATGGGCACTACTGCTCGAAACGGCTGCCTTCACCGAGTCGCCAGTTTGGATCCACGGCGACCTTCATCCCAACAACCTGCTCGCAGTGAACGGTGCTCTCACCGCAGTCATCGATTTCGGTGACATTACGGCCGGCGATCCGGCTACCGACTACCTGATGGGTTGGATGGTGTTCGACGCGCCAGAGCGCATGGTCTTTCGTAGAGCCCTGCAGGCCGACGACGCCACCTGGAACCGAGGCCAGGCATGGGCTCTGCTCCTCTCGCTTGTCTTCGCCGCCCAGGGCGGAGACGACCCCGGGATGTTCTGCGTTGGTCAGGCCGGTATCCGTCGAGTACTCGACGATGTCGTTGCCTAGAGCGTTCCGTTCCCAAGCTGCACGACGATCTCCTGCGCTCGCGCCCGCACGTCGTCGAGGTCGGTGAGTCGGCGTGCTGCGGCCAACTGGCGGGCCATGCGGTGATTGCCTTTCAGTGTTTCCCGGTTTCGCTCAAGGAAGTCCCAGTAGAGCGAAGTGAAGGGGCACGCGTCGTCACCGACACGCTTCTTGGGGTCGAAGCGGCACGAGCGGCAGTGGTCGCTCATCCGAGAGATGTATGCACCACCGGATGCGTAGGGCTTCGACGCCATGCGACCGCCGTCGGCGAACAGCGCCATGCCGATCACGTTGGGAGTCATGACCCAAGGCGCACCGTCTACGAAAGCCGATCTCATCCAGTCGTTCATCGCCTGAGGGTTCACCCCGGCAGTGAGTGCCAGGTTGCCGAGAACCATCAGACGCTCGATGTGGTGCGCGTATCCGCGCTGGTCGATGCCGTCAATCGTGTTACCGACACAGGCCATCTCGGTCGTGGCGGAGCCGGAGAACGCAGGTGGAAGTGGGGCGTCGGCCCCGAGCGCGTTCGACGAGCCGTATGCCGGACCCCAGTTCCAATAAAGGCACCACACGTACTCGCGCCAGCCAATGATCTGGCGAACGAAACCCTCGACACTGTTCATCGGCGCCAGCCCATCGTCGAATGCTCGGGTGGCTGCGGCCACAACCTCCCTCGGGTGGAGCAGGCCGAGGTTGAGCGATGTCGACAGTGTCGAGTGCGCGAGTCGCCACTCGTCGCGAAGCATTGCGTCCTCGTGAGTACCGAAGACGGGGAGGGCGCCCCGAATGAAGTCGTCGAGTCGGGCCGTCGCCTGGGCGCGCGTCACGGGCCAGAGGCCGGTCGGGGCGGCACCGAAGAGCTCAATATCGGCATCGGACTCAAGATCGGACAGGACCGCAGCGTCGATGGCGTCGAGCTCGAACGATGCCAGCTCGGGCCACGCCCGACCGTCTTTGGGCGGTGGCTCCCGATTGTCAGCATCGTGGTTCCACCGACCCGAGACCGGCTCGTCACCGTCCATCAGGATGTTGAGTCGCCGTCGCTGCCAACGGTAGAAGTCCTCCATACGGAGATTCGTTCGACCTCCACTCCATGCTTCGAACTCGTCGAGAGGGGTCAGAAAGCGCTCGTCAGTGCTTAGTTCCACACCCGCTCCGATGAGCGAGGCCACACCCTGGTGTGAGGACGGTGCCATTGCCAGCACCCGGTCTACCTTGCGCGCGTCAGCGTGCTCGACGACGCCCGCAGGAATGCTGCTGGCTCGCCGTTCGTCGACGTCGTACCCGAGGGCACGAAGCTCTTCGGCAAAGTGGCGCATGGCCGACAGCACGAGATGGGCTCGCTGTCGATGCCACCGATGGCGGCGAAGTAGGTGCGCCGACTCGATCAAGAGCACCCGACAGTCATCAGGCCCAAATCGGGCTAGCGGCCCGACCTCGGTCGAGAGCTGGTCACCAAGGACCAGGACGGTCGGCCTGAGGTCGCTCACAGGATCGCGAGGGCGAGGAGGCCTCGGGCGCTCCAGCCGATGGTTCGGATCCAGTTGCTCGACACCAGCCGCTTTGCGACATGCTCGTCCCAAGCGACCGAGAGCGAACGGTGGGCAGGGACCTGGAGGAAGACGGTCGAGCCGTGGATGATCGCGAGCAGGACGAGTCCGGCGAATGCAACAGGTCGGCCGATGTCGTTGGGGGTGAGCCCGAACAGCAGGACTGCGGTTATGCCTTCCACTGCCATGAAGGGGCCAACCACCCAAGCGGTCCGTCGGGTATGGGCGTTCTCGTACGGAACGAAGACCGCAGGGCCGACAAGTCGAAACAGGGGGTAGTGCACGACTTGGACGAACCAGATCAATCCGACCATCGCCAAGGTCGCACCAGCGTGAATGAGCAGCATCAGGCGGGGGAGATCGACACCCAGGTGTCGAGGTAGGCAGCCGAACCCTGATCGTCACTTCGCACGGCGGAACTCGTCAAGACGTTGACTGACCGGCCGTCTCGATGTGCGGCGTGGCCCCAACCGAACGGGACCGAGACGAGGCCGGGCTGGAGTCGCTCGTCGTGGTGGACCCGTAGGTGGAGCTCCCCACGTTCGTTCCACACGCGAGCCTCGGCCCCATCATCGAGACCGAGGTCGGCCGCATCGGAGGGGTGAACGCTGAGTTCGGGTTCGGGGCGAGATGGGTGGTGCGCAGGGAACTGGCTGTAGTTGGCATTCAGGAACCGGACGTGGCGTTTGGTGGAGATCAATTGAAACCTGTGGGTCGACGGGGCGACTGCGTGGTTGGGGTCGAGGGCGCGGAGCCGGAAGCGCTCATGCTGGAGCAGCGCCAATCCTGGCTCGTGGTTGAACCTCGCCCAGCCATCACGCTCCAGTCGCTCGTACGTGATGCCGTCAAGGAGTGGATGCGGCCGTTCGAGAAGAGCGCGGATGAGCATCTCGTCAGATTCGTAGTGACTCGGGTCGTGGAGTCCCATCCGATCGGCGAGGAGTCGGAAGATTTCGTTGTTCGACTTGGTCTCGCCCCGCGGCAGGATCGCTGGCTTGTTCAGCGCAATGTTCAGGTGACCCCACGCTGGAGCCAGATCGAGGTGTTCGATCTGCGTGGTGACCGGGAGGATGAGGTCGGCGTAGCGGGCGGTGTCGGTCACGAACTGCTCGGCAACAACGGTGAAGAGATCGTTGCGCTCGAGGCCCTCGACGACGCGATTCTGATCGGGCGCGATGACCGCTGGGTTGCTGTTGTGCACAAAGAGCGATCGGATCGGCGGGTCGAGATCGATATCGATCAGTACCTCACCGAGTCGGGCCATGTTGAACGTGCGCGACGGTTGGGCGAGTTGTTCGACGTCGAGGCCGAAGGCCTCTTCCCACCACACTTGCGTCGATCGACAGAGTCCTCCCCCCGGATCACGCCATGCACCGCTGATGCTCGGCAGTGAAGCGATCGCGGCCATGATCTCGACGCCGTTGCGGCGGTGCTCGGGACCGACGAGTGATCTGACAGCGGAGGGCCGGTTGGTGACGAACGTATGCGCCAACCACTCGATGGTGGTGGCGGCGATACCGGTCTCGGCCTCGCATGTGGCCGGGTCCCACGGCATCGCGGATTCAACGAGGTCGCCGGCACCGGTGGTGTGTCGATCGATCCAGTCGGCGTCGAGTAGTCCGTCACGGTCGAGGACATGCACGAGGCCCAGTACGAGCGCAACGTCGGTACCGGGTCGTATCTGCAGGAAATAATCGGCTCGTTCTGCAGTGGTGGTTCGTACCGGGTCGATCACAACGACCACTGCGCCGGCGTCACGGGCCTCCTCGATCACCGGCCATAGGTGCCGGTTGGTGAGCAGCGTGTTCGTACCCCACAAGACGATGGTGCGAGCGAGGCGAAGATCCTCGGGATCGATTCCTTTCGGAGTGCCGAGGATCTCGTTGGCGCCGAGCCACGCATCGACACCGCAGGGGTGACGTCGGATGTCGGACGTGCCGAGCGCAGCGAAAAAGCGGCGAGAGAGCAGACCCTTTTGGATGATCCCCTGCGTGCCATCGAAGGAGTACGGAAGGATCGCCGCCGGCCCGTCTTTTTCGATGATGGCGCTCCACCGCTGCTCGATCTCGTCAAGCGCGACGCTCCAAGAGATCGGCTCGAATTCGCCCGACCCTTTCGATCCGACCCGTCGCAGCGGCGTCAGAACCCGGTCCGGGTGGTACACCCGGTCGAGGAAACGGTTGACTTTGGGACACAACTGTCCGTTGGTCGTTGGGTGTTCCACCATGCCGCGGAGCTCGACAGCGATGCCGTCATCGACGGTGACCTCCCACACGCAGGTGTCAGGACAGTCGTGATGGCAGGCGCCACGGACGACACCGTCGATCATGCGCTGCATGATCGGCCGGTCACGATGCTGGGTCCATCACTCGGAAGGCTTCGCCGAACGAGACGCCGGCGAGACGCCCGTGTGCCCGGGCCTCGCCCCATGTCCGCTCCCGAAACGCTGCGGCCTGTTCACCCGATGGGTCGCCGACGATGTGCATCGTGGTTTCGAACTGGCTCTCGTGGGCCATCAAGGCGGCAACCTTGGCATCGAGGTGACGGGGCTCGATCTGTTCGACATGGTCCGGTTCTTCGCACTCGAACAAGAGGAGTGCGCTGGGCCGGTGATGCGAGAGCCCGTCGGCCAGGTGTTCGCGGTGGTAGTGCGGATCGCGAGCAGCGACGACACCATCGACGGTCAACCACCCGGCGTTTCGATGATCGGGGTGCATCCGCCAGCGACGCCAGGGGTCATGGCCGAGCACGATGTCGGGTGCGGTCTGGCGGATCACACGGGCGACCTCGCTGCGCTTTCGAACCGTGTTGTCGAGTTCACCGTCGACTGCATCGAGGAAGTGGACCTGTGCATGCGGTGCGATCCGCCTGGCGGCCTCGGCCTGCTCGGTCCGCCGTCGGGCGACGAGACCGTCGAGGTCGGCGTCGACATCCCACGTACCCTTCGAACCATCGGTGCAAACGAGAAAGTGGATCTCGGCTCCTGCCTCGCCCCACTTAGCAAGCGCGCCACCGCACTCGAACTCGATGTCGTCGGGGTGTGCTCCGATCGCCAAGGCACTCGAGGGGGTCGGAAGATCGACTCGCATCGTCTGATCCTTTCAGCTGCGTCGCCGCAGGTCCGACTCGTCGGCATCAGCGAGCGCCGCAAGGTCCGCTGGATCATCGACATCGAGGGCCAACGACTCGTCGTCGATCACGGCGACCTCGAGGCCCCGTGCAGTCGCTTCGCGGCAATGGGCATCGAAAGAGGCTGGGCCGTAGCGGAACGTGAAGTCGGTTCCGGCGGGCAGCGAAAGTACGTTACTGCCGTCTCGTTCGGTGTCGGGTGCGATCGCGATCCCGTCGCCTGTCACGACGCGCAGGTCGTGAGCCCGCGGCAGGTCGGCGTGGGCGATGATGATGCGGCCGCCGGGTGGGAGATCTGTCCCCAAGTGGCCGACCGCCGCAGTGACCGACGCGTTCAGGCCGGTCACACCAGGGGCCACGACCTCGACACCGAGTCGACCAGCCCATCTCGCCACGTCGACATCGTCGGAAATGATGAAGACCGGGAGATCATGAGCTGCACGCACGACACGTTCGGCCATCGCTTCGGCGAGTCGGCGGCGGTCGCTCGCCGACAAGACCCCGGAGAGGCGCGTCTTGGCGTCGCTGAACGATCGGATCGGAATGGCGACGACTGCGGGGCCGGTCACGCGGCGGAGTCTAGGGTTGCGCCATGAGCATGCAAGTAGCCGTGTTGGGAGCCGGGTCGTGGGGTACGACGTTTGCGCACCTTTGCGCCCACAACGCGCCGACGCTGCTTTGGGCTCGCGACGAGGCAGTCGCTGATGCCATCAACGAACGGGGTGTCAATCCTCGATATCTGGAGGGGTACGAACTCCACCCGGATCTTCGGGCGTCGTCGGACCTCGCGCACGTGGTTGTTCAGGCCGACCTGCTGGTGGTGGGGGTTCCGTCGGCATCGTTTCGCCAGGTCTTGATCGATGTTCGGCCCCATCTCCGGCCCTGGGTGCCGGTTGTCTCGCTCACCAAGGGCCTCGAACTCGGGTCAGGCAAGCGGATGACCCAGTTGATCGACGAGGAGCTCCCTGGGCGTCCCAACGGTGTGCTCACCGGTCCGAATCTCGCAAAGGAGATCCTCGCCGGCGATGCCGCGGCTGCGGTCGTGGCATTCACCAACATCAAGATCGCCGAGACGATGCAAGAAATTTTCTCCTCGCAGTTGTTTCGCGTCTACTCCAGCACCGATGTGATCGGGTGTGAGCTCGGCGGCGCGCTCAAGAACGTGATCGCACTGGCAGCGGGAATGGCCGAAGGCCTCGGCACCGGCGACAACACCCGCGCAGCTGTGATGACCCGGGGATTGGCCGAAGTGACTCGCCTCGGAGTGGCCCTCGGCGGTCGGCCCGAGACTTTTGCCGGTCTCGCAGGTATGGGCGACCTGCTCGCCACCTGTATGAGCCCCCAGAGCCGCAATCGGACCTTTGGCGAACGTATGGCTGCCGGGCTCACGGTTGCGGAGGTCGAGGCCGCCATGGACCAGGTGGCCGAAGGTGTGGTGTCGGCGCCGATCGTGGTCGAGCTCGCTCGACAACACGGTGTCGCCATGCCGATTACCGAACAGATGCGCGCGTGTATCGAGGACGGCCGATCTGCTCTGCAGGCCTACGATGGACTCGTCCGCTCACCGGCTGCCCGCGAGATCGATCCGGGCTGAACCCCGACCTCTGCGTTCTCGTCATGGCTTTCCGCAACCCGTTCCGACGTCCGGTTTTCACCGCCACCGATGACTCGTTTGGCCTTCTCATCGGCGATCTCGACGGTCCAGTCGGCCGGATCAGCACCAAGGGAACGATTGCGGTCGACGATGGAGGTTGGCGGATCGAGTGGGGCGTCAAGGCGGGGGTCGATTGGCGTCTCGCCCATACGCAGACGGCAGTACGACAACTCCGAGTCGACGACACGCCGGTCTTCGAGACTTGGATTCGGGTCCCTGGTGGCGACGTGATTCAACGAGTCGGCGTCGTCAATGATGGCACTGGCAGAGCACTGGTCGTTGAGTATGAGAACGCTTCGCCCGAAGCGGTGATCATCGCCACTGTCGGGATCGCTGATGCGGCGATGACGACTGATCGCGGCGGCGCTTCCATCGACGGCAAACCCTGGATTCGATCGGCCAGTGTCGGCGCCGCCACGGCCGGCGCCGATGTCTGGGCGGCGGTCGCCGCCGGCCCTATCGGTACTGATACCGAAGGGCATGGTGGAGCTGCTGTGTTGACGCCATTGCCGCACCGTCAGCGGTCCACGGTCGTCGTCGCGATCGAGGGTGAGATCCCGACCCGTGAAGTAACCCCCGACGAAATCGCCTCAGGTTGGCGTGCTGTCACCGCCGAAGCGCTTGACATTGACGTTCCTGATGTCCAGCTCAGCTCTGCGTGGCGGCGAGTGATCTGCGATCTGATCCTCGCTGCGGGCACCGACGATCCTGTGATCGCCGGTGAAGCGGCATGGTGGCTCGATCTCGCCGGACTGCACCGTGAGGCCGACCGCGGGCGAGGAGCAGTCCTGCGTGCCGCTGATCGAGGGACCCTCGATGCTGAGGGCGCAGTCGTCGGCCTGCGGGCGTTAGCGAGTGGTGAGATTCGAGCTGGCACGAAGTCAGACCTGGCCGAGATTGCCGGGCCGCTGGCTGCGATCGCCGGTGAGCAGCTTGATCGGGCGACCACGCGGCTGGTCACTCGTGCGACCGAGTCGGAGGCGCCTGAGGTCGCATCCGATGCATCGGCACTGGTCGAGCGGCTCACGCTTGCCGACCGGGAACCGACGTCTCCCGTTGCCGCCGGTGCGGCGCGAGTTCTCGGTTATCTCTTCGATGACGCTGATGTCACCGGCCAACTGTCGATGTTGCCGGAGGTCCCGGAGGCGTGGAAGGGGCAATCGATCGATGTCCGCCGCATGGTGACTGGTCTCGGCTCGTTGTCCTTCAGCGTTCGTTGGCACGGCGACCGGCCTGCGGTGCTCTGGGAACGAAGCGGTGGACCGGACGATGCCGTGCTGAAATGCCCCGGGCTCGATCCGTCGTGGTCGACATCGGCGCGCAACGGTGAAGCGTTACTTGCTGCACCATGACTGCCCACCAACTCCGGGGTGCGGTCAAGCACAAGGCTCCTGGCACCCGCATCGAACGCGAATTGTGGGAGTCAGGTTGTCGGATCGTTGCCGGCATCGACGAGGTCGGACGGGGTGCGTGGGCAGGGCCTCTGACGCTTGCTGCGGTCGTGGCGCCTCGCGAACGAAAGCTCTACAAGGTGCGGGACTCGAAGATGCTCACAGCTGCCGAGCGTGAGGTCATGCACGACCGGATCATCGAGTGGGCCGACCACGTAAGCGTCGCCCACGCTACCCAGGAGGAGTGTGACGAACTGGGTATGTCGGCGGCCCAGAAACTTGCCACCAATCGGGTCCTCTCTGGGCTCGGTGTTGCCGTCGATCACTGCCTCGTAGATGGCAACTGGGATTTTGTCGAGACCGTGCCCACCACCACCGTGGTCAAAGGTGATGCGAAGAGCATCTCGATCGCAGCGGCCTCGATCATCGCCAAAGTCACCCGAGATCGCATGATGACCTCCTGGCACGCGGTCTATCCGAGCTACTCGTTCGCCGGGAACAAGGGCTACCCATGCCCGCGTCACAAGGCGGCACTGGAGGCGCACGGCCCATCGGTCATCCACCGTCGACGGTGGGCGTTCATGGACGACCTGCGATGGTCCGGTATTCGCCGTGTCGTTGACAATGCCGATGATCCCCAACTCGAGTTGTTCTGATGCGTGATCGGCTTCCCGCTCTGCCGTTGCTCACGCTGATCGGCTGGACGTTTTTCGTATGGGTGTCGCGTCTTCGCAACGTGTTTGGAAACGATGAACTCTCGGGGTGGGGGACAAGCTGGCGCATCGGTGTCGTCGTGGTGTTCGTGGCGCTGGCATCACTGGCGGTCAACGGCCGACTCGTCGGACTCTTCGTGGGCTGGACGATCGCGTACTGGATCGTGCGCGGCGGCGGAATTCTCGTCGAGGACCACAGCGCCGGGTTCAAGGCAATCCACACCGTGCTGATGGTGGTTTCGATCGGGCTGGCTA
The DNA here is from genome assembly GCA_905480195.1 of uncultured Acidimicrobiales bacterium. Classification (GTDB taxonomy): domain Bacteria; phylum Actinomycetota; class Acidimicrobiia; order Acidimicrobiales; family Aldehydirespiratoraceae; genus UBA11606. The sequence continues at coordinate 12,120 of CAJQPN010000020.1, forward strand.
TGTGGGTCTGGCGCTCGCGAAACCGGTAACCTCGGCCTCGCTATGGGACAGCCGGTCACCCTCATTCAGACGTCGTCGCCCCGCCCGGGCATCCTGCGCTTCGAGTTGAACCGGAGCCTCACCGGTATGGGCCATGTCCGCTACGAAGCCGGAGACGAGATCATCGCCGATGATCCTGCCTCTGAGCTCGCCAGCCGCCTCTTCGATGTCGGTGGCGTCGCTGCGGTCCACGTTTACAGCTCGGTGGTGACGGTCACGCTGGACAGCACCGACATGGGTGACCTCGAGACTGTCATTGCGGGCCTCTATACGTACTATCTGCCGGGCGTCGAGATCCCCTCTGACGAGGAACTCATCGCCATGGTCGAAGGTTGAGCGTTCGCTCTAGGCCCACCGGCGAATCCATGCGTGCATTGCAATGCCGGCGGCGACACCGGCATTGATGCTGCGCGTCGACCCGTACTGAGCGATCGAACAAACTGCCTCGGCAGCCTCGTGGGCGGCGTCGGACAGGCCTGGTCCTTCCTGTCCGAAGAGCAGTACGCAGTGTTCGGGCAGGTCATAGGTCTCCAACGGCACCGAGCCGGGGAAATTGTCGATGCCGACGATCGGGAGCCTGGCGGCTGTGGCCCAGGCGACGAGCCCGTCGATCGTCTCGTGGTGGCGGACGTGCTGGTAGCTGTCGGTCATCATGGCGCCGCGTCGGTTCCACTTCCGTTTTCCTACGATGTGGACCTCGGCGGCGAGGAATGCGTTGGCGGTGCGGACCACGGTTCCGATGTTGCGGTCGTGCTCCCAGTTCTCGATCGCCACGTGGAAGCTGTGCCGCCGCCTGTCGAGGTCGGCGACGATCGCGTCGACGGTCCAGTATCGGTACTCGTCGAGGACGTTGCGGCGGTCGCCTGTGGCCAGAAGTTCGAGATCGAGCCGGGGGTCGTCAGGCCAGGGCGAGGCGTGAGGTCCGACTCCGATCACATGGTCAGGCCTGTTGGGTTCGTCGGTCACCGGACGCTGCCGCTACGGCTGCCGCGGTGAGGGGAGTCCGCGTCAGGATCACAGATGTCGTTGTCCCCCGGGATCCGGTGAACGTGCTCGGTCCAATTCCGACCGTTCCAGTAACGGAGCGTGGCGGGGCTGCCACTCGGGTCGGCGTACCAGCCGGCTGCCGCGTGATCGGGGTCAGCATCGGTGTCGGCGACCTCGCCAGCACCGGCGAAGATTGCATCGAGATCGACTGATGCCGCCGCAGCGTCGTTCACGAGTTTGGCGCGACCCGGCGTCTCGACCATCGCCTCAACCGACTCGGGGTGGTTACGGTCGTCTTGGAAGGTGCGGAGTGCCGCGGCCACGACCGGGTTCGGACCGGTGTATTCGGGGAGTCCTTCCATCCGACGGAGGGCGTTGATGCGCTCGGCGAGAGGCGGGTGGGTCGAGAACATGTCGTTGAACTTGCGTCCACGGTCGTTGGCCTCGTGATTGTCGGGCGACTCGATCCATAGGTGTGATGTGGCGTGGCTCGTCCGGCGTATGACGGTGATGTCGGCGTCGAGTTTCTCGAGCGCGGAGCGCAGTCCGGTCGGGTAGCGGGTGAACTCGACCGCGGTCGCGTCGGCGAGCCCCTCACGGCTCCGGCTGACCGCAGCCTTCAGCAGTGCAGCCGCAAGGGGCGCCAGGATTGCGACGAAGGCCACGGCAGCCACGATGATCAGCACCTGGGCACCGCCGCCGTTGTTGTCGTTGCTGCGGCGCCGGTGCGATGCCCCACCGCCGGTGAGCGCACCCCAGTAGAGCATGCGAAAGAAGATGTCGGCGATGAGGGCGATCGCGCCCGCCGTCGCGACAGCGACCGTCATCACGAGGATGTCGCCATTACGGATGTGAGCGATCTCATGAGCGATAACTCCCTCAAGTTCATCGCGATTCATCTTGTCGAGCAGGCCCGTCGTGACCGCAACCGCGGCGTTGTCGAGGTTGCGGCCGGTGGCGAAGGCATTTGGAGCCGGGTCGTGGACCACGTACACATCAGGCTTTGGCACGCCGGCAGAGATCGAGACTGCTTCCACGAGGTTGTGCAACCGGGCGAACTCTTCCTGACTTGCAGGTTGAGCACGGGTGGAGTTGAGCGCGATCGAAGCTGACGACCAATAGGACGAGAACGTGATAGCGAAGGAAATCACGACGGCAAAGATCACCCCGATCACCCCGCCCCCGGCGGAAACCGAGACCGCAACACCGACGAGCCCAAGAAGGAGAAAGAAGGCGACCATCAACACCCAGGTTCGTCGCCGGTTCCGGGCGATCAGGTCGTAGAAATCCTGGCGTTCGTCCGGCATGTCGCCAAGCTACCGGGTGGCTGTCTAGGGTGGGACCGACATGCAGGCAGCCACCGCGTTGTTCGCCTCGGCGGCCGTGTTGTTGGTCCTCGCCGGAGTGGTGAAGGTGAGCCGACCGACGACCGCCGCCGACCTCATGCAGACGCTCGGCGCACCCTCGCGCGGTCCCTGGTCGGGCACCCACCTGGCGGTCGGGCTCGGCGTGATCGAGATTGCTTTGGGTGTGATCGGGCTCGTCTCAGAGCTGCCGGCCGCTGCGGTCGCCATCGGTGTGTTGTACGTCATCTTCGGACTCACCGTGCTGCGCGCAATGGCTCTCGGTGCCACGTCCTGTGGGTGCTTCGGGCGGATCGAGTCGCCGCCGACTTGGTTCCACGTCTTCGGCAACGCGGTTCTGGCTGCTGCGGCCTTCACTGCGGCGACTGCTTCGTCGCCACTCGAGGTGATGGACGCCCAACCTGCAGGTGGAATCGGGTTCGTCTTGTTGGTGGGAGTGTTGGCCGGACTCGCGCTCGTAGTTTTCACAGCACTTCCCGAGGCGAGTGCCGCTCGGCAGTCGAAGGAAGTCACCTCGTGATCGACGCACCTGCCACCCGTGCAAGCCGAACCCTTCGCAACCGCAGCATCCTCGCGTCTCAGCGGGCCTGACACGCTGGACAATAGGTCGTCGTTCGAGCATCGAGGACACGGCTCCGGAGTTCGGTCGCACAGCGGTGACATGGTGAGCCGCTGCGGCCGTAGCAGAGGAGTTCGTGCTGGTTCGCGCCGGTTGCACCGTCGCTGTCAACGTAGTCACGCAATGTGGTGCCGCCGTGGTCGAGGCCCGACTGGAGCGCGCCTCGGATCGCCTCGACGAGCCGGTCGGCCCGATCCACGGAGAGTCGACGGGTGGCCGGATTGATCCTCGCCGTCCACAACGCCTCGTCGGCGTAGATGTTGCCGACTCCGGCCACGGCACGTTGTCCCAGCAAGATGGTTTTGAGGTGACGATTGCTGCGTTTGACAAAGATCGCGAGTGCCTTGCCCGTGAAGGCCGGATCCCACGGCTCGGGACCAAGATGATCGAGGGTCGGTATTTCGCCGTAATCTCCGGCGTCGACAACGTGGATACGGCCGAAGCGCCGGATGTCGTGAAAGGTGAACAACCGCCCGTCGGTGAAGCGCCACCAGGCGCGGAGGTGGGGATGATCGAGGTCGGGCTCGTCGTCTACGGCGTGAACGGTGAGACGCCCGGTCATTCCCAAGTGCACGACGAGTTCGGTGGGGACCTCGTGGTCGAGTTCGAACAGCAGGTATTTCCCTCGCCGGCGAGCCCCGACGATCTCACCGCCGACTGCGTCGATCGCCGGCGCGAACTTGTCGCTCCAGTGTGCGCCAGCGTCGGCGATCGAAGCGCCGACGACGCGGGCTTCGAGCTGCTGGCGGATCGTTTCGACCTCGGGGAGTTCGGGCACGGCCGAACTGTAGGCTCACGGCTCCGTGGAAGACTTGCTCGCCTCGATCATCTCCGACGCGCTCGACCAAGCGGCCGGGCTGCTCGAACTTGACGCGATCCGAGCCGAGGTCTGGGCGAGCGATCTCACGGCATTGGCCGCCGAGACAGGGCCTGATGGGATCAGTCAGCTGATCGCCGCGCTCGTCGATGCCGGTGGCCCGGCGGCGGCCGCAGCGTTGTGGGCTGTCCACTCGATGGTCGACGGGGTCGACCCGGATAATCCCGCGCTCGAACCTGCCCCGGCATGGGTCGACGATCTGCGCAGCAGCACATGCGAGGCCGCGTGGCTACTCGAAGAACGACGGGGAGTGTCAGCTGCCCTCCGGTTCGTCGACCGAGCCGATGATCGCCATGTGGTGATCGTCGATCTCGTCCCGGCTGGCGATGGGGGCGAGAAGATCGGCGAGGTAGCAGTGGGTCCTCCCGATCTACTCGACGCGCTCGACGAGCCCGGGTCGGGAATCGCAGCGACCGAAGTTGCGCCACCCGAGCTTGCCAAGAGAATTGCGCGAGCAGGGCGATCAACCTCTGAGCCGACGAGCTCGTACGTCGCCAACGCGCGCCTGCTACTGGCCCGGCTCTCGAGTCTCGGGATCGATGACCTTGAAGCTCCCATCTGGATCGAGCCGGAGGTCCCCGAACTCCCCGCGCCCGATCCGGATGCCGATGCGTGGGCGGTTCAGGTCCTCGATCAAGCGTTGGGGGATACCGGGACTCCCGGGCCTGAAGCGGTCGCTGCGGCAGCCGCCGTGCTGCGGACCGCCGCAGGGTCGAACGATCGGCTTGCCCAGTGGCTCGCTGCTTCCGAGGGTCCCATCGATCTCGACGAACCCGATCTGGTGGTGGTTCTTTCCGCGCTGGCTGCTGCGATTTCTCCTGCGAGACTCGCACCGCTCGCAGCCGATGCCCGCCGGGCCGTACTCGAGCTCGAATGGGCCGATTGGCTTGGTGCGGTCATCGGCATCGTGCGCGCCGGTGCAGGTGTGTCGGTCGATCCCGACGGTCTGGTCGATCAGATCAACCGTTGTCAAGAGGTCACGTCGACGATCCCGAAGGCTGACCGGGGTCGTGTTGCGTGGGCATTCGAGGTGATCGCCGAGACATGGGAACCGCTCGGCATTGCCGTCGACGACACACTCACCGAGTTCGGTAGCCGGGTACTCCCGCTGGCTCTCCGCACTGCGTGGAGCGCAAAACGTCAAAAGCCTGGCGCCGAAGCACCAGGCCCCTGACGTTCAGTTCGAGCGGCTCAGCTGGCGCGACCTGCGAAGCCGTCGCGGATGGCATTCGCCATTGCGATGACTGCATAGACCGCAACACCGTCGACGATGGTCTGAAGGAACTCGTTGTCGCGGCCAATCTCTACGAGGAAGCCGATGTCGAGGGCCCACACCAACAAGATCACGATGATCGCGTCGATGTGTTGGCCAACGAATGGGATCCCCTTCAGCGGACCGCTGATTCCGAACAGGTCGAGCAACGAGTTGACAATCCCGACCGCTGCACCTGCAAACAGTGCAGACACAATGACAATGACAAGAATTTCCATTTGCTGTTGTCCTTCCCCCCTGGGTCCAAAGCGGACTCAAGACGACACGGTTCGTGCCCCCTGCACGATCCCGTAACCGCAATTGTGACTTATGACACTGTTGTGGGGTTACATCCTTGAGATGTTTCTCGGCTGAACGTTTTTCGGCCGGCAGTGCCCCATGGCGAAACCAGGGGAGCGACGGAGCGTGACCGTCGACTCGTCGACATGGCTCGAGCCCGACCCGTGGCGCTCCGCTACGGTCGCGACGATGCAGATCGAACCCTTTGCCGTCGAGCAGTGGATGAACGAGTACGAGACCCGCTGTGAGTACAACCTGGCCGAGACGTGCTGCGATTCGATCACCCTTGCCGAACTCCTTGACCTCGGTGGTGTCGGGCCGGGATACCTCGACAGGTTGCTGTCGATGAAGCTCACGTACGGCGAGATCGAGGGCTCAGACCGACTCCGAGGGGCAATAGCGTCGCTCTTCGAGACGCAGTCGATTGCCAATACCCTCGTCACCCACGGGACGATCGGCGCAAACCACCTCGTCTACTTGACGCTCGTCTCAGCCGGTGACCATGTCGTCTCCGTGGTGCCGAGCTATCAGCAGCACACGGCGATCCCCGAGTCACTCGGCGCGACGGTCACCCGCGTGCCGTTGCGGGAAGAGCGTGGATGGGCCCTCGATCTCGACGAACTCGCTGCTGCTGTCACGCCCAGCACTTCCCTCGTGACGCTCACGAACCCCAACAATCCGACGGGTGCACTGCTTGGCCGTGAGGAACTCTCTGCGGTCGCTGCGACGTGCGACAAGGTCGGTGCGTGGTTGCTGGCTGATGAGGTGTACCGAGGCATAGACCAAGAAGGGAGTGGAACCACGGTCTCGGCTGTCGATCTCTATGAGCGCGCGATCAGCACCGGCTCCATGTCGAAGGCGTTCTCGCTTGCCGGACTCCGATTGGGTTGGATCGTCGGGCCGGAGTCGCTGCTCGAACGTGTCGTTGTCCACCGCGACTACAACACGATCAGCGTCGGCATGATCGATGACGTGCTGGCTGCACTCGCGCTCGAGAATGCGGAGACAATCCTTGGTCGGAACCGGGCGCTCGTGCGAAGCAATCTGAAAACCCTGTCGAACTGGGTCGACGGCGAAGACCGCGTCTCATGGACCCGACCGTCTGGCGGCACGATCACCCTCCTGCGCTATGACGGCCATCTGTTGTCGCGCGACTTCTGCGTCGGCCTCGTCGAGGGGCCAGACCGCGTGATGCTCACTCCAGGCAGCGCCCTCGGTATGGAAGGTCATGTCCGGATCGGCTACGCAAACGCATCCGAGGCGTTGATCGCAGGCCTTCCCCTGATCAGTAGGTACATGGACGGGTTGGGCTGACAGACGATCCGACACGGCCCCCTCCGCCTGATCGTCACATGACCTGACTACGGTCGGCGCCATGTCTCGACAACTCGAATTCGACGGTGGGTTCGCCCGCGAGGTCGTTGAGGTTTCGGTAGCCGATGAGATGAGCGAGAGCTTTCTCGCGTACTCACTCTCGGTCATCACCAGCCGCGCCATCCCCGATGTCCGCGACGGCCTCAAGCCGGTCCAGCGACGCATCCTGTGGTCGATGCTGCAGATGGGCGTCCGGCCGGGAACGCCGTTCCGCAAGTCGGCTCGCATCGTCGGTGACACGATGGGCCGCTATCACCCGCACGGCGATGCTGCGATCTACGACACCTTGGTTCGAATGGGGCAGGACTTTTCGCGGATGGTCCCGTTCATCGACCCTCAGGGCAACTTCGGTTCGCTCGACGACCCGCCGGCGGCCGCTCGCTACACCGAGTGTCGTTTGGCCGAGCCGGCGATGGACATGGTCCGTGAGCTCGACGAGGACACGGTCGACTTCCGCCAGACCTACGACGGCGAGGGTGACGAACCGATCGTTCTGCCCGCTGCGCTTCCCAACATCTTGGTAAACGGAACGAGTGGTATCGCCGTGGGCATGGCGACCAACATGGCGCCCCACAATCTGCGCGAGGTCGAAAAGGCCATCAAGTTGGTGATGAAGAAGCGTCGGCCGAAGCCGACGATCGACGAGCTGATGGCGGTCTTGCCCGGGCCTGATTTCCCGTCGGGCGGCATCGTGGTCGACGATGGACTGCGCGAGGCGTATGAGACCGGCCGCGGCACGTTCCGTATCCGGGCCAAGGCCCACGTCGAGCAGACGTCGCGCACCCGGCAATCGATCATCGTCACGGAGTTGCCCTATCTCGTCGGACCCGAGCGGGTGATCGCCAAGGTCCAGGAGCTGGCGAACAACGGCAAGCTCGTCGGAATCGAGGGCATCGCCGACCTCAGCGACATCAACGGTCTGACAATTCAGATCGACGTGAAGCCGGCGGTCAATCCGCAGGCGGTACTGCAGGAGCTCTATCGCCTCACCCCGCTCGAAGAATCGTTCGGCATCAACAACGTTGTGCTCGTCGACGGCGTCCCCACCACCCTGGGCGTCTATGACTTGTGCCGCTACTACATCGAGCATCGCCTCGAGGTCATCGTCCGACGCACCCAGTTCCGGCGCGAGAAGGCACAAGACCGCCTGCACATCCTTGACGGCCTTCTGATCGCGCTTGATGCGATCGACGAGGTTGTGGCCATCATTCGCGGTTCGAACGACGCCGGCGTTGCGCGGGAGAGGCTGATGGAACGTTTCGACCTGTCGCCCATCCAGGCGACCCACATCCTCGACATGCCACTTCGGCGTCTCACTGCGCTCGCCAAACTCGAACTTGAGGAAGAGGCGGCGGGGCTGCGAGCCGACATCGCCGAGTACGAACGGCTCCTCAGTAGTGAGGACCGTCGACGAACACTCGTGCTGCAGGAACTCGGTGATCTCGTCGAGAAGCATGGTCGCGATCGCAGGGCCGAGATCATCGGTGCTGATGACATCCCTGTCTTCGAGGCGCCGAAGGAGTCCGAGTCCTCGTTCGATTCGGGCTCCGACGAGCCCTGTGTCGTCACCCTTTCGATGTCGGGCAACCTCGGCCGGGTACCTACCGAGGGGGCGAAGAGGGGTGTAGCCGGTCGGCACGACCTCATCGCTGCTGCCGTGGTCACCTCCACCGGATCGGCGATTGCAGCCGTGACCTCGGAGGGTCGAGTCTTCGTACTCCACGCCGGAGAAGCCGCCGATGCCGGAGGTCGCACGCGCGGGAATGCTGCAGCTCAGCAACTTGGGCTCAACAAGGGTGAGGAGTCGCTTGCGCTCGTGACCGCAGGCGACGAAAACCTTGTGCTCGTCACCGCCATGGGAGTCGTGAAGCAGGTCACCGCTGAGGAAGTGCTCGGCACCAAGTCTGGCAAGTCAGTGATCGCGCTCAAGGGCAACGACCGTGTCGTCGCCGCTTTTCGTGCACCAGCCGGTGTCGACATCATGGTGGTTGCTTCCGATGGCCAGTGCCTGCGCACGCCACTCGAATCGGTTTCCATCCAGGGAAGAGGAGCCGGTGGCGTTGCGGGCTTGAAGCTCAAGGGTGACGCAGTCGTTGTCGGTGCCGGCCCGTTGATCGGCGACGGCATCGTGCTCACCATCACCTCCGAATCGGGAGCCAAGGCCACGCCGTTCGAGGAGTTCGAGTCGAAGGGCCGGGGTGGCCAAGGTGTGCGGATCGCTCGCCTTGGCTCGGGCGAGACGATCACACTCGCGTGGTTTGGCGCTCTCGGATCGATCGGTGGTGCTGGCGATCTGCTCGCCCAGATGGCCGACGACGAGGATCCCAAGAAGCTCGACCCCAACCCGGTTCCGTTTGAGCTCGAAGCCACGAAGCGTGATCTCGTACCGACCAAGACCGAACGGCAGGTGATGGTCCTGGGTCCGAGTCGTTGGTGAAGTCCCAGCTTGATCCTGGTTCCGGTCTGCCCCGTCGATGGACAACATGGGAATGCCACCGGACGCGGGCTGGCTCCAACTCCGTTGAGGAGGCGATACTGCCCCGATGCGAACTGAGCTCGACCACGATCAACTACTTCTTACGGTCCTCAACCTGTTCAAGGCCAAAGAGGGCGAGGTCATCAGCCAGATCATCCACATCGGGAACCGTTTGGGCTTGTTCGTGGCGCTCGCCCAGCAGGGTCAGGCGACCTCGGAGGGGCTAGCCAGCGTTACGGGGTACCACGAGCGATGGGTTCGTGAATGGCTTTTCGCGATGAGTGCCCAGGGTTTGCTTCAACACGAAGACGGAGTATTTGGGCTCACCCCCGAAGCCCGATTCACGTTGGTCGACGAGGACTCTCCCCGATACGCAGCCGGGGTGTTCGGCCCACCGATCACGCAATACGAGATCGACCGAACGGTCGAGGCCTTCACCACCGGTATCGGTATGACTTGGGGCGAGCACGGTGCTGAGACGTGCCATTTCCAAGCGGCGATGGGTGCGGGCGGCCAGCGGCACTACTTGGTGCCAGTGATCCTCGACTCGATCGCAGGGATGTCAGACCGAATGAGGAAAGGGGTGACCATCGTCGACATCGGATGCGGAGCAGGCGTCGCGGCCGAGGTGGTCGCCGGGGCCTTCCCCAACAGCCGGGTGATCGGCTTGGACCCGTCTGAGCACGCGATGGAGGCCGCCACCGAACGGATTCGAGCAACAGGGTTGTCCAACCTCGAGTTCCGGACGGGATCGTTCGATTCGCTCGACGACCTTGGGGGAGAGGGAATCACCGTCGACCTCTTGCTGACACTCGATGTCATCCACGACCTGCCTCGGCCAGGTGCGGCGGTGCGCTCGGCCAGATCGTGTCTTGCGGACGACGGAGTCTGGCTGGTGGCCGACATACGCGCTGCCGGGTCGCTCGAGGACAACCGGAAGATGCCGATGCTGCCGCTCATGTACGGCATGTCGATCCTGTACTGCATGTCGTCGGCGATGTCCGAAGCCGGTGGAGCCGGACTGGGCACCATGGGGCTCACACCAGAGGTCCTGCGAGAAATGGCCGATGCAGCGGGGTTCGGCAGCTTCGAAACACGTGAATTCGAGGCTGACATGATGAATCGGTACTACGAACTTCGTCCCTGACCTCGGCCCGGTGGCCGTCCGCCGCGTCCTTTGCCGCCGGGCTTCCCACCGGGTGCGCTTCGGCGTTTGTGGCTCGACTTGGTGGGTCGACTCTCGTTGCGGGCGCCGCCCGTAGAACTGCGCTTCGCAGTCGCAGTGCCGTTGCCGCCGGGCTTGCCGCTGTCCTTTGCCGTTGGTTTCCTGCGGTTTCGGGACGAGTTTGCTCCGCCGGGCTTCGGACCGCGGGCCTTGCGGGGGTGTGCAGTATTCGGGCGACGGTCTCGGTTCCGGTCGCGGTCGGTGGGAGGAGTGTCCGTGTCGACGACCACATCGTCGGGTTCGAATTCGAGACCCGGTGGGTCGATGAGCTCTTGGGGCAGTTCGAGGCGGCGCTTCATTGCCTTCACCGCCTTGGCCTGTGATGGGTCGACAAACGACACGACAACACCTTTGGCACCGGCACGAGCGGTACGACCGGATCGGTGGAGGTACGCCGAGTCTTCGTCGACTGGATCGAAGTGAACGACGCACTCCACCGCATCGACATGGATTCCGCGGGCGGCAACGTCGGTCGCAACAAGGGCGTGTGCTTTGCCGGTTGCGAAGTCGTCGAGCGCACGTTGGCGTTGCGCCTGCGATCGATTGCCGTGGATCGGTACCGCCTTGACGCCTGCGCTCGTGAGCTGGCGAGCGGCCCGATCGGCGCCGTGCCGGGTACGGGTGAACACGATGGTGCGACCGAACGTGGCGACGACTGAGGCGCAGAGTCGGATGCGTTCGGGGCGGGGGAGCAGCCAGAAGTGGTGCTCCATCTTGGTCAGGTCGGGCGTCGCCTCACCCACTTCGTGGCGAACGGGGTTGGTCTGATACGAGCGGGTGATCTTCGCGACCTCGCCGTCGAGGGTCGCTGAGTACAGGACGGTTTGTCGGCTCGGATCGGTCTGGTCGAGGATCCGGCGCACCGCAGGGAGGAAGCCCATGTCGGCCATGCGGTCGGCTTCGTCGACCACGACGTTCTGGACCTCGGCGAGCGACACGACGCGTTGCTGGATCAGATCTTCCAACCGCCCCGGTGTGGCGACCAGCAGATCAATACCCTTACTGAGCCGGTTGATCTGAGGCTGAAGACCAACCCCGCCGTACACCGCGAGGATGGTGCGGTCGACGGCCCGGAGGAGCGGGGCGAGCTCATCGGCGATCTGGGCGGCGAGCTCACGGGTCGGCGCGAGTACGAGTGCAGTCGGCCGTTTTTTGCGCGCAGGGCCGTTCGCCTGGCATGCCACCGCGAGGGGGATACCAAATGCAAGCGTCTTGCCCGACCCGGTCGGAGCGCGGCCGATGACGTCCTTTCCGGCAAGCAGGTCGGGGATCGTCTCGGCCTGGATTGGGAAGGGCTGGCGGATACGGGCCTGCTCAAGTGCCGCAACGATCGCCGCTGGCACGCCGAGCTCGGCGAACGACGTCGTACGAGTCACCACCAGAGGCTATCGGCGGGCTAGTCGTCTCCTGCGATGTCGCTTCGATCGAGTCGCATGGCCGCACTGTTCATGCAGTACCGCTGGCCCGTCGGAGCGGGGCCATCGGGGAACCGATGGCCAAGGTGCGCGTCGCAGTTGGCGCAGACCGCTTCCTCGCGAATCATGCCGTGGGAGTGGTCCGTGCGGATCTCGACGACATCGGGACCGACGGTGTCGAAGAACGACGGCCAGCCTGACCCGGACTCGAACTTGGTCGCACTTGTGAAGAGGGGGGTATCGCACACGACACAGCGGTAGGTGCCGTCTTCGTGGCAATCCCAGTATTCGCCAGTGAAGGCACGTTCCGTCCCAGCCTGCTGGGTCACGGCGTACTGCTCGGCTGTGAGGCGGGCCCGAAGTTCCGCATCGTCGAAGCTGACATCACTCATGGATCGACTCCTGTTCTCGCCCGCCAGGAGGCGGGCACCTGCGAAATTGTCTCAGGTTTGTGTCACCGAGGAAACGTAACGCCCCCCGAATGGTTCCGGTTCTCGCCGATCGTGTCGTCTGGTGCCGTGTACTGCGAATTCCTGCATCGTGGTGCTTGACCGAACGGTTGTTCGTAATTACGTTACTGTCATTCGTTCGCGCCACTGTTGAAGGCGAGCTGTCACAGCCAGTGTCACACCCTCCTCGTAGGTTCGAGCTCAAACCACACCCCCCAACCCAGCAACTCAACCGCACATCACGAAAGAGGCCCGGAATTTCCGGGTGACGACAGGAGCGAACAGTGGAAGCAGACCGCGGCAAGGCACTCGATGTAGCACTCGGCCAGATCGAGAAACAGTTCGGCAAAGGCTCGGTCATGAAGATGGGCGACAAGACCTCGATGGCGATCGAGTCGATTCCCACTGGTGCACTCGCCCTCGATCTCGCTCTCGGCATCGGTGGTCTACCCCGAGGCCGCATCACCGAGATCTTCGGTCCGGAGTCCTCGGGCAAGACCACGCTCGCCACCCATGTCGTCGCCGAGGCTCAGCGAAATGGCGGCATCTGCGCCTACATCGATGCCGAGCACGCCATGGACCCGGTCTACGCCAAAGCGATCGGTGTCGACATCGACGAGCTGCTGATCTCCCAGCCCGACACCGGCGAGCAGGCACTCGAGATCACCGACATGCTGATCCGCTCTGGCGCAATCGACGTGATCGTGATCGATTCGGTCGCTGCACTTACGCCTCGTGCTGAGATCGAAGGAGAGATGGGCGACACCCACGTCGGCCTGCAGGCCCGTCTGATGTCGCAGGCGCTGCGCAAGCTCACCGCCAACCTCAGCAAGTCCAATACGATCATCATCTTCATCAACCAGCTGCGCGAGAAGATCGGCGTCATGTTTGGTTCGCCAGAGACCACCCCGGGTGGCCGGGCGCTGAAGTTCTACTCGTCGGTTCGCCTCGACATCCGTCGGATCGAATCGATCAAGGACGGCGTCGAGGTCGCAGGCAACCGAACCCGAGTCAAGGTGGTGAAGAACAAGGTCAGCCCACCTTTCAAGCAGGCCGAGTTCGACATCATGTACGGCACCGGTATCTCCCGTGAGGGTTCGGTCCTCGACCTCTCAGTCGACGAAGGCATCGTCAAGAAATCAGGCGCCTGGTACACGTACGACGGTGAGCAACTCGGTCAGGGGCGCGAGAACGCAAAGAAGTACCTCACCGAGAACCCCGAAGTAATGGTCGAGATCTCCGACCGGGTCTGGAAAGCCGTCATGCCCGAAAAAGAAGAGATTGTCGATGTCGTCGATGGCGAAGAGCACGAGGAGTTCTCCGACGTCGACGACATGCCGATCGCACTCGACGACTGACGCCAGGCGTCGAGGAGCAACAAGCGAACGAGCCGCTCCCGGCGGCTCGTTCTGCTTTTTCGTGTGAATCTCCGTCGAGCACCATGAGTTCGCAGCAGTGCTCTTTCGTGCCTCGCTCGTCGATGAGATCAATCCCTGCAATCAACACCGAGATGGCGTGTGCTCGCATGTCGCTAGCATCGGAGGCGTGAGCGAGTCCCGGACCTACCTGGTCAAGACCTTCGGCTGTCAGATGAACGAGCACGATTCGGAGCGAATCTCTGGGTTGCTCGAAGCCGATGGTCTCGTCCGAGTCGACGACGAGGCTGATGCCGACGTCATTGTTCTCAACACCTGCTGTATCCGGGAGAACGCCGACAACAAGCTCTACGGCGCGCTGGGTCATCTCAAGGGGCTCAAAGCGCAGAAGCCGGGTCTGCAAATCGCGGTTGGGGGTTGTCTTGCGCAAAAGGATCGCGACTCGATTCGCGATCGGGCCGGTCATGTCGACGTCGTGTTCGGGACCCACAACGTCCATCGAGCTGTCGAGTTGCTCGATCATGCGGCCGAACATGGTCCGATCGTCGAGATTCTCGAGGCGACAGCGCGCGACGATGCCGAAGCCTTCCCCTCAGCGTTGCTCACGGTGCGTGAGGTTGATCATGCCGGATGGCTCACGATCCAGATCGGGTGCGACAACAGCTGTGCGTTTTGCATTGTGCCGGCGGTCCGTGGGCCTGAGATCTCCCGCTCTTTCGGTGAGCTTGTTGCGGAGGTGCAACAACTCGCTGCCGACGGCGTGAGCGAGATCACCCTCCTCGGCCAAAACGTCAACAGCTTTGGTCGAGATCTCACCCTCGCTCGTCGAGCGGTTGCAGCCCGCGAGCTCACCGCTGATTCGCCCGACGATCTCGGTGACGCCTGGTGGTGCGGTGAACGTTGGACTGACGACCGCCGGGCGCGTCCGCTCTTCAGCGATCTGTTGCGGTCGGTCGGTGAAATCGATGGCGTTCATCGAGTTCGCTTCACGTCCCCGCACCCGAAGGACATGCGCACCGAGACCTTCGAGGCGATGGCCGCGACCCCCGAGGTCTGTGAGCACCTTCATTTCCCGCTGCAGTCCGGAAGCGACACGGTGCTGACCGCCATGCATCGCGGGTATACCGCCGAGCGGTACCTCGAAAAGCTGAGCGAGGCGCGAGCCATCATCGCCGGCCTAGCCGTCTCGACCGACATTATCGTCGGGTTCCCGGGTGAGACCGATGCCGACTTCGAGCGCACGCTCGAAGTCGCTGCAGCAGCTGAGTACGACAGCGCGTTCACGTTCGTCTTCAGCCCTCGGCCCGGAACAGAAGCTGCCGATCTACTCCAAGCCGAGCCGTCTCTTGCTGTTCCGCACGAGGTCGCGGTCGAGCGCTACGAGCGCCTGCGCACCGTGATCGAGCGGTCGTCGCTGAAAGCGAATATGGGCCGCGTCGGCGAAGTCGAAGAAGTCACTGTCGAAGGGCCGAGCAAGAAAGACCCGTCGGTACTCACCGGCCGGACGAGACGAAATACGCTCGTGCACTTCGCCAGTCCGACCTCGATCAAAACTGGCTCGTACGCGATGGTTGCCATCACCGAGGGTAAGACAAATCATCTGCTCGGCAACTTGATCGAGGTCACGATGCCGGCGCGACATCGCACGCGCATTCCTGTCGCCGCCGGCTGAGCCAGCAGGTCGAGCGTGTCCGTCAAGCGCCTTCCAGTGAGTGATCCGGCTCTGCCGATCGACCCCGAGGCGGTCGCTCGTTCGGTCGGCTCTGCGCTGTCGAGTCGACATGGCGCAGGAAGGGCGCCCACGGCGAGCGTCGACGACCCCGACCGATCTTCATTCTCTCTCCAGGATCTGACGGCCCATCTGGTGGCGGCTTCGGCTAGGCGCGGCGGAACCGTTTCCACCGGTTCGTTCGAAGGTCTCGATCTGCGGGAGCTTGCCGCCTCTGCGAGACGTGCCGTCGAGTCCCTCCCGAGAGTGCAGGCGCCCGTCCTGGTCCGGCTCGGCTTGACCCTCGACCACTGCATGATCTCGCCCCAGGGTGATGTCGAGGTGGCGGGAGAGACCGTGTGGGGCGACCGTCACCTCGATCTCGCAGCGGTTGCCGTCGGTGTTGCAGTTCGCTTCGGGAGTGCGGTCGTGGCGCCGCTGGTCGACGCCTACGGGGCAGACGACGTCGACCTCTTGACGCTCGACGCGTGTCAACAACTCAATGCGATTGCTGCCGAAGTCGGTTGGCCCGATGCCTAGCGACCTGACAGGCGAGGGTCGCGCAGCGCGTCCGCTGTCGATTCTTGGCCCGACCGCGTCCGGCAAGTCGTCGCTGGCACTCGGGGTGACGGAGCTTCTTGCGTCGCAGGGGCAGACTGCCGAGCTGGTATCGGTCGACTCGATGCAGGTGTATGTCGGGATGAACGTCGGCACGGCCACACCCACTCCCGAGGAACAGGCGTCCGTGCCGCACCACCTCATCGACCTCGTGTCTCCGTCTGAAGTGTTCACGGTTGCGACATTTCAGCGACGCGCTCGGGCCGCCATCGCAGATGTGCGTGCGCGCGGCGCAGTGCCGATCCTCGTCGGAGGTACTGGTCTGTACCTCCGATCGGTCATCGACGATCTCGACATCCCACCCCGGTTCCCCAACACTCGCGCAGCTCTGGAAGCGCAACTCGCTGCGGGTACGTCAATCGAGATGATGCATGAGCGACTCGCCGATCTTGATCCGACGGCGGCTGAGCGAATGGAGCCGAACAACGAACGCCGTGTTCTGCGTGCCCTGGAGGTTGTTCTCGGTAGCGGGCTTTTGTTCTCGTCGTTCGGGCCTGGTCTCGAGACCTATCCGGCCACACCGTTCGTGCAGGTCGCGATCCGGTGGCCGCGGAAAGTCCTCGACGAGCGAATCGAGCGGCGGTACGCGGCACAGATGGCGGCCGGCTTTCTCGAAGAGGTGCAGCGGTTGCGGGAGACCGGTCCGAGCCACACCGCTGCCCAAGCCCTCGGCTATCGGGAACTACTCGCTCATCTCGATGGCCATACGACGCTTGATGAGGCGCTCGAAATCGCCATCAACCGGACTCGGCAGTTCGCCCGACGGCAGGAGCGCTGGTTTCGTCGCGATCCGCGAATCGCCTGGCTCGACGCCCCCGTCGACCCAGCCGACGCTCTGCTGGTGTGGAATCAGGCCCTGGCTCGGCCGGTTCGCTGAAACGCACACCGGAGTTGTGCTCGGACCTGCGACAATGGAGGACATGGTCGAGTCGATCCAACTCTCGAAGCATCATGGGCTCGGCAACGACTTCTTGGTGTGTCTCACCGATCACCTGCCTGGCGAGGCCAGGGCACGGGCGATGGCGTGGTGTGATCGTCACACCGGTATCGGCGCCGATGGGCTCATCTATGGCCTCCCTCCTGATCCGGCGAGCGAGGCCGACATCGTGATGCGTTTGCTCAACAGCGACGGCAGCACTGCGGAGATCAGCGGTAATGGGCTGCGGTGCTTCGCCCAAGCGGTTGCCCGTCGAGACGGCCGGGGCGATACCAGCATCCGCGTCTCGACCTCAGCCGGTATCCATTTGTGTGAGGTGCACGCCTCCGAGGATCCGAGCACTGTCATGGTCACTGTCGACATGGGCATCGTGCGTCCCGGGCCTGATCCCGATGTCGACGATCTCATGGCGACCGCTGGTGCACCGCTCGCAGCGGTGAGGCGTTGGGAGTCTGGGGATATCGGCAATCCACACGTGGTGTGCGAAGTCGACGATCCCGACGCCATCGACCTCCGTGTCGCCGGGCCGGTGATCGAGTCGCACTTCGAGGCGGGGGCCAACGTCCACTTTGTGGCGGTTTCGGGTCAAGACGAGTTGACGGTCCGCGTGTGGGAGCGCGGTGCCGGCGTCACGAACGCCTGCGGGAGCGGCGCGACGGTTGCCGCCGATGTCTTCCACCGGTGGGGCCTGGTCGGGCAAAAAGTCATCGTGCACATGCCTGGAGGGAACGCACTCGTCGAACTCGGTACTCCACTCACCTTGACCGGCCCTGCGGTCCACATCGCCGACCTGGTCGTGGCCGACACATGACGATACGACGCGTCGGATACGCAGCGCGCACGGGAAGAGATCGTCGTGACTGAGCGCAACGTTGCACGCATCTTCGACGATACGGATCTACCCGATGACGAGGTCGAGCCGCTCGATGCAGAAGCGGGTAGTGACCAAGACTCGCACCGCGGTGCCTTTGGCGACTTCGGTGGTGAGTCCGATGGGCTCATCGAACGGACGTTCCGGGAGCGAATCGTTCTGGTCGGTGTGACCACTGCGGGGCACGATCCCGAGGAGACCGATGCCAGCCTTGACGAGTTGGCACTGCTGATCGACACCGCTGGTGCGGACGCGGTCGTTCGGCTTCATCAGCGTCGCTCGGCGCCCGATGCAGCGACCTATGTCGGGAAGGGCAAAGCGCAGGAAATCAAGCAAGCTGCGGTCGCTGTAGATTGCGACACGGTGGTGTTCGACGATGAGTTGACGCCAGCTCAGCAGCACAACCTCGAGAAGATTCTGGGTCGATCGGCCCTCGACCGCACGGCGGTCATCCTCGATATCTTCGCCCAGAATGCATCGAGCCAGGAGGGCAAGGCCCAGGTCGAACTCGCTCAGTTGCGATACCGCCTTCCCCGCCTTCGAGCGACTGGTCGAACCTTCAGTCAGCAGGGCGGCGGGATCGGCACGCGGGGCCCAGGCGAGACCCAGCTCGAGGTCGACCGTCGGCGGCTCGTGCGCCGTATTCACAAGCTTGAAGCCGATCTTCGCAAGGTCCAAGGTCATCGTGAGACCCAGTCGAAGCAGCGTTCCCGGACCCGAAACCGTGCCGTCGCGCTTGTCGGGTACACCAACGCGGGCAAATCGTCGCTGCTCAACCGACTGACCGAAGCCGACGTCCTCGTTGAGGACCGACTCTTCGCCACCCTCGACGCCACCACCCGGCGGCTGCCGCTACCGGGTGGTGAAACGGTGTTTGCGACCGACACCGTGGGGTTCGTACGCAAACTGCCCCATCAGCTCGTGACTGCGTTCAAGACCACACTCGACGTGGTACGCGACGCTGACCTACTCGTTCACGTTGTCGATGGCTCCGGCCCCGACCCAGAAGGCTCGATGGCCGCCGTGCGTGAGGTGCTTGACGAGATTGGTGCCGGCGATGTGCCGGAGTTGCTCGTGTTCAACAAGGCCGACCGGCTCGGCGCTAGTGCCATGAGCGGTTCGCACCGCCTGGCCGAGCGATTCGAAGGCTCGGTTGCCGTCTCCGCTCACTCCGGTGAAAACCTTGATCACCTGTTGGCGGTGGTCGGCGATCGTGTTCGATCGATGACCGAGCTTGCCGAGTTGATCATTCCGTGGGACCGCGGTGATGTCTTGGCCTCGGTCCATCGTGAAGGGCAGGTGCTTTCGGAGTCGGCGGAGGAGCACGGCATGCGCTTGAAAGCCCGGCTTGAGCCGGCCTCGCTCGGTGCGCTGCGCGAGTATCTGGTTGAGCCGTCGCAGGCTCCCAGCGATCCGGAGACGCCGTGACCCACCCATACGAGACGCCGTACATCCCTCCGCCGTATCCGTACGATCTCCTCGATGAGCTTCGCGGTCTGGCCCAGGAGCGGTTTGGGTCGGTGATCGACTGCTCGATCGGGGCTCCGGTTGACCCACCGACACCCGCCGTCGTCGCTGCCCTGTCGACATCGAATCTCGAACGGGGGTATCCGCCATCGGTCGGCACGCTTGAGTACCGCCAGGCTGCCGCCGGCTGGCTGGACCGTGTGGCGAACGTCGACATCGATCCTGCAACGCAGATCGGCGCTGTGGTGGGCTCGAAGGAGTTCGTGGCGTTGACCCCGCACTTTTTGCGGATGCGGAGGCCTGATCGAGACACGATCTTGTATCCCGAGGTGGCGTATCCCAGTTATGAGCAGGGTGCGATCTTTTCGGGCTGTCGAGCGGTTCCCGTAGCCGTCGATGAAAAGTGGCGGATCGATCTCGACGCCATCGATCCGGCCGACGCGTCTCGCGCCTTGTGTCTGTGGGTCAATTCCCCAGGCAACCCGGCCGGGGGTATCGATGATCTGGAGGCTGCAGCCGCATGGGGTCGGGCCAACAACGTCTTGGTGCTTTCCGATGAGTGCTACATCGAGTTCACGTGGGACGGGCCGCGTCGATCGATCCTGCAGAACGGCGTCGACGGTGTGCTCGCCGTACATTCGCTGTCGAAGCGCTCGAACTTCGCCGGCGCTCGCGCTGGCTTCTACGCCGGTGATCCCGAGGTGGTTCACTACCTGAAGGAAGTTCGCAAGCACGGGGGGCTGATCATCCCTGGACCGGTCCAGGCCGCTGCCATCGTGGCTTTCGGTGATCAAACTCATGTTGAGGTTCAGCGCGACGTCTATCTCCAGCGCCTCGAGATCGGACTCAAGTTATTGCGAGCGGCTGGAGCCACGGTCGAAATGCCGGGAGGTGGCTTCTACCTCTGGGCCCAGGCACCAGATCACGATTCGTGGGCGCTGGCGCGGACTCTGGCGGATCGCTGTGGGGTCATCGTGAGTCCTGGTGAGTTCTACGGTGATCGAACCGACTACGTGCGCTTTGCCGCAGTTCAGCCCACTGCTGACCTCCACCTCGCGCTCGAGCGAATGCACAACTGATCAGGCGAATCGCAGTGGGGGAGTTGCGTCGGCGGTGGGTCCCAGCGTCTGGTGGCGAGCGATAGCCTGCGGCGCATGGCTGACCTTTCTCTCTCGGCAACGTCTGATCTGCAAACCCGCATCGAGGCGCTCTGGGCTGATCGTGATTCGATCGAGGTCGACGATCCGGAGATTGTTGCAACTGTGACCGAGGCGATCGATGCGCTCGACACGGGAGTGGCGCGGGTCGCCGAGTGGAACGCTGACGGCTCTGTGACCGTCAACCAATGGTGTAAGTACGCAGTGCTCCTGCTCTTCAAGACCGCGAAGATGGAAACCATTGAGCACGGTCCGTTCGAGTACGCCGACAAGATCCCGTTGAAAGCCGACTACATGGCTCGCGGTGTACGGGTCGTGCCTGGCGCCCAGGCTCGCTGGGGGAGCTATCAAGCTCCCGGTGTCGTGATGATGCCTAGTTACACCAACATCGGTGCGTACGTGGGCGAGAACACCATGGTCGACACGTGGGCCACGGTCGGCAGTTGCGCTCAGATCGGCGCCAACGTGCATCTCTCCGGTGGTGTTGGGATCGGAGGCGTGCTCGAACCCGCGCAAGCGGCGCCGGTGATGATCGGCGACGATTGCATGATCGGCAGCCGAGCGATCGTCGCCGAGGGTGCCCGTGTGGGGCAGGGCACTGTTCTCGGGGCTGGAGCCATCCTGACCGGCTCGATACCGGTGATCGACGTCGAGACCGGCGACGAGATCAGTCGCGGTGAGGTCCCGTCATGGTGTGTGGCTGTTGCGGGAACCCGTCGCAAGTCGTTCCCCGGCGGTGAATTCGGTCTTCCCTGCATCCTCGTGTTGAAGCGGCTCGCTGAGGGTGAGCGTCATGACAAGGGAGCCCTCAACGATATTTTGCGCGATCACGGCCAAGCGGTCTGAGTATGGGCGATTGCAGCGAGTGAGCCCAAGAAGCGTGGCAGTACTTCCGAAGGGAGATGTCTGGAAGCTCACTGCGGCGTTGGTCGACATCGCCTCGGAGAGCTTTCGGGAACAAGAAATCGTTGCGCTTCTCGAGTCTGAATTACGCGCCTGTGACCATCTGACGGTTGATCGAATCGGTGACAACCTGGTCGCTCGGACCGATCTTGGCCGCAAGCGGCGTCTCGTGCTCGGTGGGCACACCGACACGGTGCCTGCCAACGACAACGCGGGGGCCCGGATCGCCGGTGAGCGGATGTTCGGTGTCGGGACCACCGATATGAAGGGCGGTGTTGCGACGATCGTTGACCTTGCCCGAACGGTCACCGAGCCGGCGGTCGACGTGACGTATGTGTTGTACGCACGTGAAGAGGTTGCTGCCATCCACAACGGGTTGCGCGAGATCGAAGCCGAACGCCCCGAGCTCCTCGATGGCGATGTGGCGTTGCTCGGTGAACCGACCCATGGTGCACTCGAGGCCGGGTGTCAGGGAACGCTGCGAGTTGAGGTGACTCTGGGCGGTACGCGCGCTCACACTGCACGTCCATGGATGGGTCGCAATGCCATCCATCGTCTCGGGGACCTTCTGGCGATCGTCAGCGCCTACGAGGCGCGTCGACCCGTCGTCGAAGGCTGCGAGTACCGCGAGGCCCTCCAGGCCGTGCACGTCGAGGGTGGGGTGGCCGGCAACGTCGTTCCTGACTCGGCCATGGTGCGGATCAACCATCGTTTCGCCCCCGACCGCTCGGGCGACGAGGCCGTCGCACATGTGTGGGAACTGGTGGCACCGTTGATGGAGGAGGGTGACACGTTCGAAGTGACCGACCTGTCACCCGGTGCAAGGCCGGGACTTGGGGATCCGATGATCGCCGCGCTCGTCGAGCGAAACGACCTCGAGGTGCGGGCCAAGCTCGGCTGGACCGACGTGGCGTTCTTCGCAGGGCGAGGTGTGCCTGCGTCGAACTTCGGCCCCGGTGACCCGACGATTGCTCACACGCAGGGTGAGTATCTCGAGCGGCAGTGGCTGATGGACACCCATGCCGCGTTGCTTGACCTCGTGACCAACGGCGCGTGAGCGCCGGTAGGTTCAGATCTTGCGCATCACGGTGACGACCTTGCCGTAGATCGAGATCTCGGAAGGGTCGAACACCATGTCGGAGAGCGTCGTGTTGTGGGGGACGAGCACGACCTTGCCGTTGCGTTCGTCGTAGGTCTTTACCGTCGCTTCGTCGCCGGGAATACCGGCGACGACGATGTCACCTTTAGCTGCGGTGGTCTGGCTGTGGCACACGACGTAGTCCCCATCGAAGATGCCGATGTCGATCATCGACTCTCCCCGGACCCGCAACATGAATAGTTCACCGTCTCCGGTGAGGTCGGCGGGCATGGGAACGACTTCCTCGATGTTCTCGGTGGCGAGAACATCGGTGCCTGCAGCCACGTCGCCGACCAGAGGAACGTGGCGAACGGGGCGACGTTCTACGTTGGCTCCGGAGTTGCCTTCGTAACGGACCTGGATGGCGCGTGGCTTCGACGGATCGCGGACCAGGTAACCGGCGTCCTTCAGGTTGTCGAGGTGCGACTTGATGGTGGCGGGAGACTTGAGGCCGACGGCTTCGCCGATCTCGCGTACCGACGGTGGGTAACCCCGCTGGTTCTGGTGCTCGACGATGACATCGAGGATCTGGCGCTGGCGTGCGGTGAGCGTGTCGGACATGGTGCCTCGCTGTGCGGTGGTGGGCTGACGGCCCGGCTTGTGGAAAACCCTGTGGATGGGTTCGGGGATGAGTTCGTCGACTGCCTGGGGACAGCCTGTGGATTTCTCTTGGATATGGCTTGACAGCGAACAGGTGTTCGGTATTGAATATCCGAACGAGCGTTCGCCGCACATATGTTCGCCAAACATTCGTTCGGCGTCAAGTACCTGGAAGAACAATCTTCCTGGCGAAGGCTCTGGTCGGATCGCTTCGATCCGTGTCACACCCCCTCAGCAGACTGATATCCATGACCGCAGCCTTCGCCCCCGCTCCACAGACCACCTTCGTGCCCCGCACGCTTGCGCTCGTCCCCGAGCCTGCTCCAACCGGCGGAATTCCTTCAATCCATGTCTCTCCCGGTCCGAGCGCCGGCTCGGCTGTCTCGCTCGCCACTGTCCACCACCTGCCGGTGCGGCCGTCTCCTGCGGTCTACCGTCGCCGCCGTCTGCTTGCGCTTTCGATCGCACTCGGCATAGTCCTGGGTGTCGCCTCGTTCGTGCAGCGAGCTGAAGCGACCCCCACCGCCGAGGGGCAGCTCGCAGATTCGATCACGATTGTCGTGCAACCCGGCGACACGCTGTGGGGTATCGCCTCCACCCTCGATCCCGACGGTGATCCTCGTCGCCTCGTGGATGAACTCGAGCAGATCGCCGGTAACGGTGTGCTCCAACCAGGTCAGCAACTTCTCATTCCCCGCCACGTCATCGGGAGCTGAGGCCGTTGCACTCAGCGACGGATGTAGCGCGCGAAGAGCGTGTTCTCGTGCTCGAGAAGCCGGTCGAGTCGCATCTCTTGGTTGATTCCAGGGGTTGCGCGGTGGGCGATCCGTGCACTGCTGCCGCTCACCAGATTGGGTGAAACCGACAAACAGAGCTCGTCGACCAGCCCGGCATCGAAGAGTTGACCGTTGAACGATGGTCCACCCTCGACCAGCACGACTCGTGCGCCGCGCCTTGCGAGCTCCTCGATTACCGCACCGGGGGAAGGACGATCGCCGGCAAGGTGAGCCCACTCGGCTCGATCACCGATCCTGGCCACCGATTCGGCAGGTGGTGCATGGCCGGTGAGTACCAGTGGCAGTTCATCGTCGGGATCCTGGTCGGCGAAAAGCGGTAGATCGGAATGAAGATCGACCGACGCGGTCACGACGGCGAGTCGTGCCACCGGTGACCTCCCCGTCGCTCGCCGCACGGCTGCCACCTCAGGGTTCGGTCGGGGTATGCGGTACCGCTCGCTCCGAACCGTGCCGGCCGCTGCGACGATCCAGTCGCAGCTGGCCCGAATGGCACGAAACGTTTGGCGGTCTCCGTCGCCACCCAACCCGCCGCTCCTGCCATCGACCGTGGAACCGCCGTCGGCGCTGGTCACCATGTTCACCATGATCCATGGCCGAGTGGCTGTCCCTGGACGTTCATCGAACGGATACAGCGTCATCGGGTCGATGTTTTCGACCGGGTCGGGCAGGAGCTGTCTCATGAAGGGAGACCGTATCGCCTCTGCATTGAGGACAACTGTGGAGAACCCTGGCGAAATCCCCGCAGAATCCACATGCAGTCCCCTTTTCGTTCACATGCAGTAGTCCGTAGATTGAAAGTCGCTGTGGCGGACGGATTGCCTCTGGATGGTGGTGGTCAAGTCGTCTCGGTGAGTCGAAGGGCGCCTTGGGGCCCTGCGCCAAGGGGGGTGTGGGGATGTCGCTTTCATGTGAACCCTTTACCCGGAGGGATCCGACCGCCACAGCCATCTCGTCAACCCGGAGAGGGATCAAACGTCGCTCGAACGGTCATCGCCCGCACCGAGGCGGTGAAATCTCAGTAGGGTCGAGATCCTCGAAATCCCTCAACTTGGAGAAAGGCCAGTCGCCATGGCGATCGCTCCGCAGCACACCGGCCTCGGATTGAGTCGCCGGTTCACGTCGGCCGCTTGCGATCCCTACGACGACGTCACGTGGGAACGCCGCGACGCCCGACTGACCGACTACCGCGACGGATCGATTGCGTTCGAACAGCTCGCCGTCGAAGTACCGGCCGGTTGGTCGCAGAATGCAACCAACATTTTGGCCCAGAAGTACTTGAGAGGATCACTCGGCATGCCCGAGCGCGAAGACTCCCTCCGGCAGGTGATCGACCGCATCGTCGGCGCAATCACTGATTGGGGAAGCCGCGACGGTTACTTCGTCGATGGGGCGGAAGCCGAGACGTTTCGGGCCGAGTTGACCCATCTGCTGACCACGCAGAAAGTCGCCTTCAACTCTCCGGTGTGGTTCAACATCGGCGTAGAAGGTGTTCCCCAACAGGCATCGGCCTGTTTCATCTTGAGCGTCGATGACCACATGGACTCGATTCTTAACTGGTACGCCGAGGAGGGCCGCATCTTCAAGGGCGGCTCCGGTGCGGGCGTCAACTTGTCGAATATCCGCTCGAGCAAGGAGCCGCTCGAGGGTGGCGGGACCGCAAGTGGCCCGGTCAGCTTCATGCGTGGTGCAGACGCATCTGCGGGCACCATCAAGTCGGGGGGCAAGACCCGTCGCGCTGCGAAGATGGTCATTCTCGACGCCGACCACCCAGATATCGAGGAGTTCATTTGGTGCAAGGCACTCGAGGAGCGCAAAGCGAGGGCCCTCGAGGCTGCTGGCTTCGACATGAGCCTCGATGGCGCCGACATTCACTCCATCCAGTACCAGAACGCCAACAACTCGGTCCGAGTCACTGACGAGTTCATGCAGGCCGTGGTCGACGATGCCGACTGGGCACTCGTCGCCCGCACCTCGGGTGAGATGATCGAGATCGTCAAGGCCCGAGACCTGTTCCGTCAGATTGCCCAGGCTTCGTGGGAGTGCGCCGACCCAGGTGTGCAGTTCGCCACCACGATCAACCACTGGCATACCGCCGCCAACACCGGTCCGATCAACGCCAGCAACCCTTGCTCGGAGTATGTCCATCTCGACGACTCCGCGTGCAATCTGGCGTCGCTCAACCTTCTGGCATTCCTCACCGGTGAAGACGTCGACGGGTTCGACATCGATGGGTTCATGCACGCGGTGCGGATCGTGTTCACGGCACAGGAGATCCTGGTTGGCAACGCCGACTACCCGACGCAACAGATCGCCGAGACCACCCGGGCATTTCGTCAACTCGGCCTCGGCTACGCCAACCTCGGCGCGCTGCTGATGGCACTCGGTTTGCCCTACGACAGCGATACTGGCCGTGCAGTGGCGGCTGGCATCACGGCGCTCATGACCGGTGAGGCGTACCGCACATCGACCAAGCTCGCCGCTCGCATGGGCCCGTTCGTCGGCTTCCACGCCAATCGCGAGCCGATGCTCAAGGTGCTCGACCAGCATCGGGGCGCTGCCGCTGAGATCGACGAGGAGTTGGCGCCTCCACTGATTCTCGACGCAGCCCGCCAGGCGTGGGACGAGGCCTGCGAAAACGCCCAGATCTACGGAGTACGCAACGCTCAGGCCACGGTGCTGGCGCCCACCGGCACCATCGGCTTGCTCATGGACTGTGACACCACGGGTATCGAACCCGACCTCGGCCTGGTCAAGTTCAAGCGCCTGGTCGGCGGTGGAACGATGAGCTTCGTCAACCAAACCGTGCCCCGAGCCCTGCGCACCCTCGGCTACGGGCCCGACGCGATCACAGCGATCGTGGAACATATCGATGAGCACCAGACGGTGCTCGGCGCGCCAGGCCTACGGCGTGAACACGTCGCCGTGTTCGCCTGCAGCCTGGGCGAGAACCCGATCCATTACCTCGGGCACGTGAAGATGATGGGGGCTGTCCAGCCGTTCCTGTCCGGTGCCATTTCCAAGACGGTCAACATGCCCGAGGAGGCCTCGGTCGAGGAGATCGAACTCCTGCTCATCGAATCGTGGCGCCTCGGCCTCAAGGCAGTTGCGCTCTACCGCGACAATTGCAAGGTCGCACAGCCCATGTCAGCCGGAACCGACGACTCGACGTCAACCGATGGTGATGCGAGTGCGGCCGAAGCGGTTGCACGGGTTGTCGAAAAAATCATCACCCAGCCGGTGCGCGAAAAGCTTCCGCGGAGCCGCTCCAGTCGGACCTTTGAGTTCCGGGTGGCTGATTGCAAGGGTTTCGTCACCGTGGGCGAGTACGACGACGGCCGTCCCGGCGAGATCTTCGTGCGGGTATCCAAGCAGGGTTCCACGCTGGCCGGCATCGTCGACGCCTTCGCAGTCTCGCTCAGCCACGGCCTGCAGTACGGCGTTCCGCTCTCGGCGTTTGTCGAGGCATTCGTCGGGATGCGTTTCGAGCCGGCGGGTATGACCGACGATCCCGAGCTCCGGATCGCCACCAGCCTGATGGACTACTTGTTCCGCAAGCTGGCGATCATGTATCTCGACTTCGAAGAGCGTGCTGCGCTCGGCATCCTCTCGACCGACGAGCGCACCGAGCCGACGTTGCCCGGGGTGGTCGAACAGGTCACCGAAACCGTGCAGGGGTCCGACCTGGCTCCCGATCCCCCGTCGGTTCCATCGTCGAGTGTCCTGCTGGAGCAACTCGAGATCGGGTCCGGTGAGGCGCCGATCGAACCAAGCGCCAAAGATCGAGCGGCGGCGCACCCGACACCGCGCGGGTCGGCAGCTGACGCCCCATTCTGCATGACGTGTGGGGTGCCGATGCGGCGAGCGGGTGCGTGCTTTGTCTGTTCCGACTGTGGCACCACCAGCGGCTGCAGCTGAATCGTCTTGCGGCGAGTTCGCTCATCGTCTGGATCAGCGCGATTGCAGAGGCGGTCTGACGGCGAGAGTGGAACGTGTGAATCGCTGATGGTTGCGACCGGTGTGACCCTCTAGGACATACTCGCCCCATGACTGAAACCGATCCGCGCTCGGCGAAGCCGGCTACAAATCACACCGTCACCGTCAATGCCGCGCATGGCGCTGCGTTGAAGTTGGACGACGACTGGGAGCGGGCGACCCGAGGCTTGGTTGCACAACACGAGACGGGCGAGATCGAGGGCCCTTTCGGGCTCGCCTGGGACGTCAAGGACTACGACTTTCTTCGCGAGCGAGAGCAAGCGCCCGATTCGGTGCACCCGAGTCTGTGGCGTCATGGCCGTCACAACGCGATCCACGGCCTGTTCGAGGTGGCCGACGGCGTCTGGCAAGCGCGTGGCTACGACATCTCGAACATCACGTTCATCAAGGGTGACGACGGCTGGGTCGTGATCGATCCGTTGACCACTGCGTTCACGGCGAAAGCGTGTCTCGACCTTGCCAACGCAACGCTCGGTGAGCGTCGCGTCACCACAGTGCTGTACACGCACAGCCATGTCGACCACTACGGCGGCATTCTCGGCGTGGTCGACAAGGCCGATGTCGACAGGGGTGACGTGCGGATCCTTGCGCCCGAGGGGTTCATGCGAGAGGCAGTTGCCGAGAACTTGATTGCCGGACCAGCGATGGCGCGCCGGGCCTTCTACCAGTTCGGCACGCTGCTGCCGATGGGACCGTACGGCCATGTCGACAGTGGTCTCGGCAAGGGCATCCCGCGCGCGGCCCCGGACCTGATCGCGCCAACCGAGGAGATCAACCTCACAGGGACCGAGCTGATGCTCGACGGCGTGCGTGTCGTTTTCCAGAACACACCCGGCACCGAAGCTCCGGCTGAGATGAACTTCATGTTCCCGGACCTCGGTGCGTTGTGCATCGCAGAAAACTGCACCCACACGATGCACAACGCTTTGCCGTTCCGTGGCGCCCAAGCCCGCGACACGCTGAGTTGGAGCAAGTACATCCAAGAAGCGCTCGATTTGTTCGGCGGAGACACGGACGTCATGTTCTCCACCCACAACTGGCCGCGTTTCGGGCACGACGACGCTGTCCGCTATCTCGAGCTTCAGCGCGACATGTATCGCTGGCTGCACGATCAGACGATGCGGCGCGCGAATCATGGCATGACCATGCGCGAGATTTCCGAAGATCTCGTCCAGCCGGAATGCTTCCTGACCCAGAGCCATACGCGGGGTTACTACGGCACGGTGAGTCACAACGCGAAGGCGATCTACCAGCGCTACCTCGGCTGGTACGACGGCAATCCGGCAAACCTCAACCCCCACCCGCCCGAGGAGAGCGCAGCTCGCTATGTGGAGGCGATGGGCGGGCGAGACGCAGTGCTCGGCGAGGCGCAACGGGCCCACGACGCCGGTGACTACCGATGGGCGAGCGAGGTGCTCAACCATCTCGTGTTTGCCGATCCCGAGTTCGAGGCGGGTCGTCTGCTGCAGGCCGACACCTTCGAGCAGATGGGCTACCAGTCGGAGTCAGGGCCGTGGCGCGACTCGTATCTGATGGGGGCGATGGAGCTGCGGACCGCCAGTAAAGGGCTCGGCGTGGGCGGCGGCCGCTCGATCACCGATCAGCTTGATGTCGGCATGCTCGTCGAGCTCATCGGTGTGCGACTGCAATCTGAGAAGGTCGAGGGTGTGGCCTTCGAGATCAACTGGCACTTCACCGACGTCGACGAACACCACGCGATCGGACTCGACAACTGCGCGATCCACCACCGGGCTGGGGTCACCATCGACGGTGCTGAGGCTTCGCTGACGTCGACCAAGACGGACGTAGCTCGGCTGCTCAGAACCGAAATCGATGTCGACGAGTTCCTCGCGCTCCAGAGTGTTTCGGCCGCCGGTGAAGCACATGTACGCACCCTGCTCGGAAACCTCGACACGTTCAGCGGTGTCTTCGGGGTCGCCGAGCCCTAGCGGCCCTTCCAGCGGGGCGGCCCGTCCTCGGTGCCGAAGCTGCTTGGGCCTTCGGCCGCATCCTCCGACGCCAGCATCTGTTGGTAGCTCGCCAGGTCACCGGAACGCATCGAGGTGAAGGCGTCGTCGAGAGAGCGGTGCGAGGTCGACTGGTTGATCTCCATGATCGCTCCGACGGCGAGGGGGGCTGATGCGAGAATTCGGTCGGCCAGCTCCCGAGCGGTCTCCATGAGTTGATCGCTTGGGGCGACTGCGTTGATCAGGCCCCAGCGCAACGCTTCGTCGGCATCCAAGCGGCGCCCTGCGAAGAGGATTTCGTTGGCGATCACGGGTGGGAGTTGGCGGGGAAGGCGAATCGCACCTGCATCGGGGATGATTCCGAGCCCTGCCTCGGGCAACCAGAACCGAGCATGCTCCACCGCCACCACGAACTCGGCTGCCATAGCGATCTCGAAGCCTCCACCGACTGCCATGCCGTTGACGGCACAGATGACTGGCTTGGTCCGGTTCGGCAGCTCCACAAATCCCCCGAAGCCACCCTCGCCGTAGTCGGCTTCGAACGCCTCTCCGTCGGCGGCGGCGTTGAGATCCCACCCTGCTGAGAAAAAGCGATCGCCGCCCCCGGTGAGGATGGCGACGCGCAACGACGGATCGTCTCGAAACTCGGCGAAGACGCGGCTCATCTCCCGGCTCGTCGCCGCGTCGATGGCGTTCGCCTTGGGGCGATCGAGGACGACCTCGAGGACGGTTCCGTCGCCGGTGATGGTGGTATGGACTGCGTCAGGCATGGTCTTCCTCTCGGCGGATGATCGCATCCACTGCGATGGCTTGCTCGTCGGTGACGAGCACGGGATTCAGCTCGATCTCGTGGATGTCTGGGTTCGCGGAGACGACGTCGCTCAGCCGGGCCACCAAGGACCGAATCGCGACCGTCGGGATGGGTGGAGCGCCGCGGAAGCCGTCGAAGAGTGCGCCGATTCGCAGTGAGCGAAGCGCAGCGTCGATGTCGTCGTCGGTTACAGGAAGCAGCAGCGAGATCGTGTCTCGATCGAGTTCGGTCCGGATCCCGCCCGCACCCATCGTGAGCAACCACCCGACGGGGTGTTCGGCACGAAGGCTGACCAACACTTCGAGGCGACTGTTGTCGATGAACTCCTCCACCAAGATTTCGGGCCCGAGACTGGCGAGCTGCTCAACGGCCGTCGCCACCTCGCGTGCGTCGCAGAGATCGAGGTGCACGCCCGCAACGTCGGACTTGTGATCGAGGCCGGCGATCTTGACCGTGACGGGGTAGCCCAATGTGTCCGCTGTCGAGATGGCTGCATCGGGCACGGCCCTGACGGTCATTGCGTTCGGGACGTTGAGCCCGGCAGTGGCCAGCAGGTGCTTGGCCGCTGCTTCCCCCATCGAGACGGTGACTGCTGGTGCGGGCGCCGCCACCGGCAGTCGCACGGCCCGCAAGGGCCGACTGGTCGCCTCGAGCGCAAGTAATGCCGAGTCGATGTCGGCGATCGTCGCCAGCCCTCGATCATTTGCCCAGCGCCGGACCTCAGCCGGAAGGCCCTCCGACATTGATGCGGTGACGACCCCAGGGGTGCCGGTTGCCGACGATGCCGCAGCGAAGGCCTCCAGCGTCGGCCACCAACTCCTTGCGTCGAGTTCGGCTTTCGGAAAGTCGACCACGAGCATGGCGGCGTCGTGGGGGCCACTGAGGGCCTCGGTGAAGCACGCCGTCAGCCGTTCACGGTCACCCCAGATGAAGGTGTGGTAGTCGAACGGGTTACTGATCGCAACGAACTCGTTCAGCGTCGTCGCGATCCGGTCCCGGTGCTCGGGGGTAAAGGGTGCGAAGTCGAGATCGAGCAGCTCGGCCCGATCGGCGACCAGTGAGGCCTCGCCTCCCGAGCAGCTCAACGAAACGATTCGGTTGCCGGGCAAGGGGCCGAGCATTGCGCCGACGTGCAAGGTGTCCAGGAATTCGGGCACCGAACGGGCCCGGCGAACGCGACACCGTTCGAAGAGGGAGTCGTATGCCACATCGCTGCCGACCATCGACGAGGTGTGTGACGCTGCGATCGCAGCGCCCTGCTCGGATGAGCCTGTTTTGAGTGCGACGACCGGTATGCCTCGCTCGGCCGCCATTCCAGCAGCAACTGCGAACGCTCTCGAGTCGGTGAGGGCTTCGATGTGCAGGCCGATGCCGGTGATCCGCGGATCGGCGGCCAGCGCAGCCATGGCGTCCTCGATTGTCACATCGGCTTGGTTGCCCAGGTTGATCAGTTGGGCGACCTCGAGGCTGCGCCGTTGCATCGTGAGGTTGACCGCGATGTTGCCCGACTGGGTGATGAAGCCGACCCCTTTCTCGCAACGATCGAGGCCCTGCTGGTCGGGCCACAGGACGGCCCCGGTGGTCATCGAGATAGTGCCGTAGCAGTTGGGGCCGACGACGGGCATGGTGCCTGCGGCGCGAACCAGTTCGCTTTGCAAGGCGGCACCGTCGTCATCGTGTTCGGCAAACCCTGACGCATGACACACGGCCACACCTGCCCCCATCTCACCGAGGGCTCGTATCGCCTCGAGCGCGGCGCGGCGGTTCACGCCGATGAACGCTGCGTCGGGCACACCTGGAAGGTCACCGACCGTTTGCACGGTCGGGATGCCACCGACCTCGTGGCGGGTGGGATGGACAGCCCACATCGGCCCGTCGAAACCCATCCGGAGGCACTGTTCGATCGCCCGTTCGGCGGCGGCTCCGCCGACGAACGCAAGTGACTGCGGATCGAGCAGGGGCGCGAGTCGGCCGGGCCTCACGCGCCGAGGGGCCGAAGCATCGCTCGGGAGACGATGTGACGCTGGATCTCGCTTGTGCCGTCCCAGATGCGATCGACCCGGGCGTCACGCCAGATGCGTTCGAGTGGGAGTTCGTCCATGAGTCCCATGCCTCCGAGGATCTGGATCGCCTCGTCGCTGACGAACTGCAGCATCTCGGTTGCACTGATTTTGGCCATGGCGGCGTCGGAGTCCGACATCTCGCCGCGGTCGGACAACCATGCCGCACGGTAGGTCACGAGTTCGGCTTCGGTGAGCCTGAGCTTCATGTCGGCGAGCTTGAACGACACACCTTGGAACTTGCCGATCTGCTGGCCGAACTGTTCGCGCTCTGCAGCCCAGTCGAGTGCGACCTCGAGGGCACGATCGGCCCGGCCGAGGCAGATCGCGGCGACTTGGAGCCGGGTGGCCCCCAGCCATTCGTTCGCGACGTCGAAGCCTTTGTGTTCGTCACCGAGCATCTTCGATGCGGGTACGCGGGCGTCGTCGAAGTTGATGATCAGGTTGTGGTAGCCGCGGTTCGACACCGAGTTGTAGCCCGGCACGACTTCCACTCCCGGTGTGTCGAAGTCGACGAGGAACGACGAGATCAGCTTTTTGGGGCCCCGGGCTGTTTGCTCCTCGCCGGTCGCAGCGAAGAGGATCACGTAGTCGGCCAGGTCAGCGTGGCTGATGAAATGTTTGGTGCCGTTGATGACGTAGTCGTCGCCGTCGCGTTCTGCCCTGCATGTCATACCGCGTACATCGGAACCGGCATCAGGCTCGCTCATGGCGAGGCAGTCGACCTTCTCGCCACGGATCGTGGGGAGAAGGTACTCGTCGATCTGATCGCCCTCGCATGCACGGAGGATGTTCGACGGTCGTGCCACGATGTACTGCAGCGCGTAGCCGGTCCACCCGAATGCTCGTTCGGCCATTGCCATGGTCAGATCGTCGAGTCCGCCGCCGCCGAGTTCCTCGGGCATGTTGGCGGCGTAGATGCCCGCTTGGAGCGACCGCTGCTTGATCTGCTCGACGAGTTCGCTTGGCACCTGTCCGGTTCGCTCGACCTCGTCCTCGTATGGCATGAGTTCCTTCTCTACGAAGGAACGGACCGTGTCGACGACCATCTGCTGCTCGTCGCTTATCGAGAAGTCCATGGTTGCGGGGCTCCTGGTTCTGTCTACTGCTCGGGGGTGGGGATGTTCATGACCCGTCCGACGTGCTCGGGGACGGCGAGTTCGGCGTGGGCCTGTGTGATGGCGGCCAGCGCAGCCGCCGGTGCCGGCAGGATCGGGGTGGTACGTCCTTCGTTGTTGTCGACGTGGAGCAACATCTGCTCGGTGGTGCACAGCAGATCGCCGGTGTCGGCGTGGTACATCGCGTGGAAGATGTGCAGTCGCTTGGTGTCGACACCGAGCACTTGGGTGGTGAACCGCAGTGGGTCGCCGAGTGCGGCTTCCTGCAGATAGTTGATGTGAGTCTCGACAGTGAAGAACGTGTGGCCCGACGCTCGATAGTTCTCGTCGATGCCGACGTAGCGGAACAATTTGTCGCTGGCCCAGCCGAATGCGAGCAGAAATGCCGATTCGGTCATGTGGTCGTTGTAGTCGACCCAATCAGGTTCGACTGGAGTCTCGTAGAGCGCAAGGGGTGCGGGCACCGTGTTTCCTGGCTGCCACGGTGGCGTGCTCTGGCCGGCATCGTGGATGCGGGCCTCTCGCGTCGCGATGAGGCGCCCGGCACCCAGGTCGAGGGGACGTAGCGAACGCATCACGGCCAAGACGTAGTCGTCTCGAAGGCGTTCGAGTTCGGCGATCGATCGACCATCGGCTTGCGCGTCGGTACCGTCGGCCATCGCCTCGATCAGGTCGTCGGTAAGTTCAGGTGCCTCGAGCTTGGTCCATGGCAGCTTCAGGGCGGGGCCGAACTGGCGGAGCATGTGACGCATACCCTCCTCGCCGCCGGCGAGGTGGAAGGTGAGGTTGGTGCCCATTCCTGCCCACCGCAGCCCGGGTCCGTAGACGATGGCGGCGTCGAGTTCATCGGTTGTGGCGATGCCGTCGTTGACAAGATGCAGGATCTCGCGCCACATGGCTTCCTGCAGGCGATCCGACAGGTAACCCTCGATTTCGTTGCGAACGACGAGTGGGTGCATTACGAGATCGTCGTAGTAGGAGACCGCTGCAGCCACGGCTGCCGGAGAGGTCTGCTCACCCGCGACGATCTCGACGAGAGGAAGCAGGTACACGGGGTTGAACGGGTGCCCGATCAGCACGCGTTCGGGATGCAGACAGCCGGCCTGGAGGCGCGAGGGGAGCAGCCCGGAGGAACTCGACGCGATGATTGTGTCGGGTCCTGATGCGGCGGCGAGTCGCTGCAGCAGTGGGGACTTCACCCGTTCGTCTTCCGGTGCGCTCTCTTGGATCCAGTCGGCTGCGCTGGCGAGCGCCTCGGGGGACTCGGCCCAGGTGATCCGCTCGGGGGATGCCCCGGGAAACAGGCCGAGCTTGGTGGCAGCGGCCCAAGAGTGGTTGACCGCACGACGGAGTCGGTGCTCGGCCCCAGGGGCGGGGTCCCATGCAATGACGTCGTGGCTGCGCGAGAGGGTCCGGACCGCCCATCCGGAACCGATGACGCCGGTTCCCACAATGCCGATTGTCTTCGTTTCGACCATGGATCCACTCCGCGTCCCGCCAGTCGGGACGTCTCATTCAGTGAATGATCTGAGGGTACGAGTCGCCGTCAGAGGCGTCAACCAATCAACCCTCGCCGCGTAGGGCGCGGTCGATGAGCTCCATCGGATGTGCTGTTTCAACCCCTGCGGCGGCCAGGTGCATCGAACAGCCGGGGTTTGCGCTCGCCACCAAATCGGGTGAGACCTGATCGATTGCGTCAACTTTGCGGGCTCGGACATCGCCAGAGATCTCGGGATGGAAGACCGAGTAGGCACCGCCCGCTCCGCAGCACAAACCGTCGTCGTCGAGCTCGATCAGGCGATGGACAAAGGGCGCAAGCGCGACGCGGGTTGCCGCATGGGCGCGCTGCACGTGCCGAAGATGGCACGGATCCTGAATAGCCACGCAGATATCGAGTGGCTTGACCTCGGGAAGACGATCGAGATGGTCGGCCAGCCATTCCTGGATGTCGACGACTCGTTCGGCGAACGCTGCGGCCTCGGCAGTGCCCAGCAGGTGCCCGTACTCTTTCATCGCAGCACCGCACCCAGCAGAGTCGACCACGATCGGGCGTCGGTCGCCGCCGATAGACAACGCAGCGATGGTGGCCTCCGCCCGACCGCGAGCATCGGCGCCGAGCCCGGCATGGGTATGCAGTGCGCCGCAGCACGGGGCGATATCGGCCGTCGGCGTGACGCCAAACCCGGCGGCCTCGATGACCCGCTGACCCGCATGGTGGACGTCTCGTTGCCAGGCATCCATGACACAGCCGGTGAAAAGGAAGACATCGTCACCGCTGGCTGAGTGCTTCGTTCGTCGGAACGGGAGATCACGGGGCAGCCCCAGGCGCTTGGGCGCAAGCCGCAGGCGGACCACGACGGCAAGCAGCGTGCTCCCGAACCGGAGCAGACGCGGGCGGGCGAGCACACCGAAGGCCAGCCTCTGGGGACGAGCGGAGAGTTCGCCGACCGCAACGAGGGATTCACGGGTCGATTCGATGAGACGGCCGTACGGGACGCCACTGGGGCAGGCAGGTTCGCAGCCGCGGCATTGCACACAGGTGTCGAATGCGTCGCGCACCTCGTTCGTTATCGGCGCGCCATGGTCCTGCACCTCGCGCATAAGCCGGATCCGCCCCCGAGGTGACAGTGCCTCGTCGCCGGTCACTCGGTAGGTCGGGCAGTGTGGAAGACAGAGTCCGCACTGCACACACGAGTTGAGGTCATCGGCGTTGATCTTCAGGTCCATGATGAGCGTCCCGGGTTAAGCCGGCCCGACGGATCGAAGAGTTGCTTCATTCGAGAGACGATCTGTGCTGCGACCGGGTCTGGTTCGCGGACAGGCTGGGCAGTTGTCGCCCAGACCGTGCCGACCCCGATACTCGCGACGAAGCTGCCGTCGATGAATCGGTCGGCTTGTGAAGCATCCGATGGGCTCAACCGCCACCGGTGCGGCGGCAGCTCGGGAGGCCCGTCGGTGGAGGTGATGTCGGCGCGGGTCGCAACGCGCTCGATCTCAGAGTCGACGTCGGCCTCGTGGCCCTCGACCAGTATCCAGCTGCTCGTGCCGTCCCACAGGACAGCACCGGGTCGAAGGACGACATCGCGGAGATCGCGCGGGTCGACGCTCTCGGCTCGCAGCCAACGCTGGACAGGCGGTAGGGGATTGGTCCGCAACACGACTTCGGCGATGAGACCGAGCGTGCCGAGGGACCCGGTCAACAGCTTCGGGATATTGAAGCCGGTGACGTTTTTGACCACAGGCCCGCCGCCGGTGACCACATCTCCCTCAGACGAGACATACCGGACTTGAAGCACGGCATCGCGGACCGACCCTCTGCCCAGACGGTCAAGCCGGTTTTCACCGACAGCGACTGCCCCGCCGACGGTGCCTCCCCGCTCGGGGAGCGCGCACGTCTGGCCGTGCTCGGCGAGCGATGCGTGGAGGTCGGCGGTGTTGGTTCCGGCCCGCACGGTAACGATCATCTCGGCCGGCTGATAGTCGACGATCCCGCTCGGTACCTCCACGAGCCGCGCATTCTCGGTGAGGACGCCACCGAGGTTCCACCGGGTACCCCCACCGCGGACTGCGACCGGCCCCTCTGTGCCAACTTCGGCAGCGAAGCCGGCGAGCGCCACGTCTGTCGACGCAAGGGTGCTCACCCCCACACCCCGGTCGGAACGTCACGAAGCGCTTGAATGTCGGCGCAGCTGTGACCGGCCGGCAACACCTTGCCCGGATTCGCGCGGCAGGCCGGGTCGAATGCCTGCCGGAGTCGGTTCTGGTGATCGAGATCGGCTTGCCCGAACAATTCCTCCATGTACTGCTGCTTCTCGACGCCAATGCCGTGCTCACCCGACAGCACGCCACCGGCTTCGAGCGATGCGCGGAGGATCTCTGCGCCAGCCGCATGGACCCGTTCGAGGGTGCCTTCCTCGCGTGCGTCAAAGACGAGGAGAGGGTGCAAGTTCCCATCGCCGGCGTGGAACACGTTGAGGACGAGGACCTCGTGGCGGTCGACGATCTCGTAGATCTGCTCGAGGACATCGGCGAGCTTTGCTCTCGGGACGACCGTGTCGTGAAGGTAATAGTCCGGAGCGATCTGGGCGACCGCGCCGAATGCGGTTTTGCGACCCTTCCACAGTGCCGCCCGTTCCTCGTCGGACCCGGCAAGTCTGATTTCGGTGGCGTTGTTTGCTCGGCCGATTTGGTCGATGTGGGCGACGTCGATGTCGACACCGGCATCGAGCCCCTCGACTTCTGCGAGCAGTACCGCAGCCGCGTCGGTCGGGTACCCGGCGCCGACGTAGCGTTCGATGGCCGTGACCATGGGTTGGTCCATGACCTCGAGTGCAGCGGGAACAACGCCAGACGCAATGACGTCACTCACGGTTTGGGCAGCGTCGCGCACCGAGGAGAACGACAGCAGCATCGTGCGAACTGCTGGTGGGTTGGGAGTCAGCCGGACTGCGATCTTCGTGGCGATCCCGAGGGTGCCTTCACTCCCCACGAACGCCCCCCGCAGATCGAGGCCGTCGGGCTCGTCCTCCAGACCACCGAGCATGGCGACTTGGCCATCGGGCAGCACGACCTCGATGGCAAGGACATGAGCATCGGTGACACCGTAGGCAAGGCAGTGCGGACCTCCGGAGTTGTTGGCAACGTTGCCGCCCAGCGTGCAGACCTGCTGGCTCGACGGATCGGGCGCGAAGTGGAAGCCCTTGGGGCGGAGTTGTTTGCTCAGATCGAGATTGATGACTCCGGGTTCGACCCACGCGATGCGGTTCTCAAGGTCGATCTGGACCACGTTGTTCATCTTCCCGGTGCAGACCACGATCGGCGCACCGAGTGGGATGGCGCCTCCGGCGAGTCCCGTTCCGGCGCCGCGAGGGACGACTGCGCGGTCGTGGCGTTCTGCGATCCGCATGATCGCCTGGACCTCTCCAGTCGTGGTGGGGAAGCAGACCGGGCCTGACACGCCACCGTCAAACACCGAGGCGTCGTGTGACGTGAGCGAGCGCTCGGCACCGTCGTTGCGGACCCGATCGGGTGCGAGGGCATCATGAAGGTCGGCGATCAGCGGATCGGCCGGTCGCGACGGGCGTCGCCACCAAGTCGTCATGCCGGAGCCACGATGTGAGGGCCGACCTCGTCGAAGGACGTGAGGCCGTTGAGCGCCATGGTGCGGGCGAGCTCGGCTTGGAGGAAGCCCAGAGCGGTGTCGACACCGCGCTCGCCAGCTGCACCAAGACCGAAGAGGTAGGCGCGGCCACCCATGGTGGCGGTGGCGCCGAGCGCAACCGCCTTGAGGATGTCGCTGCCTCGGCGGATGCCACCGTCACAGATGATCTCGCTGCGGCCCTGGATCTCCTGCGCAACGGGAGCGACGAGCGACACAGGCGCCGGCGATCCTTCGAGTTGGCGACCTCCATGGTTCGAGAGACAGATCGCGTCTATGCCCAGATCGGCGGCGATCCGGGCATCGTCGACGCTCTGGATGCCCTTCACGACGATGGGGCCGTGCCAGAAGTCGCGGAACCACTCGATGTCGTCCCAACTCAGTGAGGGGTCGAGTTGTTCGTTGGCGTAGGCGGCAAGGTTGATCGCATCGGTGCCGTCGCGCGTGCCGCTGGACTCGGCGGTTGCGACATTGGCGAACCGGATCGGTCCCCCACGAAGGAAGTCGATCGTCCAGCCCGGTTTACGGATGCCGTCCACGATCGTGTCGAGGCCAATCTTCGGAGGAAGCGAAAAGCCGCGCCGTACGTCGCGCTCGCGTCGACCGAACGTAGCGAGATCGACAGTGGGCATGATCGCCTCGTAGCCGGCCTCCGCCGCCCGGGTGACCAGCTCCTTGACCAGCCCTCGGTCTCGCCACACATACACCTGAAACCATTTGCGGCCGGCATTGGCTTGTGCGACTTCCTCGATAGAGCGCGTTCCCAGCGTCGAGAGCGAGTACGGCAACTCGGCCCGCGCGGCAGCTCGAGCCACCGCTAACTCACCCTCGCTGTGCGCAATGCGGGTGAAGCCGGTCGGCGCAAGAACGAAGGGGAAGGCGAGTTTCTTGCCGAGGAGGGTGCTCGACAGATCGACGTTACTCACGTCTCGCAGGACCCGCGGCACGAACTCATGGTCGGTGAACGCGCTCATCGATCGGGCGAGTGTCCGCTCGTCCTCGGCTGCTCCGTCGATGTAGTCAAAGACCCCTCCTGGGAGTCGCCGATGGGCCATGAGACGCAGATCGGCCACATTTGCAGCGCGTTCGAGACGTCGGGTGGTCTTGCTTAGGCGAAATCGACGGAACCGGATCGCCGATCGGAGAGTGCGCAGCATCGTCCCGGATCTTTCTCTGATCAGCGCCCCGTTGCAAACATCGGGTCGGGGAGGCAGAGGAGTGCGGGTCGCAATCAGCCCGTCGGCGAACGCAACGCCTTTACGTGGTCGAGATATCCCATCACCATTTCACCCATTCGTGCCGGGTTGTAGACGTCTTCCTCGTAGCTCCATCGGCCATGTCCGGCGTAATGGAGGATGGTGAGGTTGTGGTCCTGCCAGACCGATCCGTCGCCGGGGTCGGCCATGCGGTTCTGTACCTGAAAGACGACCCAGCCCCGGGCCTCGTCGATCAGGTACCAGTCGACCGGGAACTCGACCATCAACGAGTTGGGCCATGCGTTCATCGTCGATTGGATCCACTCGTAGATCGCTTCGCGGCCGTGGAGTTCCCCGAAATGGTGTTCCACGTAGCGTGCATCGTCGGTGAACTGATCGGCCCACGCTCGCCAGTCGCCCGTCACTGCGGCGCGAGCGGCACGGTTGCGGTACTCGGCGAACTCGGCCTCGATCTCATCGCGGTTCCAAGTCATGGGCGTGGAGTTTGGCAGTTGCTCATCGAGAGCAGTAGCCGGGGAAGTCTCGAAGTGGGGGGCGTTCGGCGACCTGGGCATCGATCACGGTTCCCTCGGGTCGGGCGAGCACCGTCGACAGGGCGGCCACGTCGATGCCGTCGGCGCGACGGAGTGCTGCATGGAGAACCTCCATCGCCTGCACCGACAGCGACCGCAACGGCCGATGGCGATGGGACCGGATGCCGAGGTCGACCTGAGCGATGTGATCGATGCCGACGAGGCGTGCAATGTCGATGAGGAGTCCTGTCTCGACCCCGTATCCCTGCGCGAACGGCACCTGTTCGAGGATGGTTCGGCGGCCGGCGTACTCGCCGCCGAGTGGCTGGTGGATCACCGAGAGATCCGGGAAAAACGTGGCGAGTAGTGGTCGAGCCATCAGTTCGGTGGTGCGGCCACCCCCAAGCCCTGCTTGTTCGGGCCGCTCGTAAAAGCCTTTGACGAGCACGACCTCAGGTGCTGTGAGGAGCGGGCCGAGCAGGCCGAGAACGTACGACGGTGTGAACGACCGCAAGTCGGCGTCAATCCACACGATGATGTCACCGGAGCTGGCGGCCACGCTCTTCCAGAGCACGTTTCCCTTGCCACGACCTGGCCCAGCGGCGGGCAGGATCTCAGATACGCGGAAAACTGTCGCTCCCGCGTCCGCCGCAATTGCGGTGGTGTTGTCGGTACTTTCGTCGTCCATGACGATCACCTCTTCGACGAGAGGCAAGCCTCCGTTGCCGTGGGCGCCGAAGTGCGTCACGATCGAGTCGACGATCGGCCCGATGGTCGCCGCCTCGTCGCGAGCGGGGAGGCAGACCGACACGGTCGTCTCGCCCTTCGCAGCGAGCAGTGCGGCCAGCGAGTAGTCAGCCGCACTGTGAATTCGCCCGATTTGCGCGGCCATGACCTCAACTTAGGCACCGAACGAGCCGATGGAAACTTGTGGCGGCCAAGTCTCGACCCAACCTTCTCGCTGCTACCGCCGGGCTGCTTACCGGCAGCGCCCTACTGTTGGTAGTCGCGTTCGTTGCGCCGATCGTGGTAGACGCCGAAGAAGGCGAGAAACCCTGGCTGACCCTCGAGGAGCTTAGTGCCGGCCGGTTGATCGTCGAGTCTCCCCCTACTTCGGCACCGGTGTCGACAAGGATCGAACCGGCCGCGACGCCGACGACGGTGCCGCCACCCGCGCTGCGCGAGACGCTCGTGGCGACGGTTCGTCCCGAAATTGACGCGATCTGGCCCACGACCGAACCGGGGGGAAGTGAATTCGTCGATCTCGAGTACCGGGTGACCAATCCAACCTACTTCGACAATCCGCTCACCTTGATGGTCACCGACCGCACCGCGGATGGGGCATGGCTCAAGGTCCAGATTCCGGTTCGGCCCAACGGAACCGAGGGCTGGATCTCGGCAAGTGATGTCGACTTGTCGTCTCATTTCGTGCGGATCGAGGTGAAATTGGCCGAACGTTTGGTTCGGGTCTGGGACGGCGAAACCCTGGTCGTCGAAACGTCAGCGGGTATCGGTCACAAAACGACGCCTACCCCACTCGGCACGTTCTTCGTCAATGATCTGGTCGAGCGTGTCGAGGGGAGCTCGTACGGGCCCTACATCCTCAGCCTCTCTGCATTCTCCGAAGCGTTAGAGACCTACGGAGGCGGGATACCGGTAATTGCGATCCACGGGACCAATCGCCCCGATCTGATCGGTGGCGCCCACTCTGCCGGGTGTGTCCGGATTGAGAACGACGTAATCCGTTTTCTGGCCGAGGTGGTCCCGATGGGTACACCGGTCACGATTTCAGCGTAATCGTGAGATGCTCGTCGAGGTCACCGACGAGATCGACGAAGTAGCGCCGTTCGACGAGTCGCCAGGCTCCACTGATCGTGGAGAAGCGATCGTGGTAGCGGCCGGAGAGAATCGGTTGCAACCGAAGCCGATGGGTCTGCTGAAAAACGGTGTAGACCGATCGGCAAGACGCTCCCTCGTCGTCGAATTCGATGATCGCATTGGTGGTCACGTGTCTTGTCCGCCACGTGCCGTCCGGGTGGGTTAGGACTATCGAGGCGAAGTGCTCGACGGCAGCCTCACCACCACGGGAGAATTCGCGACCCGATTTTCCGTCGATAAGCGAGGCGTGGGCGAGCAACGATCGCAGCGTTTCGTAATCGGCTGCGTCCATGGCCTCGGCGATGCGGTGCAGTTCGTTGGTGATCGCAGTCGGGGGTGTCGTCTCGTGCATCGATGCGGACCGTACCCTCGTCGTGTGGATCGTGTGAAGCGTGCGGCCCGATGGATGTGGGGGATCGT
Organism: uncultured Acidimicrobiales bacterium; assembly: GCA_905480195.1. Lineage (GTDB taxonomy): Bacteria > Actinomycetota > Acidimicrobiia > Acidimicrobiales > Aldehydirespiratoraceae > UBA11606. The sequence continues at coordinate 55,203 of CAJQPN010000020.1, forward strand.
CTGTGACATCGCAGACGAATGGTCGAAGGACCGCGTTGGTGGCCTAGCGGCAGAAATCGCCTTCTTCGCCTTGCTCGGCTTCTTCCCGAGCGTCATCGTGTTGGCAGCGGCTCTCGGCTCGGTCGATGGCATCCTCGGAGAGAACACTGCAACCGATGTCGAGAACTGGCTGGTTGCTCAACTGATCGACATTTTCGGCGCGAACAACGTCGACCGGACCGTGACCGAGTTGTTCGACAGCTCCAACAGCGGTGCCTTCACGATCGGTGCACTCCTCGCCGTGTATGCGGCGTCACGTGGGTTCGTGGCCGTCGTGCGTGCCCTTGATATCGCTTATGACCACCAGCAGCAGCGAAACTGGTTGTCTACTCGTCTCGTCGGCTTCGGCCTCACGTTACTGACCGTGCTGGTCGCCGCAGTCGTGCTGATCCTCATCGTGGTTGGCCCGCTGATCGGTGAAGGTGGTGAGCTCGCCGAGAAGCTCGGTGTCGACGGCTGGTTCACCGTGCTGTGGGACTGGGTTCGCTGGCCCTTTGTATTCACGGTGTTCGTCGGATGGGCGGCAACGGTTTACCACCTCGCTCCCAACCACCGGTCGCCATGGAAGCTCGAGATCCCGGGAGCATTCGCAGCATCGCTCTGGTGGGCGGGGGTCTCTCTGGGGTTCAACGCGTATCTCGATGTGGCGACGAGCGGTGCCAATGCGATCTTCGGTCTGCTCGGGGGAGCACTGAGCCTGCTGTTCTGGTTGTATCTCATGGCAATGGGACTATTGCTTGGCGCCGAGATCAACTCCCTCACCGCCTCCCGACTTGGCCTGTCGGTCGAGCCGAAGCCGCGGCCAAGCTTCAACGAGTCGCTCGCTCGCTTCCGGAAGTAGCCTGCGACCCATGACCGAGTTTCGGACGCCTCTCGACGACATCCGCTTCGCCATGCGCCATGTGGCTGATGCCGACGCCATCGCAGCGTACGAGGCGTTCGCCCATGCCGATGCGGACATGGTCGACGGGTTACTTGAGGAAGCCGGGCGCTTTTTCGAAGAGGTATTCGCTCCGACCAACCGAGACGGCGACACGGTCGGCACAGTCTGGAACCCGGATGGAAGCGTTACCACCGCACCCGGTTTCGCTGCGGCGTACCGCAAACTCGTCGAAGCGGGTTGGGCCGGTATCGGGTTTCCCGAGGTGTACGGCGGCGGTGGATTTCCGCAGCTCGTTGGCATTGCTGTTCAGGAGATGACCACTGCATCAAACATGGCCTTGGCGCTTTGCCCGCTGCTGACCCAGGGAGCGATCGAGGCGCTGATGCACCACGGCGACGAGACCCAGAAGGAGACGTACCTCCAGAAACTCGTGTCGGGGACGTGGACGGGAACGATGAACCTCACCGAGCCGCATGCCGGTTCTGATGTGGGGGCGCTGACCACCAAGGCAGTCCCTGCCGATGATGGTTCGTGGCGCATTACCGGCCAGAAGATTTACATCACGTGGGGTGAGCACGACGTTGCCGAGAACATCGTGCATCTCGTCCTCGCCCGCACGCCTGGATCGCCTCCGGGCACAAAGGGCATCAGCCTCTTCATCGTTCCGAAGTACTTGATAAACGACGATGGTTCACTCGGCGATCGTAACGATCTGCGTTGTGTGAGCCTCGAGCACAAACTCGGTATCCACGGCAGCCCCACCTGTGTCATGCAGTACGGCGACGAGGGTGGCGCGGTGGGATATCTCCTCGGCGAGGAACACCAAGGGATGCGATGCATGTTCACGATGATGAACAACGCCCGTCTCGGTGTCGGTTTGGAAGGACTCGGCATCGCAGAACGCGCCTATCAGCAGGCGCTGGCCTATGCCCACGAGCGGACGCAGGGGCGCGCGCTCGGTGCCGAGCCTGGCACCGAGTCTCCGATCATCGATCATCCAGACGTCCAGCGCATGTTGCTCGATATGAAGTCAACGATCGCTGCGATGCGCGGTCTCTGTTACCGCAACGCCGCTGCCCTCGACCACAGTCGCGAAGCCGCCGACCCCGATGCTCGGCAGGCCAGCGACGAACTCGCCGCGCTGCTGACGCCGCTGTCGAAGAGCTGGTGCACCGACATGGGTGTCGAGCTGACTTCGATCGCCCTGCAGGTACACGGCGGGATGGGTTTCATCGAAGAAACCGGTGCCGCACAGCACTTCCGCGATGCTCGGATTGCGCCGATCTACGAGGGCACGAACGGGATCCAAGCGATCGATCTGGCCGGTCGTAAGCTCGGCCTCCGGCAAGGCGGGGTGGTGCGAGACCATCTTGCGACCATTGCCGCAACGGTCGACGCACTTCGCGATGTCGGCGACCTCGCTCCGGTCCGCGTGCACCTTGCAGCTGCGCTGGCAGCCACGACCGAAGCGACCGATCACCTCCTCGCTCGATCGGCGGAGGACCCGGCTGACATGCTCGCTGGCGCAATGGCGTACCTCGACATGATGGCGATCACCACTGCCGGCGAGGGCCTCGCCGCCGGTGCGCTCTCGGCTCGAGAAGCCAGTGATGCTGGCGCAGACGACGCGGCATTGCTGGCCCGGTTCTTCGCCACGAACCGGCTTGCGACCGTTCCCGCCCGTCTTGCAGCGGTCACTGCTGGCGCAGGTGACTTGACGGCAGCGCGGACCAGCATCTTCTCGTGAATCGGCGCAGCATCGGGCGACGGAACGCAAAGGGCACAACGTGAGGTTCTCGCACATGCTCGCGTCGATTCCTAGTCCCCCGAGCAACGTCATCGAGCTCGGCCCGATCAGTTTGCGGGCCTACGGGTTGATGATCGCCCTTGGGGTCATTGCTGCCGTTCTCGTGTCTCAGAAGCGATGGACCGCTCGTGGTGGCGATCCTGACGACATCACCGCAGTCGCAATGTGGGCTGTTCCGGCGGGCTTGATCGGCTCGCGGGTCTACCACGTCTTCACCGACTGGCGGTTCGATGAGGGGTGGGCGGAGCCGTTCAAGATCTGGGAAGGCGGTCTCGGCATCCCCGGCGGGATGGCTGCGGGCATTTTGACCGCAATCTGGTTGATCCGTCGGAACAGTTGGGATCAGCGCAGCCTGCTTGACGCGATGGTTCCGAGCCTTCCCTTGGCTCAAGCGATCGGACGGTTGGGCAACTGGTTCAACCAAGAGCTCTTCGGAGGCCCGAGCGATCTCCCGTGGGCGGTCGAGATCGACGATCGGTATGCCGCTGCTGCCGGGTATCCCGACGCCGATACGTTCCACCCAACGTTCCTGTATGAATCACTTTGGAACCTCGGATTGTTCGGCTTCCTGGTATGGGTCGACCGCGGTGGCAAGATCCGTCGGGGCGGCCTCGTTGCGGTGTACGTCGTCGGGTATGCAGTGGCACGAATCTGGCTCGAGACCGTGCGCATCGACGCTGCCACCGAGATCGGTGGCCTCAGGGTCAACATCTGGATGAGCATCGTCGGCATTGCCGTTGCTGGCGGCTGGCTCTTGGTCCGTGGCCGCGCGATCGTCGACGATCCGGAGGGTCGCCGCGAGACCTTCGCCTCAGCGTCGAGTGCCAGCGTCGCTGACGTCGAGGTGGCTACACCCGAGGACGGCGTTCCGTAGCCGGTTGAGCGAGTGCAACTCGTGCAGTTGCCGGGACGGCGCCCCCGGGGGGAACATCGTGAGATCCCGCAGGTCGTAGGCGATGCTGTAGAGGCGGAGCCGGTCGGCCTTGCGAGGGAACGAGAACAGCTCCGGGTAGTCCTCCTGGAGCCACTCCGGCACGTCGGCATAGTCCTCGGCATGCGTTCGGTCGACCCACTTCTCGCCCACGTGCAGCGAGGGGTAGTGGCACATACGGAGCAAGACATCGAGGTCGACGTCGGCCGGCGCCGTTCGGGCCCACTCGAAGTCAAGGATTGCGGTGACGTCGGTACCGTCCCACAACACGTTCTCGAAGGTGAGATCGCCGTGGACAAGATTGCGGCTGGTGAACGGCTCGATCGCTGGGGTGAGTTCGGAGACGAGGTTCTCGAGGTCGTCGATCAGGCCGCGGTCGACGTACTGCAATGATCGAGCATCGTCGAGAGCGGCCAGCAGCGACACGACCGGCGAAAGCGTGTCCCCTCGTAAGAGCTGCGGTGCGTCGATGCTCGGCAGGTCGCTCGGAGCCAGCGTTTGGTGAAGGTGCCGCATCTTTCTTGCGAGCTGTGAGATCGCCCGGCGCCGCTGTTCACGTGTCATTTCCGGCCAGCAGTGGGCGAGCGGCTCGCCAGGTACGCGGGCGACCACGAGGAAGTCGGCACCCATCTGATCGCCGCAGGACACCACCGTCGGATAGCCGATTTCGGACGGAAGCGACTGTCCGAGGATCGCCTCCCGGCGAAGGCGCTGGTTCGGTCGCCGGTTCACCCGGATGACGTGTTGTTCGGTCATCCAAACCTCGTTGGTCACGCTGGTCGCCGCTTCGAGTTCAACGGTCGAGTCGAGCCCGGCAGAGAGCAAGGCGTGGCGAGCTCGAGCGATGGCCATCGCATTTCGTTGCTCATTCATCGGTGACTCCAGCCCCGATGGTTGGCCTTGCTGCTTCCATCGCCCGACGCACCTGCGATCTGAGCCGTAAGGGACGGTTTGGTCCCGAACCCGGCCCCTTCGTTCCATCTGCGATGTTGATCACCCATGCTTGCGTGAGGTGGTCCATGCGAGTACTCGCTCCGAGAGCAGGGGCCAGGCAGTGGTCGCCCACGGTCCGAAGGGCTCGGTGGAGAGTGCGATGAGGGTTACGGAGGCCCTGGGATCGATCCACAGCATCGTGCCGGCCCGGCCGAAGTGTCCATATGTCTCCGGACTGTTGCCCTGCGCTGTCCAGTGCGGTGATTTGTGACCTCGCTTCTCAGGGCCGAGACCCCACGGGTTGGGGGAGTGGTGGCCGAACCCGGGAACGACCCCGTCAAGTTCGGGCAGATGGGTGGTGCAAGCTCGCTGAAGGGTGGAGTCGTGAATGAGGGTCGGCGTACGCCAGGCGGCTGTCAGTCGGAGGAGGTCTGCGACCGAGCCTCGGCCTCCGGCTCCTGCGGATCCGTCGAGAGAGAACGTCGTCATTCCCAGCGGGCGGGCGACGGCGAGGCGAAGGTACTCAACGAACGGCATGTGGGCTCGCGCAGCGAGCAGATCGGCGAGCAGGTCATAGCCGACCGAGGAGTACAGTCGTTTGTGCCGGGGGCGGTGCACGAGATCGTGCGTATCGAAGCCGATACCACTGGCGTGGGCCAAGACGTCGGCGACGGTTGCCCCGGTATGCGGCTCGATCTCGTCGAGCGTGAGCGTTCCCTCCTCGTGGGCAACAAGAAGCGTCATTGCTGTTGCGAGCTTTGTGACCGATGCGAGATCGAAGACGCGCTCGATGTCTCCTCGATGAATCACTGTGCCGTCCGATCTCAGGGCGGCAGCCGCCACCGTCCCCGGCCAGGAGTCGATCTCGGCGAGCGGGCCGGCAGTTGCCTGGGTCATCACGATGACGCTAGGCGGCGGACCGTCGTTGGCCACTCTTGGCCCTGCGATGCTGGCTACGCTCAGAGGTGATGATCGAGGAGTTTGGTGTTCGGGGCAAACGGATCGACCGCTCCTTTGCCTTTATCGACCTGTGTGGCTTCACTGCGTACACCGACCACGAGGGCGACGACGAAGCGGTGGATTTGCTCAATGCGTTCCGAGCAACCGTGCGCGGCGTGGCATCGGCTCGTGGCGTTCGCATCGCCAAGTGGCTGGGCGATGGCGCCATGCTCGTTGCGGTCGAGGCGGAACCGTTGCTCGAGGCCATCGTCGAGATTGAAGCGCTGATCGACTCGTCGGGTTCACCGCTACCGTTGCGAGGCGGCTTCACCAGCGGCCGCGTCATCCTGATCGACGGTGATGATTACATCGGTACGCCGGTAAATCTTGGGGCGCGGTTGTGTGATTGCGCCGAGCCCCGGCAGATTCTCGCCCCCGCCGACACTGTCGAACATCTGTATACATCTCTCGTTTCCCGACCGATCGGCACGCGAGCGATCGCCGGGTTCGACGACCCAGTGGATCTCGTCGAACTGTCCCGCTGATGGATCCGTTCGACCGCTCGTCGTGGACGGACTTCGAACTGGCGGTCGGCGAGGTTCTCGACGGTCTCGGAACGGGTGACCTGTTGACCTACGGCGAGGTTGCGGCCGAGGCCGGATACCCCGGTGCTGCCCGGGCTGTCGGTTCGATGCTCGCCAGGTCCAACGGCACGCTCCCGTGGTGGCGTGTCGTTGCTACGAGCGGGAAACTCTTAGCTTCTCACGAGGCGGAGCAGGCTTTGCTCTTGGCCGGCGAGGGTGTGACCACTCGCGACGGCCGGGTGGTCAGGAACGGCTGACCGGCCCGGTAGCCTGCGTAGGTCGATCCGTCGCAGACGATGGATGATTCCTCCCGACGCACCGAGCGACGCCTTCCTCTTTGGATCCTCGGTCGAGAAGCAGATGACCACCACCACCACTGCCATGACGTTCGCGGACCTGGGACTGGCTGACGAGATCGTTGGCGTCCTATCCGAACGCGGTATTACCGCCCCCTTCCCCGTCCAGGAACTCACCATCCCCGATGCTCTTGCTGGGCGCGATGTGTGCGGAAAGGCCAGGACCGGCTCAGGCAAGACCCTTGCCTTCGGCCTCCCCGTGTTGCAACGGATGCAGAAAGCCGCCCCGAACCACCCCACCGGTTTGGTGCTCGTGCCGACGCGCGAGCTCGCGAACCAGGTCTGTGACGAACTCGCACCGGCTGCTATCGCGGTAGGTCGCTCTGCGCTCGCGATCTACGGTGGGGCACCGATCGAAAAGCAGATCGAGAAGCTGGCGACGGGTGTCGATCTGGTTGTCGCCACACCCGGCCGCATGATCGACCTCATCGAGCGAGACGCGATCTCGGTTTCCCAGGTCCAGCACGTCGTCGTCGACGAGGCCGACCGCATGGCGGACATGGGCTTCCTGCCGCAGGTCGAGTGGATCCTCCGCAACGTCGAAGGCGATCACCAGACTCTTCTGTTCTCGGCCACGCTCGACGGTGTGGTCAACACCTTGATCAAGCGTTACCAAACCGACCCCACAATGCATGAGGTCGAGGCTGAGGAGGTCACGGTCGAGCAGATGACCCACCGCTTCGTCGCAGTCCACAAGATGGACAAGTCGAAGGTTGCGGCGGCAATTGCGAGGTCGGCGGGGCGCACCATCATGTTCACGCGAACCAAAGTCATGGCGGATCGCCTGGCCAGTGACCTGAAAGACCTCGGTATCGACGCGGCACCGATCCACGGTGACCTCCGTCAGTCCAGTCGCGAGAAGTCCCTGAAGGACTTCAGTGACGGCAAGCTCCGCACGCTGGTGGCCACTGACGTTGCTGCCCGCGGCATCCATGTCGACGACGTCGACGTGGTTATTCAGTACGACCCACCCGGCGACCATAAGACCTATCTGCATCGTGCGGGCCGTACCGCTCGCGCCGGCGAGTCGGGTCTTGTCGTGACGTTGTCGCTGTGGGACGAGGAACTCGACATCAAGCGTCTGCAGAAGCGCATCGAATGTGTTATGCCGATCGTCGAGATGTTCTCGAACGACGCGCGGCTGGCCAATCTCGTTGCCTGGGATCCCGAGGACTCCTGACCACGAGGTCTTCCGGTTCGTCGAGGCCTGCGTCGCTGCCAGCCTCGGTGATAGTGCCGGAGTGATTGCCGCGGTCGTCCAGCGGGTCGCAACCGCGGGGCGGGTTGATGTCGAATTGCTCGTCGATGGTGTTGCCGTCGAAGTTTCCGCTGCTGCTCTCGAAGTTGGCGATGGCACGGTGTGCGCCGGGGAGTGGGGACCGTGGTTGCCCGGCTTTGTTCGGGAAGCGCTGCAGTCGCTTGAAGATCAACGGCGACTGGGGATTCATCACACGCCCTCGCACGTCATCGAGGAACTCCTCGACCTGCTCGAGCAACGGACCGGGCCGATCGACGCTCATTCGAGCGTGCTCGACCCTGCCGTCGGGGGCGGAGCGTTCCTCCTCGCAGTAGCCGAGCGGATGAGCGGCGATCGACGCGAGATCGCGGAGCGGTTCTGGGCGGTCGACATCGATCCGATCGCCCTCGCCACTGCCCATGCGGCGCTGTCGTTGTGGGCCGGCGGTCCGGTGTCGACTGGGCGGTTCGTCCTCGGTGATTTCCTGGCTGTGTCGACGAGTGAGCGATTACCTGATCGGGTCGACCTCGTCGTTGGTAACCCGCCGTTTCTCTCGCAACTCAAGGGACCGACCGCTCGAAACGCTGATGCCCGAGCGGCACTACGAACTCGGTGGCCGGATGTGGGGGGATATGTCGATGATGCTGGGGCCTTTCTGCTCGGCGGCGCCGAGCGTCTGAGTGCACAGGGCGCAATGGTGCTGATGCAGCCCGACTCGATCCTTGCGGCATCTGATGCAGCGCCAGTGCGCGCTCGACTTCAGAACGTTGCACCCATCAGAGGCCTATGGGTCGAGGAGGTGCGGTCGTTCGCTGCAGCGATCGACACGGTCGCGATCGTGGCGGCACCCGGCGACCCGGGCCCGGTGCAGGTCGGTCGGGTTGATGCACCCGAACCGTCGCCAGGTTCATGGGGTCACCTGCTTGCAGCAGCACGAGGCGTACCGGTCATTGCTGCAATGAGCGAAGGGCCATCACTTGCAGCGATCGCCCACGTCACTGCTGGCTTCCGAGACCAGTACTACGGATTGGTCGATGCCGTGGTCGACGATGCCGATGGTGAACATCCTCTCATCACGGTGGGCCTGATCGATCCGCTGCGAAACCGCTGGGGTGCGGTACCAGCCCGTTTCGCCAAGCAGCGATTCCAGCATCCGAGTGTCGATCTCGATCGGGTGGAGCCTTCGGTTGTCGACTGGATCCGGGCACGGCTGGTCCCCAAAGTGCTCGTTGCCAGCCAGACCAAGGTGATCGAGGCGATCGTCGACGAGGTGGGGTGCGCAGTTCCTTCGGTGCCGGTGGTTTCGGTCGAGCCGAGGCCTGAGGCCCCATCGCTTTGGCACGTTGCAGCCCTTCTCACGAGTCCGGTGGCGACCACGCTTGCGGTACTCGACGCGGCCGGCACCGCCATGAGCGCCGATGCGATCCGGGTGTCGGCTGCGCGTCTTGCCCGTCTCCCGTTGCCGCCTGACCGAGGCGCCTGGGACGAGGCGGCCGCTGCGGCCCGCCGAGGCGACATCGACGAGTGTGGGTGGGCGATGCTTCGCGCGCATGGCCTCTCCCACCGTTGCGATGTCTTCGAGTTCTGGCGCTCCCGCTGTCCGTCCTAATTCCGACTAGTTGACTCCGGATTAACGGTAGAGGGGATAGTGTGTTTGCTCGATCCCCCCTAGCGTTGAGGGGAAGGAGTCTCCGTGACCGATCGCCCCGAGAGCCTGCAGTACGACCCCAGCCGACGGTTCCCGTCACCGCTGCCGGTCAGTGGTGCCTGGCGTCATGGCGATCCTGTTGGTAGGCGCCAGTTCGCGAAGGTGTCACGCGATCGTCCATTCGTCCTCGAGTGTGGCGGGCACCTCGACGAAATCGAGATCGCATACGAGACCTGGGGCGCGCTGGCGCCCGACCATTCCAATGCGGTTCTGGTATGCCACGCACTCACCGGCGATTCGCACGCCGCCGGTGGTTTCGAGCCAGGGCACAAGAGCGACGGTTGGTGGGACGACCTGATCGGCCCGGGGAAGGCCCTCGACACCGATCGCTACTTCATCGTCTGCGCCAACGTATTGGGCGGCTGTCAAGGAACCACTGGACCTGCCAGTATCGACCCCGACACCGCCAAGCCCTACGGCCCAACCTTCCCGCAGATCACGATGCGCGACATCGTCCGTACCCAGCGGCTCCTCATGGCCGAACTGGGGATCGACGCCTGGCTGTCGGTCGTCGGCGGATCGATGGGCGGTATGCAGGTGCTCGAATGGGGCGCGATGTACCCCGACCTCGTGAGGTCGCTGATGCCGATCGCGTCGGTTGCGGCCGCCAGTCCGATGCAAATCGCTTGGAGTGCAGTTGAACGACTCGCAATCGTCCAAGACCCCAAATGGCGCAACGGTTGGTATTACGACGCGCCGGAAGGCGATGGTCCGTGGCAGGGCCTTGCGCTGGCCCGCGAGATCTCTCAGATCACCTACCGCACCACCCACGTCTTCGACGCGCGTTTCGGACGTGAGCCGTTTGTGCCCAGCGAAGAGCTCAGCCAATGGGGTCGCTATCAGATCGAGTCGTATCTCGATCACCACGGTCAGAAGCTTGTGCGTCGCTTCGATGCCAACTCGTTCCTCGTGCTCAGCAAGGCGATGGACTTGCACGATGTCGGCCGGCATCGCGGCGGCGTGCAGTCGGTGCTGGGAGCGTTGCAGGTTCCGGTGCTGACCGCTTCGGTTACCTCCGACATCTTGTATCCCGCCTATCAGCAGGCTGCGATGGCCGAAATGATCAACGCCGGCGGTGGCAACTGCGACTACCACGTCGTCGATAGCCCGCAGGGCCACGATGGCTTTCTGCTCGAGTCGGCCTTTCTTGGCCCGCTGATCTCGCGCACCCTTGAGAAAGCCGCCGCCGAAGGCTGATTCGCAGCAATGCCGGAGATGCTTGAGATTGAGGCGTACCGGCGGGCCGCCGAGCCCGTTCTGGGACGCACCGTCAGCGGTGTTCATGCCCCTGACGAGTGGTACGCCAAGGGCGATACCACCACAGAGCAACTGCGAGCGGTGCTGCCGGGGGTGAAGGTTACGGGGTTGCGGCGGATCGGAAAACTGATGCTGGTCGACACCGATGGTCCGGTTCTCGGACTTCGCTTCGGCATGACCGGCCGCATACTCGTCGACGCTGCTGCGCCGATCGAGGCACTCGAGTATTCGAGCGACCGTGACGACCCGGCGTGGGATCGGTTCGGGGTCGAGTTCTCGGGTGGTGGTTCGCTGGTGATCCGCGACCCTCGACGCCTTGGTGGCGTTGAGCTCGATCCTGAGGAGTCCAAGCTCGGCCCTGACGCCGCAGCGGTGACCCGCAAGCCGTTCGGCACCGTCATCTCGGCTTCTTCCGCGCCGCTGAAGGCTCGGCTGATGGATCAAGCCAAGCTCGCCGGCCTTGGCAACCTGCTCGTCGACGAGACCCTCTTTCGGGCCGGTCTGGCACCCGACCGCCCAGCGAACTCGCTCACCGACAACGAGATCTCACGCCTCCACCGCACAATGCGCCGAACGATCACGGTGCTGGGGGAGCGGGGCGGCAGCCACACCGGTGATCTGCAGCCGGCCCGTGTCCGGGGCGGTCTGTGCCCGAAGGATGGGGCTGAGCTCGTTCGCGCCGAGGTCGGTGGACGAACGACGTACTGGTGTCGGCAGCACCAGTACTGACCGGGCCGCCGTTCAGATCCCAACCGCAGCGACGAGGTGCATACCTGGAGTCTCGATGGTTAAGTCCTGGCGTTGAATCGACGGCCTGTACCGGCACCGTGTCACTGCGTCGGCCCGATACGGTCGGGGCTATGCGCCGAGGCCTCGCCTCTCTCCTGCTCGTCGCAGCAGTGGTTCTGGTTTGCATCGCCGCGCCGGTTGCCGCAGTCGCGCAGGATGCGCAAGAAGCGTTCACAGCCGACGAAACGGCGAGCGATATCGACCGTATCCGGAACTCACTCTTCGTAATCGCAGCGGTGATTGGTGGGCTTCTCGTGATCTATGTCTGGCATACAAACCCCCGTCGGCGCATGGACGTCGCCATTCGACGCAGGGCTGCGCGGGAGCAGGACCAGATGAACTTCCTCGACGACACCTTCGTCCTCCCGGTCGATGTCGGCGAACTCGCCGATGGTGGCGATGAGTTTGGTCCCGTTGCTCGTGGGCAGTCGACCGACAGCTGACCGAACGTGGTTACTGTGGGTTCCATGGCAGACGAACTCGACATCAACGCGATGCTGGAGCGATTTCGCGAGCGAGCCGAAGCGGTGAAACGACGCAACTTGCCTCCGGTTGGAGGAGACGAGCGGGCGATGTTCGTGAAGCAAGCGCAGACGGACTACACGGACTTCGCACTGATCGGTGATGCCGATGGTGAACTCGTCGATGGCGTGCTGACACTTCGGATCGACCTACGCCCACCCGGGACCTAAAAACGTTGGCCCGGACCACCCTTGTGAGCCCCGAGCCGCTGGGTGCAACGAACGAAGAAGCCGCTACGCTGATGAGCCGCTGCGGACGTAGCTCAGTTGGTAGAGCGCAACCTTGCCAAGGTTGAGGTCGCCGGTTCGAACCCGGTCGTCCGCTCCAACGAACCCCAGGCCCCGGCCTGGGGTTCATGCGTTTTGGCGGCGGCGCGTCGACCGTCGTGAGTCGCTCTGCCCAGAGCCGTCAGCTGCTTGCCGGGTGATGCGTGACCGTCGGCGGAGCCGAATACGGCGGGTCTGTGGCCCGCAACAACTCGAGTGCTTCGGCCCGGTCGGCGTCGGTGAACGCTTCGGTGATGATCGCAAACTCCACGACGTTGCCGTCGGGATCCTCGGCGTAAATCGACTGCACCCAGTTGTGGTCGATCTCGATGACGTCGATGCCCTCATCGAGCCATCGCTGCTTCTTCGATGCAAGGTCATCGAGGCTGTCGGCCTGGAACGCCAAGTGGTTCACGAAGGGGTCGAGTCCCAGCCCGCGAGAGATGTCGGTCTCGTAGTCGTCGACGCCGGGCACGTCTCGCAGATCCCAGAACGCGATCATCTGGTCGTCGGGTGAGCCGGTCGAATAGAACGCGTGGCGGGCCTTGCCGTTGCGCATGTTGGCAATCTCGACCTTCTCGAGCGTGAACCCCATCGCCTCGGTGTAGAAGCGATGGGTGGCCTCCATGTCCTTTACGGCGAGCGCAATGTGGTTGATCCCCATACGAAGACCGTAGCTAGCCTGCTCTGTCATGACGAACGCCTGGGGAGAGATCTCGCGCAAGCTGACCGACCACGTGACGGTTCTGACCACCGAGGCGAACGGCGCGTACCCCTCGGGGAACAGTCTGTTGGTCCAGGGCGCAGGTGAGACCGTCATCATCGATCCGTCCGTCACCGTGGCCGAGCAGGGCGGTGCTGGCCTGCCGGTCGACGCGGTCATCAACAGCCACGGGCATGAAGATCACCTCGCCGGTAACGTCGCTTTTCCCAACGCCCGGGTTCACATCCACGACGCCGATCTTGCCGTGACCCGGAGCGTCGATGATCTGCTTGCCGTCACCGGTCACAACCGTCACGATCATCCCGAACTGCTCGAGGCGTACCTCACCACGTTTCACTACACGCCTCGCCCCGATGCCACCGGCTACCAGGACGGTGCCATGTGGGATCTCGGTGGGGTACGAATCGAGGCCGTCCATCTGCCTGGTCATACGGTCGGTCACTGCGGGCTTCGCATCTCCGACCGCGTCTTCTTCCTCTCTGACATCGACCTCACCGGATTTGGCCCCTACTACGGCGACGTGTATAGCGATCTCGACGACTTCGAGCACAGCATCGACCGAGTACGCGACGAAGACGCCGAGTTCTACGTGACGTTCCATCACAAAGGCGTGATCGAAGGACGTGAGAACTTCGTGGTGATGCTCGACAAGTTCAAAGGCGCGATCACGCGCCGTCACGACGCAATGCTCGAGTTTCTCAAGGAGCCTCGCACCATCGACGAGATGGTGGCCCACCGGTTCATCTACCGACCTGGAGTCGAGGTGTTCATCGCCGACCATGTCGAGCGTCGTTCTGCGGTGCTGCACACCAAGCGCATGGTCGAACGCGCCGAGGCAGTCGAGGTCGAGCCCGGGCGTTTCCTGTCGCGCGAGTGAGGTTGCGATCCAACGCTCGAATCGGGCCGCAACACCTCGAGTTGACGGCGCTGAGCGATGGTCACACCACCACCAACGGAGCTGACCTCGGGTGGAGTCTGCATTGGCAAGGCGAACATATGTTCGATACAGTCAGTCAGGTCATGAACTTCTTCGGCGATCATGAGATCGAACACCTCCGGCGCTCGCTGGCCATGCTCCCGGCCGGCGCCGATGCGCTCAACAGAGAGGAGGCGATGGCACTGCTCGGCCGTCTCCGTGACGCCATGGCGCGGCTTCGCCGCATCGAGGCAGGGCTCGAAGCATTGCTCAGTGCTGAGCTGCGGCCCGGTGTTCCTCAAAGCGAGCCGTGAGCCAGCTGGGCACAAACGCTTCGAGTTCGTCAGCAGCCTCGGCCATCAGGTGATCAGTGGCGGGGAACATCCGTACCTCGCCGTGCCCGGCAAGCGATTGCACCATGGTCGAGTTCTCTGGGCCGAGGATCGAATCGTCCTCACCGTGCAACAGCAGGAGCGGCACGTCGCCCATCCGGTTGGCTTGCTCACAACCCGCCGACTGGGTGGTGAATGTGACCACACCGGCCGTGTGTCTCGGGAACGTGGCGGCCCCCTGGATCGCCACGGCGCCGCCAAACGAGTGGCCGAGCAGGGCGAAGCGCTCGGCGCCGTTGCGCAACGCGAGGTCGGTTGCGGCGCAGACGTCGAGCAGACAGCGGCTCAAGTCGCCGGGCTTTCGATAGCCGACGATCATTCCGGCCCGGCCGTCGGTGGCGAGGCGTTTGCCCAGGGTGGGATAGAGCGCTCTTCCTGGTCCGGTCAACCCGCCCATTGCCCCTCCGCCCATGATGACGACATCGGTCGCCTCCGGCAGACCGAACCACCAGACCTGGAGCAAACCCTCCAGGGTGTAGATCTCGACGAGTCTGCTCGATGCGTCGAGCTCAGCATCGACTTTCGCCAGCGCGCCGAGGATCTCAAGCGGACTGCGAGCGGAATTGGCATCGTCGGTCACCGGTCTATCGTCTCACGAGGGCCGGCCCCGGATAACATTGCGCTCCGCTGGCGCCGGTGCCCGAGCGGCCCAAGGGAACGGCCTGCAAAGCCGTACAGTCGCGGGTTCAAATCCCGCCCGGCGCTCGTCAGTGGACCGGCCCGCCTCCGGGCGGGTCGGTCGCCGCTCTCTGGCGCACCGATCGGCTGCGTCGTTTCTAGTGTGCGCTGCTACGATTTTGTCTCCTGGGGCCGTTAGCTCAGTTGGTTAGAGCGCCTGCTCGACACGCAGGAGGTCACAAGTTCGACTCTTGTACGGCCCACCAGACCCGCACCCAGAACCATGTCAGATCCGCAACTCGAGACCTTCCGATCCAGTATCGACAACATCGATGCGGCACTCGTTCTGCTTCTTGCTGAGCGGTTCAAGATCACAAAGGCAGTCGGGGAGTACAAGGCCTCGGCCGGCCTGCCAGCTGCTGATCCGAGTCGTGAAGAGGTGCAAATCGCCCGTCTGCGTCGGTTGGCCGAAGAAGCCAATCTCGACCCTGGCTTCAGCGAGAGCTTCCTGCGGTTCGTCATCGCCGAAGTCATCCGGCATCACGAAAGAGCTGGTGCCGAGAGCTGACGCCCAGCCGGTTCGTACTCCTTCGGTCCGGTCGATCTCGAGCCGCCCCTTCGTTGCGGTGGTGTGCGACACGTTCCACCTGGCCATTCGCCTTGCGGCATGATCCGCCCACCATCGGCGACGAAGACCGACCCAAAGCGCTCGAAGGAACGACAGTCGACCACGAACGGCGTTTCGCTCGATGGGTGCTCGGAACTCCGGCATCGCCGTCCATTCGATGAGCTCAGCACGGGGTGTCTCGAAGTAGGGTTATCGCCGTAATGGCTGACGTCCTTCCTGCTGCCAAGAGCCCGTCAGCAGCCATCGATCCGCGAGTCGAGCGGATTGCGCGGTTGCTGCACGACACGTTCGTGAGCTTCCACGACAGCTTTCTCGAGGTCACCCACCGTGCTGCGACACGGTTTCTGCAGCGAGAGTGGGACGCCCACCAAGACGACAACAGCGAGCGACTCAACCTGCACAAGAAGGCGGTCTGGAGTGCCGTCGATTCAGCACGGGTCATAGTCCCCACCGACGCTGACGAAGCTCGCCGACTGTGGGCCGACGCCCGCCGGCGATACGTGTCGCTCGTCAGCCAGCGCATGGACTTCGAGTTGGCTGAGACGTTCTTCAACTCGGTCACCCGCCGCCTGTTCGAGGTGATTGGACTCGACATCAACCTCGAGTTCCTTTGGCTCGGCCCCACGGCTTTGCCTGCGGACGATGGCAGTCGTGGTGAGTACCGAACCTTTCCGGTCGATGACTCGCTGGCCGACTCAATTCTCCAAATTCTCGAACATTCACCCCTTGCATCACAGTTCCACGTGATCGAGCGTGATGCCGACCGGGTGGCAGAGGTCATCGCAATCTGGTTGTCGGAGAACTGGGACGGTCACATCGATTCCCTCGACATTCTGCGACCGGTCTTTTATCGCAACAAGGGCGCCTACCTCGTCGGCCGTTTGCGGTGGCTCAACCGGATCAACCCGGTCATCTTGCCCATAACGGTCTCCGACGACGGCGTGCGCGTCGATGCGGTGCTGCTCACCGAACTCGCAGCCAGTCGACTGTTCGGTTACACCCGATCGTACTTCCATGTGCTGGCTCGTCGTCCCGCTGCGGTTGTGTCGTTCCTCAAGAGCCTGCTGCCGGTGAAGCCGGTGGCCGAGCTCTACACGTCGATCGGTTACAGCGCTCACGGCAAGACGAATCTCTTCCGAGCGCTCTACCGCCATATGGAGCACTCCAACACTCGCTTCGAGCGCGCCAGGGGAGCTCGCGGCATGGTGATGGCGGTGTTCACACTGCCCTCGTTTGATGTGGTCTTCAAGCTGATCAAGGACCGCTTTCCGCAGTCGAAACGAACCACCCCTGAGGACGTGCAACGTCGCTACAAGCTGGTGTTCGATCACGACAAAGTCGGCCGACTCGTCGACGCACAGGAATTCCGAGAGCTTTCGTTTCGGCGTGATCGTTTCGATGAAGAACTCATTCAGGAGTTGCTTGAGGACTGCACGCGCACCGTCACTGTCACCGACGACGAGGTCATCCTCCATCACGTCTATACCGAGCGTCGGCTCTACCCGCTCGACCTGTATCTGCGCGAGATGGGCCCTGACCTCGCTCGAGCCGCAGCGATCGACTACGGCAACGCCATCAAGGACCTTGCGTCGGCCAATATCTTCCCCGGCGACCTGTTTCCGAAGAACTTCGGTGTTAGCCGTCATGGTGTGGTCGTGTTCTACGACTACGACGAACTGGCTCTCCTTTCCGAGGTCAACTTCCGCAAGATGCCGGTGAGTCAGTCGTACGAGGACGAGATGCTTGATCAGCCGTGGTTCCCGGTCGAATCGAACGACGTTTTCCCCGAGGAGTTCAGCACCTACCTTCGGTCGCCGCGCATCGTTGGTGAGGTCTTCGACGAGTTCCATCCCGAGATCGCCACCGTTGAGTTCTGGCAGGCGATGAAGGATGGCCACCAGGGTGGTCGTCGGCCCGACTTCTTTCCGTATCCCCACCAGTATCGATTCGCCGACGACTGACCCAGGAGGATCATCGATCATGCGCGCCGTGGTGCTCGAAGAAAAGGGCGGACCCGAGGTCCTGCAAATTCGCGACGTCCCCGACCCAGTCGCTGGTCCTGAGGAGTTATTGGTCGAGGTCGTGTCGACCGCCGTCAACCGCGCCGATCTGCTGCAGCGGATGGGGATCTATCCGGGGCCGCCGATGATGCACGAGATCCCTGGCCTCGAGTTCGCCGGTCGCGTTTTCGCGGTGGGTGAGCGGGTCACTGCGCACCGGGTCGGTGATGCCGTTATGGGTATTCAGAACGGCGGCTGCTACGCCGAGATGCTCACGGTTCACGAGCGTCAGGCGATGGCCGTCCCCAGAGCGCTTTCGCTCGCCGACGCCGGGGCGTTCCCCGAGGTCTTCATCACCGCATGGGACGCACTGGTTCGTCAGGGCGGCCTCACGAGCGGTCGGTGGGCATTGGTCCACGCCGGCGCATCGGGCGTGGGCACCGCCGCCATCCAGATCGTCAAAACCCTCGGTGCTCGCGTCGCAGTCACCGCGTCGGCCGGCAAGCACGACCTCTGTCGTTCCTTGGGTGCTGATCTCGTCATCGACTATGCGAGTGAGGATTTCGTCCACGAGGTCCTTGGGGTGACCGGCGGCGCTGGGGTGGATGTCATACTCGATGTGATCGGCGGCGAGTATCTGCCGCGCAATGTGGCAGCGGTGGCGCTCGGTGGTCGCATCATTCAGGTCGGTGTGATGGCTGCCAAGCCGGTGCCGTTCGACGTCGGCAGCCTGCTGGTGAAACGAGCATCAGTCACCGGCACGACGTTGCGAGCCAGGCCGATCGAAGAAAAGATCGCGATCACCCAGGAGTTCGCTGCGCAACTTCTGCCCCACGTTGCGTCCGGTTCGGTGAAGCCGGTGATTGATTCCCGTTACTCCCTTGATGAGGTCGCAGCGGCACACACGCGTATGGGGCAGAACGCGAACGCCGGAAAACTCGTGCTCGACGTCGGGACCTGACCTACCTCCGCTCGAGTGCCCGTTGGTAGAAATCGATCTCGAACCCGTGGTGTTGGGTGATCACAGCTCGTGTCGTTGCATCGATGGGGGACGGCGGCCGCGGCGTGCGATTGGCGTGAATGATGTTCGGAGTCGTTTTCCATCCGAGCTGTTTCGCCAATCGGTGCAGGTCGTCCTCGAAGTGCTCGGTGAAGCCGATGAAATCGAAGTCTTCGAGGCCATCGGTGCCATCGAGGAAGATGTGCTCGAACTGTCCGACCACCACATCCCATGCAGCAAACTCGGCCAGAGACATGTCGGCGGCTTTGAAGGCCCGATGGTGCGCCTCACCGGTTGGTGGTGTTGCGCTCCAGAAGTCGTACCAGCTTCGGATCCGCTCGACCGGGTCTCGCACCCACATCACGAGGTGAGCTTTGCGGGCTGCGCTCCATAGCTGGGCCGGGCGGAAGTGGCCGTGGGCAGCGCGGTAGGCCCGGCCGTCGACCACGATATCTCCGTAGATCGAGACCAGATCATCGCCGTATTCCTGTTCGAGCGCGGCACGAAACGACCATCCCGCTGTCTTTGGAAGGTGGATGCTGACGAGTTCGAGGCGGCTCGGCCGGAAGCGGCCGAGGCGATTACGCAGCGTCGGACTCAGCGTTCGCCTATCGGTACGTAAGGCCGCTCGCTCGCCCCGATGTAGAGCTGACGCGGCCGGGCGATGCGGCTGTTTTGGGCGAGCATCTCGTCCCAGTGGGCGAGCCATCCGGGGGTACGGCCGATGGCGAACAGCACCGTGAACATGTCGCGGGGAAAGCCCATCGACTCGTAGATGAGGCCGCTGTAGAAGTCCACATTCGGGTAGAGGCGACGGCTGACGAAATACTCGTCTTCGAGCGCAACCTCTTCAAGCTTCAGTGCGATGTCGAGCAGCGGATTGGTGCCGGTCACGGCGAAGACGTCGTAGGCCGCTTCCTTGATGATGCGGGCGCGAGGGTCGTAGTTCTTGTAGACGCGGTGACCGAAGCCCATCAGGCGTTCCTTGCCGGCCTTGACACCCTCGATGAATGGTTCGACGTTGTCGTAGGAACCGATGTCGTCGAGCATGCCGAGCACGGCCTCGTTGGCGCCACCGTGGCGGGGGCCGTAGAGGGCGCCGCATGCTGCACCGATGGCGGTGTACGGGTCGGTGTGAGAGGAACCGACGACGCGAGCGGCCGTGGTGGAACAGTTCTGCTCGTGGTCGGCGTGCAGAATCAGCAGAATCTCCATCGCTTTTTTGAAGGCTGGATCCACCTCGTACGGCGAGCCGATCTCGAACATCATCTTGAGGAAGTTCGAGGCATAGCCGAGTTCGTTGTCGGGGTAGACGAACGGCTGGCCCATGCGATGCCGGAACGCTGAGGCAGCGAGTGTGGGCATCTTTGCGATCAGTCGGATCGCGTTCTGCATTCGAACGTCAGCGTTCTCGATGTCTTTCGAGTCGGGATAGAAGGTCGACAGGCCACTCACCCCCGACATGAGGAGGCCCATCGGGTGCGCGTCGTAGTGGTAGGCGTCGTACATGCGGCGACGGAACTTTTCGTGCACGAAGGTGTGATACGTGACCTCGTGAACGAAGCCGTCAAGCTCGGCCTGCGATGGGAGCTCGCCGTTGAGGAGTAGGTAGGTGACCTCGAGGAACGAGCTCTGCTCGGCGAGCTGCTCGATCGGGTAGCCGCGGTACCGCAGGATGCCGTTATCGCCGTCGAGTTCGGTGATGGCACTCTCGGCGCCCGATGTCGTGGCCAAACCCGGGTCGTGGAACCAGATGCCGGGGAGCAGCTTGCGCCACTCGGCGGCGTCGACACCGCCGTTCTGGATAGGGATCTCGAGCGACTCACCGGTCCTGTTGTCGGTGATAGTGATGCTTTCGGTCACGTCGCTCGCACTCCTCTCGTCTTGCGCCCGAAATCTGGGACGCGGCCCAGACAACCTAGTGGGAAACGGCCCCCGAGGCCTACTTGACCACGCAGTGGCACCAATTGGCCAGCAGTTTCAGAGCGGCGTGTTGTCGTGGCGCCGACGCGGCAATTTTTCGCGCTTCGAGATGAGCATCTCGAGCGCAGCATGGATCTCGGCACGAGTGGTCTCGGGTTCGATCACGGCGTCGATCGTGCCTCGTTCGGCGGCGATGTAGGGATTGAGCAGGCGTGCTTCGTAGGCCTGTTCGAGTTCGGCCCGTTCGGCTTCATTTCCATTGCGGTGCAAAATCTCGACTGCGCCCTTGGCTCCCATTACGGCAATTTCGGCTGACGGCCAGGCGAAGGCGAGGTCGTTGCCCATGTTCTTGGAGTCCATGACGATGTACGCACCGCCATAAGACTTCCGTGTCGTGAGGTTGACCCGAGGAACCGTTGCCCGAGCGTAGGCAAAGGCCATCTGGGCGCCGTAACGGATCATGCCGCGCCACTCGGTGTCCTTGCCGGGGTAGAAGCCGGAGGTGTCGACGATGGTCACGAGCGCAATGTTGAATGCGTCGCAGAAGGCGACGAATCGTCCTCCTTTCTGGCTGGCCGCGATGTCGAGGGTGCCGGCGACCGTCTGGGGCTGGTTTGCGACGATGCCGACCGTGCGCCCACCGATGGTGGCGAACGCAGTGACGAGGTTGGCAGCCCACGAGGCGCGCGGCTCCAACAGGTGTCCGTCGTCGACGATCGCAGTGATGATCTTGCGGACGTCGTAGGAGCCGTTGGTCGACGGTGGCAGCACGTCGTAGGCCTCTGGTGTCGGTCGGTCAACAGGGTCAAGGCACTGCTGCGTGGGTGGTTGGTTGTCGGTGTGGTCGGGGAGGAACGACAACAACTCCGCTGCGATCAGCTCGGCCTCGTCTTCGTCGGAAGCCGTGAACGACGCAAGGCCGGTGGTGCGGTCGTGCACGGGTGCGCCGCCGAGTTCGGCCTTGCTGATCGGCACCCCGGTGAACTCTTCGACCATCATCGGCCCGGACATGAAGACATAGGCCTCCGGGGTCATGATGACATGGTCGGCGAGCCCGAGGAGGAGGGCGGGCCCTGAGACTGCTGGACCCGATGCGATAGCGATCGAGGGCACCACACCCGAACAGGCGGTGAGTTCCTTGGCCGCCGCAGCCCAACCTGCCAGCGCAGCGACACCCTCGGCAGCGTTGGCTCCACTTGATGCAATACGTAGGAGAATTGGGAGTCGCTGATCGCGGGCCGCCCGGAAGCCGGTAGCCATGGAATGACCGTCACTTTCGACGAGGGCGCCCGCTTGTTCGGTGCCGCGTGCGTCGACTTCGAGCACCCGACGTCCGGCGAGGTCAGCAGTACGAACCCGGACGAATCCGTTGGTCCGGGCGCGCAACTCCGTCGGTGGGAGTGGAGACGGCTCAGCCACGCTCATGAGGCAGCAACCTACCGCAAGCCCGAAGCAGGGCTCATGACGAAACGGTGAGGGGATGAATGCCGGCGTGATCAGGCCCGATGTCGGTAATCAACGTTGCAAGCGTGTCGATCACCGCTCGGGTGGGCGCTGAGGGCGGGGAGCGGCGGGGCACGGCGATACCGACCGCCCGGTTTGAAAGCCCATCGACACCGACGCGTACCCATTCGCCTTCGAGGTAGCGAGGGGCAGCGCTTGCAGGCAGGAGCGCTGCGCCAAAACCTTGAAAGGCGAGTGAGGCGAGGAGCCGCAGACCGTCGATCTCGGCGAGGGGTCGAAGGGTGACACGGGCTCGTCGGGCGTCGGTGTCGATCTCGTCGCGAAATGCGGTGCCCGTGGGGGGCAACAGGAGCTTGTATCCGGCCGCCTCGGCTAGCGTCACCTGTTGCTTGGCAGCCAGCGGGTGGCCGGTGGGCGCAACGATGATGCGGTCCTCGTCGAAGAGCGGACGTGCATCAACATCGGGGTCGTCGACCGGCAGGTTGACCACTGCGGCATCGAGTTGTTCGGAGATGACCTGTGGGAGAAGTGAGGTGGTGGTTGCCTCGATAAGGACGACGTCGATGTTGGGATGCAGGTCGGCGAGGTGTTCGAGAAACGGCTGAGCGAGCCAGCGGGCGGTGGTGCCGATCATTCCGAGTCGGACGTGGCCGGTGACGTTGTCGCGCAGCGACGTCAGGTCATGTTCGATCGAACGCAACTCGGCGAGGATTCGTCGAGCGCGGGCTGCCACGACTTCACCTTCGTGGGTCAGTTCCCCTTGGGACCGATCGATCAAGGTTGCGCCGACTTCCTGTTCGAGGCGGGCAACGTGGGTCGACACGTTCGATTGCACCGTGTGAAGCGCTCGAGCAGCAGCGGAGAACGATCGATGTTCAGCGACGGCCAGAAGGGCATGAAGTTGGCGAAGATCCATCTCCATGAATGATGGCATATATCGGACAGAACTGTTGGAACGATTGATCGCAGTCATCTATACTCACGAGTAACAAGTTCCTCGGACCCCCCAACTTCCGAGTCGAACCCAGCAACAAGGAATCCCCCTCCAACGTTGCTGCGAAGAAGCGGCTGGCACCCCCCAAAGATCGCCGGCCGCTTCTGATTTTTTCGCTGATCGTCCTACGCTTATCCCCTGTGAACGTGGCGCTCGGCATCTACCTCGGCGTCGATGGGATCTCGGCTGCTGTTGCGACATCTGACCCCTCACAGCACCCGACTGTGCTCTACCTGGGGAACTCCCGAGCGGCGACTGCCAGCGCAGTCGCCGCCGGTCCCGACGGCAGCGTGCTGGTTGGTGATGCCGCCCTCGATGCTGAAGGCCCAGTTGTCACTGACCCCCTCGAGCGTGCGGTGAACGGACGCACTGGAGCGCTTGCTGCAGTCATTACCGATCTCGTTGCCCGGTCGAGGCTCACAATCGAGTCCGGACGATCACCCGACCGGATCGCAATCGTCATCCCCGACGACTTCGATGCACTTGCCCGAGATCGGGTTGTCACCGCGGCAAATGGTGCGGGAATCACCGACGTCAGTCTCGTTCCCTACGGGATTGCGTTCACCCGCGGACGAGGTGCCGACGGTGGTGCGCTCGCATCTGGCGCTGCTCTCATCGGGTCCGCAGACATTCCGCCTCCGGTCGTCACCGCTGAAGAGCTCGGCCAACAGATCGAAACGACTTCCTTGTCAGCGAAGCCTCGACCCGTCGCCGAGGGGCCTGTCTCGGTGTTTGACGAGCCAGCCGCGCCACCGGTGCGCGACGCACCTGAGCCCGTGGCTTCCCAGGCCGCTAGACCCCGACCTGTGACCCCGGCTCCTGCACCGGCCACCTTGATCGAACCGCCGCCGCTTCATCCCTTCTCCAAGCGCAAATTCCTGTCTCCGGCGATCGGCGCTGGCATTGCGTGCATCGTCGTGGTGCTCGTAGCCGCCATGGTTAGGTCCGGTGGCGCCGGCGACGAAACCTCCACGCTGCTGCCGAGCACCATCGAGATCATTCCGACGACGGAAGTGCCGTCGACTACCGGGCCCGAGTTGATGACCGACACCTCGACCTCCATGTCAGCGAGTACCAGCACGACCTCTTCTTCGACATCGAGCACCAGTTCGACGACCACCAGCTCGACGTCCACGACGACCACGCCCGTGCGGGTCGCCGTCCCCGGCCCGGTGACGCTCGTGGAGACCGGACTGCAGTTCGACACCGGCACGGTAGTGCGCTTCGGCGATTCTGAAGAGGACGTGATCAACGCTGCGGAAGCGGTCCTCGGTCCCTCCGACAGCGACTCCGGCCGAGCCAGCACCGACTTCTGTGACGGCACCGTCGTGCGCTTCGTCCGGTGGGGCAGTCTGGAGCTGGTCTTCACCGGCGATCCTGGGCCGATCGGCGAAGAAGAAGAGGTAAGTGCAGATCAGAAGATTGCCCCCCTCGTCGAAACGCTCGAATTCACCCAGTGGTACGCCGACGGTCATCGGGCTCCCACGGGGCTCGTGACACCTGAGGGAGTTGGAGAATCTGCGACCGTTGGGCTCCTTCGTGTCACCTACGGTAAGGCACTCGTGATCGTCCCCGTATTCGCAGACGACATCGTCGGCGTCTTCGCCGTCACCAACCCGAGTACCGGAGCCGTTCTCAACGGCACGACACTCGGACTTGACCCTGACGGTGTCGTCACGACCCTGTGGGCAGGCGACAGCTGCCAGAGAGTCTTTACCTGATCACGTCAGGTGGTGGCATCTAATTGGCCCACCGACCGAGGGGTCGAGCGGTCACCGGTCGGTCAGCGGAACTTCGAGATGATCTCGTCTGCGTACCACTGCATCATCGATACTTTCTCGTCGAGCGACTGGGTGTCAGGGCCCGGTCGGTACGCATCGCGGAAACCGACGATCACATCGGTGACCCCTGCTGTAGCGAGACGTTCGAGCCCCTCGGGGGAGTAGGCGTCGAGGCTGATCGCATGAACCTCGAACGGAAGGTCGGCCCGGCCATGGCGGGCGCGGGCGTCATCGATCGACGTCATCATTCGTGCGAGTTCCTCGGCATCGCCACCACCGTGCATCCAGCCGTCGCCGAGATGTCCGGCCCGTTCCAGCGCGAGCTTCGAATGTCCGCCGATGAGGATCGGCACCCGGTTTTCGGGGACAGGGCACATCTTGATGGCTGGGAACTCGTAGAACTCGCCTTCGTGCGCGTAGTACTCGCCAGTCGAAAGCGCGTTGATGATCTCGATCATTTCGTCCATGCGGGCACCGCGACGGTCCCAGCTCGAGTCCGTGACGAGGTAGTCCTCGTACCACGGGCTCGTCCCGACCCCGAAGCCAAAACGTCCACCCGTGATGACGCCGACCGAGGTGACCTGCTTGGCAACGACCACCGGATGCCGCACCGGCAGCTTGACCACGAAGGTCGTGAAGCGGAGACGCTCGGTCACGGCAGCGAGCGACGGGATCAGGGTGAAGGGTTCGATGAACGGCTTGCCTTCGAGAAACTCGCGGGTGCCATCGGCGTTGTATGGGTACGTTGAATCGCTCTCTTCCGGATACATGATCGAGTCGGGCACAACCATCGTGTCGAAGCCAAGCGCTTCGGCCTCTTTTGCGAGCGGGGCGTACAGGGCGGGCTCGATCATCGACTCGGCGTAGGAGAAACGCATCTCGTCGTTCTAGTGCATTTCGGCGCGACTGCGTCGAGATCACATTCGTTGGCTCATCGAGGTGCCGGAACCTCAACCGTGGATGCCCGATTAGATGTCGGGCCAGTTGCGGCGACGCTTCCTTGTCCGCCGATCACCCAAGGCCCACGCTCGCCGCCATCGGCCGGACTCCGGGCCGGTCAGGCCGGGGCTATCGCCTGCGTGGGCGCGCCGTCGAGCGGTGTACCAGTCGGTGGTCACCTCGTCGGCGAGGGCTGCAACCTCGCGTTCGATGCGAGCGGCGAATCGGTTGGCGTTTTCGTCCTCAGCAGGAGTGAGTGGACGGCCGAAGGTCACCGAGGTCGTGCTCGGTCGCGGTACTGATCGCCCCTTGCGGAGGATCCGACCCGTCCCCGCCAGGTGGACCGGCACCACGGGCACGCCGGTTTTCAAAGCGAGGAACGCAGCGCCGCCCCGGAACGGCTGACCCCAGCCATCGGGGGAGCGGCCACCCTCGGGGAAGATCAGCAGGCTCCACCCATCGCCGATCAGGTCGACGGCGAGGTTTGCGCTCCGACGCTCGACCCTGGTGCGTTCGATCGGGATCGCTCCCATCGCGAGCGACGACATCGCCGCAGTGACCTTGGTGCCGAAGAAGTAGTCGGCTGCTGCGCCCACGATCATCTTGTGGCGCCACGGCTCGGGGATCGAGGTCAGCATCAGCGGAGTATCGAGGTGGCTGTGATGATTGGCGGCAAAGATCAGCGGCCCGTCGGGAAGGTCGAGGAGTCGGTCGGTACCGTTGCGTTCCGGAGCGGCCAGGCCCGCCACCACCAGCCGCATCGGACCCTCGACGATCGCAGCGCGAGCGATCCGAGCCGGCTTCTTGCGGGCCCACGAGGTGTCGTAATCACCACCGGTTGTTCGAACGCGATGCTTGGGCGCGACTCCCTTGGGCGTCGAGGGTGCTCGAAGAGGGAACTCGAGTGCGCCGAAGACTCGCCGCAGGGACAGCGAAGTCGCGATCTTCGGAAGTCCCAGCTGCTTCACCAGCTTGCTCACGTGACGTCGGCCATGAGAATCGGCGGGTTGTGCAGGTGGGTGATCGACGGGCTTGACCCCACCACGTCGCTCGCCATCTCGAGTGCGTCCTGCATTGTCGACGCGGGTTGGAAGCCGAGGCGTCGCACCGACCGGGGGTGTCCACCGACGATGATGACGCGACCGAGCCACTGGAGGGCATGGGCCCCCCAGTACCACATGTAGAACGGGTGCACACCGTGGTAGGCGTAGCTCGTGCGGTAGAGGTGGATGTACCACTCGTCTTCTGCGAACTGCTTCTCGTACTTCCGTTCAAGTTCGATCGGGTCGGTTGTCTCTGCGAGCAACTGCTCGAAGAAGTCGATGTAGCTCGGGTGATGCACCGGGTGGAACTCCCACGGCGTGGGATGGCTCATGATGAGCACTCCGCCTTCGCGGACCAGAGGCTTGCCCCGATACATGTTGAAGAAGTAGCCAAGCCCCAAGCACATCACGAGGATCGGGTTCATCACCGAGTTCACGTTGTAGGGGCAGATGTATGGCAGGCCGAAGGTGAGGATGTCGGTTTGGCCATCGACCGGCACCAGATGCTGCTTGAAGCAGTGCTCGAGGGTTACTTCGTGCACCGACTCGACGTTGCCGGCCTGCACCGACGTGAGCTCGTACGGCGCCTTCCAGCTGTTGAAGATCTGGCGTCGAGCGCCCGACGGCATGACGTCGAGACCCTTTTTCATGCCCATGAACGTGGCCCGATCTCGGGCCGTCCATTCCCACTCTCGCTTCTGCAAGACCGAGAGTGGGCCGTCGTAGCCGAAGGTGTTGTTGTTGATCGTCGTCTCGATCTGAAAGATCCGTGGACCGTGGTTCTTGATGACTTCGCCTTGACGCCAGTTGCTGTGGTGCAGTTCGGAACTGTGGCGATCCATGAAGCTCTTGGACTCGCGCATCGTCGCCACATTGTGGTGATGGCGGATACCCGAATACCCCGAGAGACCGGTAGCAGTGCTCTTCCAACCGCCGTCCATCGACACGATGTTGAGGTTCACATAGACGACGAGGTCCGACTCGGCAGCCCGCTTGTTCATCGTGACCTGCTCGTCGTGACGGGTCAGGCCCAACTCGACCATGCCGTCGGGATCTTCGGCATCGTGGTTGTAGAGCGCGCCTTGCGGAGCGAACGCGTCGTAGACGCGATCGCCGAGTGCATGGCGGAGTTCGTCTTCGGTCATCCGACGGTGAAGCGCAAGCGCCGCGATCAAATGGACGTCATCGACGCCGGCTGCCGCAGCCATGTCGAGTACCTGCTCGATAATCCGTTGCCGGATGTCGGGCTTGCGCATCGATGGCAGCGGCAACGAGAGATCGTCGAAGGCGATGGTGAGCTTCATGCCGGGCTTGAGCAGCGACGGCAACGGGTCATCGTCGATCGGGTTGAGCAGGGCGTCTCGGATCGAGCCTTCGGGGTCGGGAAGTCCAGGCAATGGCTCGGCGGGATAGATCACGCGGCTTCGGTCGGCCGGCAGCTTCTCGAGACGGAAGTTATCGCCGTGATGGAACAGGATCGGCGGCGTTTGCCGGTCGACGTTCAGAACGAAGCCGGGACGGGGCGCTTGGCGACGGGGATCAGTGGCCATGAGACAAGACTCCTGCGGGCCGGCTCAGCCGGCACGCTGCTTTCGCAGGGGCCCTCGCAAGGTGCGGGGGCCGATCGGGATGACGCGGTTGGGCGCGCCGGCGGACGTTGACCAGTGCTCGATCAGCCAGCCGCGCCGACGAGCGATGGCTGCGAGTTTGGTCTCGGCGTTGACGGCGACGGGAAAGCCCACCGCTTCGAGCATCGGTAGGTCCGACGACGAGTCGGCGTAGGCGACCGACTCGCGAAGATCGAGGCCGTGCTCGGTGGCGTAGTCGGCCAGGGTCGAGTAGCGGGCCTCACCGGTGGGCGGCACGGCGGTGAGTTGGCCGTCGTAGGTGCCGTTGGAGGTGCTCATTTCGGCGGCCACGATGTCGTCGAAGAGCGGACGCAGGGGCTCGACCACAAGGTCGAGTGCTCCGGTTATCAGCAGGGTTCGGTGACCAAGAGCTCGGTGTTCGCGAACGCGGCGAATGGCAGCTGGGAATGACTTGGTCATCAGGAGGTCGCTCAGCATCTCGGCAGAATCAGCCTGAAGTTGCTCGATCGGAGCGTCTTCGAAGCGGCGGTAGAAGTAGCGAAGGAAGTCGCTGCGATCGGCGCGGTCAAGCGA
The DNA here is from genome assembly GCA_905480195.1 of uncultured Acidimicrobiales bacterium. Classification (GTDB taxonomy): domain Bacteria; phylum Actinomycetota; class Acidimicrobiia; order Acidimicrobiales; family Aldehydirespiratoraceae; genus UBA11606. Next base: position 84,038 of record CAJQPN010000020.1, read on the forward strand.
CCACAGGGTTGGGGCCTCTCGGATGGTCTTGAGCGTGAACCGAACCCGGTCGGGGGTGTCGAGTCGGCGCGTCGCGAGCCATGAGTAGCTCGCGACGACGTTCGAGGCGATGAGCGTGTTCTCGAGGTCGAACACGGCAAGATGACGGTCGGGCGACAAGACGTTCTTGCGGAGCCGCTCATTGCGGTCGACCGACGGTCCGCGGCTCGGTGACATCTTTAGGCGGGCCTGTTTCACCGTCGAGGGCAGCTGGATGTCGTGGGCGTAGACCTTCCAGTCGATCGAACACGGATCCATGTTGAAGTCGCGTTGGTCAGCTTCGCTGAGGCTGTTCCAGAGGCTGTACATCCGCTCGAGCTGATAGATCGCCTCGCACTCGGTGTATGCCCCATAGAGCTCGACATAGCCACTGGCCCGTTCGAGTAGCTCCTTGCGCTGTTCGAGTCCGGCGCCGACCTCGGCCTGCTTGCCGCGCAATGGCAGAGCATCAAGGATTCGCTCGCTGGCGTTGAGGGCGAATTGGGCCCGGCTCAGTTGTCGGTTCACGCGACCCCGACCCGGGAACGACCACTCGGGTACCGAGATGGGTTGGTTCTTCTCGTCGTACACGGGGTGCTCGGTGAAGTACGCTCGGACGAGGTCTACGAGCTGACCGTACTTGAACGGGTTGGCGGCACCTGACGCGATCTGGATGATGTCGGGCTGGTGGTCACCGGTGTCGGGATCGACGTGCGGGCCACGGGCGGCGGTGGCGAGGATGGTTGCGACGACGAGGTCGACGGGGATGACGTCGACTACGCCCTCGGGAACGCCGGGGAACTCCTTGAGCAGCCCGCGGGCGTAGGCGGCGATCACGGGTTCGGCCATCCGGAAACCCCGGATCCAACCGGGAACCGGCTCGGCAAGCGCCGATTCGATGATCGACGGACGCACGATCGCAATGGGGACACCGGCGCGGGTCTCACACAGGCTCCGTTCGCCGAGCGCTTTGGTGAAGGCGTAGGCGTCGGGGAAGCCGAGGCTGCTTGCACGGGCACGACCCGACTGGGTCATCCGGTCACCGACCCACTTTTGGCGGAGGTTCTCGACTCGCTCGGCGATCAAGGGTGTGCCGGCGGCGCCGAGGATCTGGGTTGCTTCGGCCTCGAGCTCGCGGAGTCGCTCAGGGGTCCGGCTGGCCTGCTCTGTGTCCTTGCGAGCCTGGAAGGCGTTATCGACCTCGGCGCGCCAGTCGACCTCGACGAAGAACGGTGAGTCCTGCACCATTTGCTCGGGTGCGTTGCCGCGCCTCGACCCGGCGACGTAACACGTCGAGACGGCGACGAGATAGGCGGGTTCACCGGGGCCAAGCCCGCCGGAAGTGGGTTCGGTGCGGGCTGCCGCTGCGGCGCGCAGCACGGCAGCAACTCGTCCGGGGCCGAGGAGGTTGACCTGCACGGCATCGTCGAGTGCCGAGTCGAAGCTCACTGTTGCGGCAGAATGTACGGCGATGTCGACGGTGGCCATCAGTGTCAGACCGTTGTCGTCGAGACCGAGTCCGTCCTGGCCGACGTCACCTTCGATGGCGAAGATGCGGCGCTCGCACATCTCGTCGAAGGTTTCGTCGTCAAGCCCTCCTGCGCTGACGGGATCGGTTGCGTATTCGTTGCGGAGTCGATCGAACGCGTCGTTCTTCAAGATGTCGCGGTTCACCCGGTTCTGGGCGCCCCTGCGACCGGGTCGCACGATGAGAACGAGGTCACAATCGGGCACGGTGCGAAGAAACCGTTCGACGAGCGCGGTGCCGAGGAAACCGGTCGAGCCGGTGACGGCGATGCGCTTGCCGGAGAGGTTCTCGCGAATCACAAGACAGTTCTAACAGAACTCTCTACCAATTGGTAGAGAGTTTGTGATATCTCTTGCGTCATGGCCGAAACGACGCGCGACCGCATCCTCGATGCTGCGCTGCGTGCGTATGGCACCGAGGGGTTCGCCGTGACGTCGCTCGACGCGCTCGCCGACCAGCTCGGTATTCGCAAGCAGACGATCCTCTACTACTTCCCGTCGAAACACGCGGTGTTCGAGGCCGTCATCGATGCGGCGGCGATCGATCTCGCAACGGCTTTCGAAGAAGAGGCGTCGCGAGGGTTGGTGGGGCTCGAACAGGTCGAGGCGATCGTGCGGCGGGTTTTTCGACTTGCGGTCGCCCAACCCGAGCTGCTGGGACTGGTCCGGGAGGTCACCAGGCCGGGATCGCTGTCGGCGGACCGGCTCGCCACGCAGATTGCGCCGATTCTCGACCGGGCTCGTGATTTCTTAGAACGCGAGATGGACGCCGGTCACCTGCGGCGGTCTGACCCGGAGATGCTGCTGTTGTCGCTGTATTCGACCGTCGTCGGTGTTGCAACCGAGCTCGAGGTCCAGCGAGCCATGGGGTTGCCACCGACTCTGCGCGGCACAGTTGCCCGTCGCCAGGAGCTCACCCGCTTTCTCCGAGCTGCACTCGAACCGGCCCGCTGATCGAGAACCCGTTCACTACCGGGGCGAGGTTCTCGTCGTCAGTGATCGGTGCGGGTGTGGCGTTTCCCTCGTTCGTGTCGAGCGAGGGCCAGCCGTACGAGTTCGTCGATGAGTGACGGATAGTCCAGTCCGGTGGCCCGCCACATCTTTGGATACATCGAGATAGGGGTAAAGCCTGGCATCGTGTTGATCTCGTTGATCAACCAGCCTCGGGTGCCAGGGCCACGGCTCCCGTCCTCGTAGAAGAAGTCGACCCGGGCAAGCCCTTCGACCTTGCAGGCGCGGTAGGCCGCAATTGCGAGTTTTTGCATCTCGGCCAGCTCAGCAGTCGTGAGGTCGGCGGGGATCGTGAGGTCGGCACCAGCCTCGTACTTGTCGGCGTAGTCGTAGAAGTCGGCGCCCGGAGTGATCTCGCCTGCGACACTCGCCCTGGGGTCTTCGTTGCCGAGCACCGAGATCTCGATCTCGCGGCCCACGATCGCCTCTTCGATAATCACCTGACGGTCGTAGGAGGCAGCGAATTCGATCGCGTGTCGGGCTGCGTCGGCGTCGGTTGCTCGTGATACCCCCACCGACGAACCCATGTTGGCCGGTTTCACGAACAGGGGAAGCCCGAGTTGCTCGATACACACATCGATTTCGACATCGATCGGCACGACCGAACCGTCGGATCGGCGCACCGTGCCCTCGTCGACGGTGATCGACCGGTATGCACCCTGGGGGATGCCGTGGGAAGCGAGGTGGTCCTTGCACGCCACCTTGTCCATACAGAGCGCAGATGCAAGCACCCCTGCGCCGACGTAGGGCACGCCAGCGAGTTCGAGGAACCCCTGCATCGTGCCGTCTTCCCCCATCGGCCCGTGCAGGATCGGAAGCACGACGGTGGGTCGGACATCGTCGGCTGCAAGCGCCTTGAGCGGATCGACTGTCGGGCCCGAAGCAGTGAGGTGATCGGGCACGGTGCCGGTACCCGCCTCGAGCGACGCCTGAACGTCGTTGGCGAGCATCCAGGTGCCATCGCGAGTGATCCCGACCGCTTCGATGGCGTACTTCGCCGGATCGACAGCGGCGAGTACGTGGCGGGCAGAGACGCACGACACGTCGTGCTCGGCCGACCGGCCACCAAAAAGGACAACCAGGCGGACACGTTCGTTGGCTTTCGTGTCTGGGGCGGTCACGGTGATGACCGTAGTCGTGCCATGCTCCCGGCATGCGTTGGGTCGCCTCGGACATCGCTGCTGTCGTCGACGGAGTCGTTGAAGGCGACAGTGGCGCGTCGATCGAGTGTGCCACCCAGGATTCCCGAGAGGTCGACTCGGCAGGGGACTGGATGTTCGTCCCGCTCGAAGCGGAGCGTGACGGCCACGCGTTCGTCGGAGATGCGGTCGCCGCTGGTTCGCGGATCGTGTTGGCTGCAAAACCTGTCGACGCAGGGAATGCGACTGTCGTTCGTGTTCGCGACACGGGCGACGCCTTGATCCGGCTCGGGACGGCATCTCGTCGCCGTCTGGTCAACTCCCAGGTAGTGGGGATCACCGGCTCGGTGGGCAAGACCACGACAAAGGATTTCGCACGTACCGTTTTCTCGCAGCAGGCTTCAGTGCAGGCCAGCATCCGCTCGTTCAACAACGAGATCGGACTGCCGCTCACCTTGATCAACGCGGTCGAGAGCGAAGCAGACTTCGTCATTCTGGAGATGGGGGCGAGAGGGATCGGCCATATCAGCATGCTTTGTGAGATCGGTCAGCCAACGATCGGTATCGTCACAACGGTCGGTTCGGCCCACACGAGCGAGTTCGGGAGTGTCGAAGCCGTTGCCGACGGCAAGGGTGAACTCGTCGAGTCACTCCCGGCAACGGGACTCGCCGTGCTCAACGCCGATGTCCCACTCGTCGTGGCGATGGCGGAGCGCACGTTGGCACAGGTAGTGACCTTCGGCGACGCAGGGGACGTACGGGCCGAGTCGATCGAGCTCTCCGACGACTTGATCCCGCGGTTCCGCCTCGTGTCGGATTGGGGCCGCGCCGAGGTCGAAGTGGGGGCTCGCGGCGCGCACCTCATCGACAACGCGCTCGCCGTCGCAGCGGCAGCCTTGGCGACCGGGATCCCTCTCGAAGCGGTCGCGCGGGGCCTCGCGAAGCCGGTGCTATCGCCGATGCGTATGGAACTTTTGCGGATGTCGACCGGCGCACGAATCCTCGACGACACCTACAACGCAAACCCGCTGTCGGTGGCTGCGGCGCTGCGTTCGCTGGCTGCACTCTCGGCCAATCGGCGGATCGCCGTACTCGGCGTGATGGCCGAACTCGGCGACGAATCCCGGGTGGAACACGAACGGATGGCGCGTTTGGCCGGGTCGCTCGGCATCGAGGTGATCGCTGTCGCTGCGCCGGAGTACGGTCCGGCCGCTACACACCTGAACGATCATGAGGCTGCGGTCGAGCGACTCGGTTTGCTTCACGAGGGCGACGCCGTCCTCGTGAAGGGTTCGCGAGTCGCTGCCCTCGAACGGGTCGTTGCGAGGCTGACCTAGCGCGGATCGACCGGCATCGTGTTGGGTGGCAACGGCACGTTTGAGTCGAGCCAGCGGCGGAGCTTCGCTGCGTCGCAGTCACGGCAGAGCCAGATCACTTTCATCGACTGGATCGAGAGCTGGGTTCCCCGGCTCTTGTCGAGGACTGCCTCGAGCGCGTCGCGCAGGTCGGTCCGGCCACAGGTTTCGCAGCGGTGGGTGAGGTCGCGTACCCACGTCGCCCCGCACGAGGCGCAGGTGATGTGGATGGTGCCGTCGACGTCGTGGCCGTCAAGGTCCTCGTCCTCTTCACAATTGGGGCAGACGGCGATCGGCATGCCGTCACCGTAGCGGCGGTGTCGCAAGGCCCTTGCTCACCAATTCCCCTAGGGTCCTGCACCATGGCTGAGATTCCCGACTTTCGAACGATCACGGTCGAGGCGCTCGTCTCGTCGGTTCAGGCCGGAAACCGCTCGGCCGTGTCGGTGACCGAGGCCGCCCTCGGCCGAATCGATGCCCACAATGGTGCACTGAACGCATTCGTTGCGGTCGATGCCGATCGAGCCCTTGCCCAGGCAACCATGATCGACGAGCGCATCGCTGGTGGCGACGACGTTGGCCCGCTTGCAGGAGTCCCGATCGGGGTGAAGGACCTTGAAGATGCGGTTGGGTTTCGCACCACTCGTGGAGCAGCACACTTGGCATCGGTAGTACCTGCGAGCGCCGACGCAAACGAGGTCGCCCGACTTCGGGCGGCCGGCTGTGTCGTGATCGGCAAGACCAACACGCCTGAGGCTGGTTGGGTCGGTGACACGTACAACCCGCTGTTCGGTGCCACGAAGAATCCTTGGAATCTCGAGCGGTCGCCCGGTGGGTCCTCCGGAGGCACATCTGCAGCGATCGCCGGTGGCTTGGTGCCGTTGGCGACGGGCTCCGATGGCGGCGGTTCCATTCGTATTCCTTCGGCGGTCGTTGGCCTGTCGGGCTTTAAACCCACACAGGGATTGATTCCGATGGGGCCGGCGCCACTCGGCGCCGCCGACCTCTCGACCGTTGGGCCGATGGCTCGGCGCATGAGTGACGTCGCACTCGCGCTCGACGTCGTTGTCGGACCACATCCCAACGATCTCCGTTCGCTGCCGCATCCTGGTGGGTCGTTCCGTGCGGTCTGTGACGATCCGCTACCCCCGACCCGGCTGCTCTACTGCGAGAGTGTTGATGGCTCCGAGGTCGATGATGTGGTCGCTGCGGTCACGACGTCTGCGCTCGACCGTCTTCGAGCGCAGGGGGTCGAGATCGTCGAGACCGGACCGATCATGCCCGAGGTGTTCAAACCGTTCCTGTTGCTCTTCTACGGCGGCATGGTCCCGGCCTATCGTCACCTCATGGGCACCGATGCGTTTGCCGCCGTGACCCCTGGCCTCCAAGAGCTGCTGATCCGCGCCGACGAGCTCCTCACCCCCGATTCGATCGAGGATGCACGCAAGATCGCACAGGCGTGCTCGGTCAAGCTCGCGGCTGCGATGGAGGGCTTCGACGCACTCGTCACGCCAGCTACCATCGGTCAGACCCCGGTGTCGCAGGGCGGGGGTTTCGTCAACGGCAAGGAGACACCAGCGTGGGTCGGCAACACGTTCGGCTTCAACGTCACCAAACGGCCAGGCGGTGTCACCTGCGCCGGGTTCGCTCCCGACGGCATGCCACTCGCACTCCAGATCATCGGGCATCACCTCGCCGACATCCGCACCGTCGAGCTCACGGCCTGGGTTGAGCAGGTGCTCGACCTCGACCCGGTCGCGCCGTTCCCCTCATGACCCAGCCGTCGGTACGGGTCACCGGGCATGACCACGTCGTGTTGGTGACGAGCGACCCGGATCGAGCGCTGGCCTGGTACCGCGATCGTCTCGGCCTGATGCCCGAACGCGAAGCCGAATGGCGAGCCGGCACGGTGCCCTTCGTCTCGCTTCGCGTCGACGAATCGACGGTGATCGACCTGCTCGAGGGCGACCGCACCGGCATCAATGTCGACCATGTGTCGATGCGGGTAGCAGACGACGTCGATCTTCAAGTCTTGGCCGAGTCCGACGCCTTCGACGTGGTCGCCGGCCCCATGTGGATCTGGGGCGCTGGCGGTTACGGCTGGGGCCTCTACGTGCGCGACCCCGATGGCAACACGGTCGAACTCAAACACTACGGGAGCACACCGCCAACCTGATGGGATCGGATCCGGGATCCGGTATCGTTCTCCGCTTCGGGGCCGTTAGCTCAGTTGGCTAGAGCGCTGCCTTCACACGGCAGAGGTCACTGGTTCAAGTCCAGTACGGCCCACCACCTCACCGGGATGACTGATGGTGCTCGAACCTCACTCCACACGAGCCGACGTCGTGATCGTCGGTGCCGGTCTGGCCGGACTTGCCGCAGCAGGAGTTCTCCACCGAGCCGGACGACAGGTGGTCATCTGCGAGGCAAGCGACGGTGTGGGCGGTCGGGTGCGTACCGACCTCGTAGACGGCTATCGCCTTGACCGTGGGTTCCAGGTGCTGCTCACGGCGTACCCTGAACTCGGCCGCCAGTTCGACGTTGATGCTCTCGATCTTCGAACGTTCGATCCCGGCGCGCGTGTCTGGGACGGCTCGAAGATGCACACCATCGGCGATCCGTTCCGCCGGCCCAGCACGGCCCTGGCCACGGGGCGCGCTCCGGTTGCGACGTTGGCCGACAAGCTTCGCCTGGCGCGTCAACGCCTCCGGTTGCGGCGAATGGCGACGCCAGACCTGCTGCGTCAGCCGGACTGCGCCACGATCGACGCCTTGCGCACTGACGGCTTCAGCGAGCAAGTCATCGATTGGTTCTTTCGTCCGTTCGTCGGTGGGATCCAACTCGATCCCGGGCTGGCCACGAGTCGACGTATGTTCGATGTGGTTCTGCAGAGCCTGTACCGCGGCGATGCCGTCGTGCCTGCGGCGGGGATGCAGGCGATTCCCGACCAGCTCTCCGCTGGACTGCCGGGCGGGTGCATCCGGCTCGAAACGCCGGTCGTGGAGGTCGCCCGGGGACGAGTCACGACTGCAGCCGGGGAGCACTTCGAAGCCGACCGGGTTGTGGTTGCCACCGAGGGGCCAGGCGCAGCACAACTCCTCGGACTCGAGCCCGTTAAATCGAACCCTGCGACATGTGTCTGGTTCGCAGCGCCGGAACCACCGCACCGGCACCGCTTTCTGGTGCTCGACGGCAGCGGCAACGGCCCAGCCCGCAACATCGCCGTCATGAGCAACGTTGCCCCCGAGTACACCCCCGACGACACGGCGTTGATCGCGGCGGCGTGTCCGGGTGTCGAGATGGGCGATGCGGCGCCGTTGGTGCGCGCCCAACTGCGTGCCATTTGGGGGTCGGGCGTCGACGAGTGGACGCACCTTCGCACCGACGTCATCGCTCACGGTCAGCCCGCCCAGCCTCCGGGATTCTCACCGAAGCAGCGTGTGGCGTTGGGCGACGGCTTGTTCGTATGCGGCGACCACCGCGATACGGCATCCATCCAGGGCGCGTTGTTTTCGGGCCGGCGCTGTGGTGAAGCCGTCCTGTCCAGCCTCACGTGACCGTGTGACCGACGAGCGATGCAGGGTGCGTGGGCGCTGATGTCGTTGAGATCCTCTCCGTCTTTTCCAACCTGATGTTCCAGTCCTCGATGAGTTCCAAGGCGGTCGACGCCCATTGCGTGGGGCCCCGAGTACACCGTCTCTGAGGATGTCGAACAGCTCCGGAGGTCCCCCTGTCGGCCTCAACCCTTGGTAGCAACCGACTGAGCGCACTTCCTGAGACTTCTTCCACCTACCGTTGGCAGCTCAGTGCCGATGGGCAGCCTGAAGTTCGAGAACCCCGAGCAGGCGCGAGAGATCGCTCGAGGCAACGATTCCGACCAACTGCCCGTCGTCCATCACGAGGGTTCGCGTCACGGCCCGATTGGCGGCGACGCGAACGAGTTCGGACACCGTTGCGTCAGGGGCGATAACCGGTATCTGGGCGATAGGGATCGCGAGATCACCGACGGTGGTGCCCGGAGTAGATCGGGGAACGTCGGCGAGGGTGATGAGCCCGACGATCTCTTGATCACGCATCACGGGGTATCCGCTGTGGCGTCCGTGGCGGAGCAGGTCTTTGACGAATGTCTCTACTGGAAGGTCGGCGTCGACAGTGATCGGATCAGGGCTCATCAGATCAGAGACCAGTATTTCGTGGAGCGGTTGTGCCGTGATCGAGCCGATGTGCTCAATGCGTGCCGCCTCTCGAATGAACCAGCCGATCGCCATGCTCCAGATACCACCGATAAATCCGCCGAACGCGACCTGGACAACTCCTAGACCAACGAGGCCCGCACCGATTCCTCGGCCAAGCCGAGCCGCGCGGACCGTAGCTGCCACCTCATCGCCATCTCGTCGCCATAGCCATGCCTGGTAGATGCGGCCGCCGTCGAGGGGGAACGCCGGCAAGAGGTTGAACCCCATCAGGAGAAGATTCATGGTGCCAAGCCAGAGGGTTGCCGCCCCTGGCAGACCGCTGAGTCCGGCCGAAGCCAGGACAGACGAAACACCGATGGCGGCGCTGACCACCGGACCGGCCGCTGCGATCCGAAGTGCAGCCAAGGGCGAGGTCGGCTGATCGCCGAGTTGGGCGACGCCGCCAAAGATCCAGAGGGTGATCGACTCGACTCGTACGCTGTGACGAAGCGCCACGAGCGCATGGCCGTACTCATGGGCGGCGATCGATGCGAGAAACGCGACGGTTGTAACGATCGCAGTCACCCAGTAGGCGCCGTCGGATCGACCCTCGATGACGCTGGGGAAGACCGTGCTGGCGAGCGATGAGGCAAGGAGTGCCGCAATCACGGCGACACTCCAGTTCACGCGGATGGGGATTCCCTGGATACGTCCGAGCAGGAGACCGTTCATTTCGGAATCGCTCGCTCAGACGGGGGTATTGCAGGGCTCGGCGGTCGGGAAGGCCGACAACCGCTCAGCCGCAATCGCCTCGTCGCCGATGGAGCGTTCGTGGAGGATCGCCAGCTCATGGGCTCGCTCCCGTTCCAGCCGTGGTCTGACAGTGTTCGTTTTCGATCCCATGCCCGGGACTGTACGAATCGCCGTCGCGTAGCACCCGGGTCGGAAGTCCCGGTTGTGGGCACTACGAAGCGCCACTGGTGGCCGGGGCTGCTTGATCGCAGGACTAGCGTTCTGAGTGGGGAGGACGGTATGCCGACGAGGCGAACCCGCGGATCGCTTGAACTCGGCGTCATTGATTTCGACGCTGCGCTCGATAACCAGGTCGAGTCCATGGATCGGGCCTGTCGCGAGTTGGGGTTCTTCCGTTTGCCGATCGACATCGTCACCGCTCACGTACGAGATGCCGCCTGGTCGACTGCGCTGCAGTTCTTCGCGCTGGCCGACGAGGCCAAACACGCAATCGCCTTCCCCGAGCCCGGCTATCCCTACGGATACTCGCCGTTCCGCGCCGAGACCCTGGCTCGATCGCTCGACGACAGCGAAGCACAACCCGATTTGAAGGAATCCCTGTCGGTCGGGCCTGACTGCGGTGGACCGCGAACGCCACTTCCCGGCGAGGAGTGGATCTGCTCACCGAGTCTGTGGCCCGACGCGGTCCCGGAACTCCGTGAGGCCTGGGTCGCCTATTACCGGGAACTCAGCGGTGTCGCCGAACGACTCCTTCGCGTCATGGCGCTCGCACTCGACCTGCCCGGGGCCTACTTCGAACCGTTCGTGGACCGTCCGATCACCTCGATGCGGGCCATCCGCTATCCGGTCTCGCCAGCATCCGACACCGCACTGCGGGCTGGAGCACACACCGACTACGGAACGTTCACGATCCTGCGTACCGATGACGTCCCAGGGCTCGAGGTGCAGGACCGAGCTGGCCGGTGGCTCGCCATTGCACCCGATCCGGACTGCTTCGTGGTCAACCTCGGCGACACGATCGCCCAGTGGACCAACGACCGGTGGCGCTCCACGCTGCATCGGGTGGTACCCGGTGCCTCCGAGCGCCACTCGTTCGCCTTCTTCCACATGGCCAATTGGGACGCACGCATCGAGTGTCTCCCGACCTGCCTCGACCCCGGGTCTGTGCCGAACCACGAGCCGATCGAGGCCGGCCCGTGGCTCATGCGCAAATTCCAATCGACGGTCTAACCCCTAGCGGCCGATCGTGACCGGGATAGAGGTGAGCTCTTTTTCGGGTGGCTCGAAGTGGGTGAGGTCGATGCCTTCGACCGCCGCCTTGTATTCGTCGAGGGTTGGTGTGCGGCCAAGGATCGAGGACAGCACGACGACCGGGGTCGATGCCAGCAACGATTCACCCTTTTTGCTTTCGGAGTCCTTCACCACTCGACCCTGGAACAGCCGCGTCGAGGTCGCCATCACGGTGTCGCCCGGCGCAGCCTTCTCCTGGTTGCCCATACAGAGATTGCAGCCAGGGCGCTCCAGATAGAGAATGTTCTCGTAGCCGGTGCGGGCAACGCTCTTCGGGTCGGTGTCGTCGAACTCGAAACCGGCGTAGCGGGCCAGCACGTCCCAGTCGCCCTCGGCCTTGAGTTCGTCGACGATGTTGTAGGTCGGCGGAGCGACCACGAGGGGCGCCTTGAACTCGACCGAGCCGTGGACCTCTTCGATGTTTCGCAGCATCTTGGCCAAGATCTGCATGTCGCCCTTGTGGACCATGCATGACCCGATGAAGCCCAGATCGATCGTTTTCGTGCCCTCGTAGTGCGAGAGTTCGCGAATCGTGTCGTGCGTGTAGCGCTTCGACGGATCGTCGTTGTGGACGTCCGGGTCGGCGATCATCGGTTCTTCAATGATGTCGAGGTCAACCGTGAATTCGGCGTAGTACTCGGCGTCGGCATCGGGAGCCAGCGGCGGCTTCTCGCCAGTCCGGATCTCGTCGATACGCCGGTTGGCCTGATCGACGAGGCCTCCGAGCACGGCCTTGTTGTTGTCCATGCCCCTGTCGATCATTACCTGGATGCGGTCGCGGGCGATCTCGAGCGACTCGATGAGTGTCTCGCCATCGGAGATGCAGATCGAGGCCTTGGCTTTCATCTCGGCGGTCCAGTCGGTGAAGGTGAACGCCTGGTCGGAGGCGAGCGTGCCGATGTGAACCTCGATCACCCGGCCCTGGAACACGTTCTCTCCGTCGAACTCCTTGAGCATCTGCGCTTGTGTGGCGTGGACGACGTCGCGAAAGTCCATGTAGGGCTTCATATGGCCCTTGAACGTGACCTTGACCGACTCCGGGATCGGCATCGCTGCTTCGCCGGTGGCGAGCGCGAGTGCGACGGTTCCTGAGTCGGCACCGAAGGCCACACCTTTCGACATGCGGGTGTGGGAGTCGCCCCCAATGATGATTGCCCAGTCATCGACGGTGATGTCGTTCAAGACCTTGTGGATGACGTCGGTCATCGGCGCATAACGGTCCTGGGGATCGCGGGCCGTGATCATGCCGAAGTCGTTCATGAACTTCATCAGGCGGGGCGTGTTTTCCTGCGCCCGGGTGTCCCAGACCGATGCGGTGTGGCACCCGGACTGGTAGCCGGCATCGACGATCGGCGAGATGACCGTCGATGCCATCATCTCGAGTTCCTGTGAGGTCATCAGGCCGGTGGTGTCTTGCGAGCCGACGATGTTGACCTCGACCCGCGTGTAGGACCCTGCATACAGCGTGGCCCCTGATGTGCCGACTGCGTTGCGGTTGAAGATCTTCTCGACAGCGGTCAGGCCCTGACCCTCGTGGGAGACCTCGGTCGACGGGGCGTAAACCGCCGGTGCGTCGATACCGAGGGTGGCCGCTGCGAAGGTCTGGAGCTTCTTGCCGAAAACAACGGCGTACGAGCCGCCTGCTCTCATGAATTCGACCTTTTGCGGCGTGAACGCTGACGAGATGTCCATCAGTTCAACCCCGTCAGCGCTGCGCAGCGTCTTGGTGCGAGTATCGATGGTGAAGACGGTCCCGGTGTCGACCGAGTACGTCTGCTCGAGCACGGCCTCGCCGTCGGCGTCAACGATCAAGTCACCGTCTGCGTCGAACTTGGTCACCCAGTTCTGCAGATCGAGTCCGATCCCACCGGTGACACCGACGGTGGTGAGAAAGATCGGTGAGATGCCGTTCGTGCCAGCCACGATCGGTGCGTAGTTGATGAACGGCACGTACTCGCTCGCCTGTTTGCCGATCCATAGCGCCACGTTGTTCACGCCCGACATGCGCGACGAACCGACGCCCATCGTGCCCTTCTCAGCGACCAGCATCACCCGCTTGTCCGGGTGCGCAGCCTGAAGATCGAGGAGGGCCTTCTGCTTGTCGGTGTCGTGCTCGAACATCGACTTGCCGTGCAGCTCTCGGTCCGAGCGTGAATGCGCATCGGCGCCCGGTGAGAGAAGGTCAGTGGAGATATCGCCGACCCCGGCGACGAAGGTGACGACCTCGATCTCGTCGTCGAGGGCGGGAAGCTCGGTGAAAAACTCGGCGTTGGCGTAGCTCTGCAGGAGTTTGGTGACGAGGTCGTTGCCGCCTCGGTGAGCCTCGGCCAGCCGCGCCATGTCGGCTTCGTAGAGGAAGACCTGGGTCTTGAGTACGTCGGCGGCTTGCTGCGAGATTGAGGCGTCGTCGCCGAGGAGCAGATCAAGCAGCACCTCGATCGACGGTCCACCCTTCATGTGTGACAGCTGCTCGAAGGCGGATTCCGAAGAGATGCCGTCGATGGTCCGCTCACCGAGTACGACGTCTTTGAGGACCTTTGCCTTCAGGCCCGCCGCACTCGTGGTGCCGGGGAGCACGTTGTAGACAAAGAAGTCGCGGCAGTCGGCGCGATGTTCACTGTTGCTGTCTTCCATGTGGCTGACGACCTCGGCGAGCAGGTCGGCACCGTCGATGGGCTTGGGATGGAGACCGTGCAACTCCCGATCGGCGATCTCGCTCAGGTACTCGTCATACAGACTCATGAAAATTCGGCCTCGATTCGGTGCTTCGATGGGCGGGAACGAGCCCGGACCAGCACCCAATTGTAGCCAGCCTCGTCGTTCGCCCCGTGAGCGCGGTGCGGGGTGAAGTCAGCCGAGCCCCGGCGGATCAGATCGACGCTCCGGGGTTTGGATCGCCATCAGGAACACAACCGAGATCAGCCCGGACACGAGCGCAGTCCACTGCGCCGCCGTATGACTCGCCCGGTCGATGATCGCCCCGATCGTCGGCGGGCCCACGAGCCCCCCGAGCCCGGCTGCGGTGTAGAGGGCACCGAGCACTCCGCCCATCCCCACCGTGCCGAACCGATCAGCGATGATCGCCGGTGACAGCGAGATGAACCCGCCGTAGGCGACGCCCAGGAGGAGCGCAAAGGCGATGAGAATCGGATAGCTCGTGTCGGCAATGATCCACAAGAGAAAGCTCAATGTCAGGGCCGAGAACGCACCTCGGTACAGCCGCAGAAGCCCGAACCTCGCCGCAACGGCGCCGAAACCAAGACGCCCGACAACCGATGCCATGCCGATCAAACCAAGCAGGACGGCCGCAGATCCCGAACCACCCGTCGTGTCGATGTAGTCGGCCATGAACACGAATGGCGTGAACAGGGCAGCCGACAAGAAGACGGTCGATGCGTAGAGCAGCCAGAAGTCGGTTCGACCCCGCACTGCCTCCCGAATCGGGACCGGCTGTGCCGAGCTGCCTGGCGGCCGATGTGCGCCGATCGCTGCGACGAGTAGCAGAACGAAGGCGGTGACAGCCAGGAAACGGTAAGCATTTCGCCAGCCGTGTTCATCGATGACGATTTCGATGACGGGTACCACGACCAGCGTCCCGACCCCGATGCCGGCGACGGCGAGCCCGATCGCAAGGGTGCGACGGCGCTCGAACCAGCCGCCAACGGCTGCGACCGTTGGCACGTAACAACATGCGACACCGATGCCGACCCCCAGGCCGTAGGTGACGTAGCCGAGCGTGAGCGTCCCGACTTCAGCCGTGAGCATGAGGCCTGCAAACATCGCGACGGCACCGACCAGCACCACCGGACGTGGCCCCACCCGGTCTGCGATCCGACCGGTGCCCATCCCGATCAGGAAGTAGGCGAAGGTTGTAATCGAGAAAAAGAACGCGGTCTCGGACCTGTCGGTTCCGAATTCGTCGGCCATCGGACCAAAGAACTCGCCGAAGCTGTAGGCCACGCCGAAGACGGTGAACATCGAGAGAAAGGCGGCGGCAGCAACCACCCACGACCGCATCGAGTCGAGCTGGTCGGTGGTCATCGGTACTCCCCGAGGATGGTAGTGGTGTCGAGATAGTCGAGCTCGACCAATTCGGTGCCAGGCGAAACTCGAGCGAGTTCGTGGCGGATCGGTTCGATGTCGGTCTCGATTGAGAAGCCGGGCATCCACCGATCGTGGTGGGTGAGCACGACCTTCTTTGGGCCAAGGAGATCGACTTGTCGTCCGACGAACTCGGCAAGCGACCCTTGGACAGGTTCGCCGTCGACGTTGCCGCGTCCAGCGGCACCGAGCAGCGCAACGTCGGGTCGGAGATCGCGCAAAATGCCCGACCAATGACCCGATGTGTCCTGAAAGAAGATCGATCCGTCGGGGGTATCGAACACGAACACGAGCGCACCGCCATCGCCGCGACTGCTGTGGCCAGGAGTGCTCGCCAGCAGATGAGCCACGGTCTCCTCCCCAAGGGTCTGGAACCACTCGTAGAGCTCGGAGATCTTCGCTTGCTGTTCTTGCCAGGTGACCCCGAGGTCGCCGATGCACACCACATCGGACTGCTCCATCTGGGCTTGCGTCCATACGCAGGAGTGTTGGCTTGGGTACACGTCGACGGTCACGTCGTTGCCAAGATCGATCGTCTCGCCGCCCGCCACGCAAATCATCCGGTCGACGGGTACCCCCGCTTCTTCCATCAACCGTACTGACTCATAGTTGGCGATGAGGGTGGCGTTGGTGTTGGCCAGGATCCGCTCGGCCCCCCACAGATGATCGAAGTGCGAGTGGCCGACCACGATCCAGTCGCACTCGACGACGTCATCGGCGGTGTACATGTGGCCGTTCGCGTGGCGAGGTCCGGCGGCACTGGGGACCCGGTCGATGTATGCATCGAGCATGATCGTCATGCCTGCCGTCTTCATGGCGAACGTGGCGCAGCCATACCAGTCGAGGGTGGTCGTCATGGGCCGGATCCTGACACACCCGCTACCGTCCGGGTATGGCCATCATCGAAGAGATCATCGACACCGCAACTGCTGACGGACCCATGGCCGTTGTTCGCAAACAGCCCGAAGGCGGAAGTGACAGGAGGGTGCTGATCATCATGGACGCACCCGGAATCCGTCCGTCGCTGCACGAGTTTGCCGCCCGCCTCGCCGAAGCAGGTTATGACGTCGCCATGCCTGACCTCTGGCATCGTCACGGGCGACTCATCGGATACGAGCCGGCCGATATCGCCGAGGATCCGAGTCGACGGACTCAAATCGGCGAACTGTTGGGTTCGCTCGACGACGCTGAAGTCCGGATGGATCGCGACGCAACGCTCGCAGCTGTCGACTGGAGCGACGGTGTTGGCGGTGTGATCGGGTTCTGTCTCGGCGCTCGTTACGTGCACAAGGCGATGCAGGAGCTGCCTGATCAGTTCGTGGTCGGCGCGATGTGGCACCCGTCGTTCCTGACCGACGACACCGAGGCGTCACCCCATCTCACGGTCGATGCCATCGGCGAACTGTGGATCGGCATCGGCGACGCGGACAAGGTCCAGTCGATCGAGATGCACGAGCGGTACTTCCAGGCAGCCGAGGAGTGCGACAACATCACGCTGCGTGTCTTTGAGGGTGCCGATCACGGCTACACGTGGCCCATCAGCCCGAACTATCACGAAGAAGCCGCCACCGTCGGCTGGGCCGAGACGTTGACTCGGTTCGAGCGCCTGCTCGGCTGAGCACAAGACAGCCCTTGGCTGGCACGAACGATTTGCCGCTCAGGCGAAGATCATGACGCCGTCATCGACGGGGGCCCCGCCGAGGAGTTCCCGGTCGGCTTTGTAGTCCTGGGTGTTGATCCAGGGTGCTTGGTCTCCCTGCTTTGGGAGGAGTGGCATCATGCGAGTCATGTAACCAGCGCTGAAATCGTCAACCCAGGGCCGTGGGGCCATGTCGTTGTCGCTTGGTCTGAGTTTCGGTGTGGCCGTCGCCGTGCCCGACGCTGCCATGTGGTTGAGGATCCGGCACGCGTACGCCGATACGAGATCGGCGCGCAGTGTCCACGAGGCGTTGATGTATCCGAATGTCGAAACGAGATTCGGCAGGTCGCTGTATCCGAACCCCTTGTACGACCAGCGTTTCGAGAAGTCGACGGGCTCGCCGTCGATGTCGAAGTCCATCTCGCCGATCGTCACCAACTCGAGGCCGGTCGCAGTCACGATGATGTCGGTTTCGAGATGCTCACCCGATTCGAGCCGGATACCGGACGCAGTGAAAGAGCCGACGGCACCGTTGACGATCTCGGCCCGGCCATCCCTCATCGCTTTGAAGAGATCGGCATCGGGCACGAGACAGAGGCGCTGATCCCAGGGGTCGTAGCGGGGCGTGAAGAACTCGTCGATCTGCTCATCGGTCAGGTGCTTCCTCAGTCGCTTGCGCAGCGCGTTGGCCACCTTCTCGGGATGGGTTCGGCTGCGTTTGTAGACCTTGTCGGTCAGGTTGACGTTCTTTGCTCTCGTCAGTCGGTAGGCGAGTTCAGCGGGAAGGACCTTGCGAAGAATGTTTGCGATGGGATCTTTCGCCGGTGCAGCCACCATCCAGGTGGGCGAACGCTGCAACATCGTGACGTGTTCGGCGCCAGAGTTGGCCAGCGCCGGCACGAGCGTGACGGCAGTAGCTCCCGAGCCGACCACGACGACGCGCTTGTCGACGTAGTCGAGGTCGTCGGGCCATTCCTGAGGGTGGATGATCGGGCCGGTGAACGTTTCCTCACCGGGGAAGTCGGGCCGGTGGCCGCCCCGGTAGCTGTAGTAGCCCGTGCATACGAGCATGAACGCGGCGCTGATGGTCTTGGTTGCGCCATCGGCAGTTACCGAAAGCGACCATCGCTTGGTCTTGGTCGACCAACTCGCCGCCCGAACGTGGTGATCGAACTGGATTCGACGACGGATGTCGAACTCGTCGACCGTCTCGTTGAGATAATCCATGATCGCCGGTCCGTGGGCGATTGCTTCGTCGGCGACCCAAGGCTTGAACGCGAAGCCGAGGGTGTGCATATCGCTGTCGGACCGGACCCCGGGATATCGGAAGAGATCCCACGTGCCACCGAGGTCCGAGCGACCCTCGAGAATCGTGAAGTCACGGTCGGGGCACATGGTCTGGAGATGCCACGCAGCGCTGATGCCACTGATCCCCGCTCCGATGATGACGACATCCCAGTGGGTCTCGACTGCGTTCACACCCTGACGTTAGATCGTTCGAATGCAGATTCGTACGTGCGGGTCCGGCCCGGTCGTTATCGGGGCACTTTCCAGTAGCCACGAACCGTGGTGTGGCTGCGGGCCATACCGCGAATCTCAAAGAGATGTTTACGGATCGCCTGCATTGCGGCTGCCTCGCCGGCAGCCCATACGCGAGTCGTCTCGTCGATACCCGTCTCTTCGACTGCACGTTGGAGCGTGCTGCCGGGCGAATTGCCCATGGTGGGGACGTGCCAAGTCACCTCGGCCCGGGGATGGGCTGGCAGGTCGAGGCGGGCCTGGTCGTCGACGATTTCGAGGTGCACTTCGACCTCGACATCGTCAGCGATGACCCCGAGGAGTTGCTCGATCGCCGGAATGGCGGTTTCGTCGCCGAGCAGCACGTAACGATCAGCGCTCGGATCGATCTCCTCGCCTCGTCCAGGACCAGAAATGGCGCACGGTTCGCCAGGTGTAACGGTCTCGACCCATCCCGCGATCGCGCCACCGCCGTGTCGAACGATGTCGAGCGTCAACCCGCTGTTGTTCAGCGAGACCGGTGTGAAGGTCCGCAGGGCCGGCCGCCGCCCGTCGGCCAGCAGGAACTCGTTACCGTTCCACGTCGGGATCTCGAACAGCTCGTCCGGCCACTTGACGAGCAGCCGAACACTTGCTGCAGGCTCGGAGATCTCCAGCCCGGCGAGCTCCGCTCCACCCAGCACGACCCGCATCATCCGGGGAGATCGAGCGTAAGTAGAGGAGACGGTCAACGACCGCAGCGGAGGGGGCTCGCGGCGAAGACGGACAGCGGAGTTGGTCACGTCAGGATCATCGCACGGGCGACCGTCTGCCGACCGCAGCGGCGGTGACCGGCCGTGATCGCCGGTACCGTTGCCGTTGTGACGACTGTGACCTCTGCTTCGCTGAACATCGACGACCTCGCTCTCGCACGACTGCGTCGGTTCAATCTCGTGATGGGCGCCCTGCACCTGGTGTCGGGTGCGTTCATGTGGCTCTCGAGCAACGACTTCGTGCTCCAGGTCAGCGGATTCACTCTCAAAGGACCGCCTGGCACCCCGCTCGGTGACGGCGAGTTGTTTGAGGCGTTCTCGTTCCCGCTGGGAGCCTGGACCGCGGCGTTCCTACTGATGTCGGCAGTTGCCCACTTCTTCATGGGAACCGTGGGCTTCGACCGCTACAGCCGCGAACTGCAGGCAGGCCGTAACCGCATCCGGTGGGTCGAGTACTCGTTTTCGGCGACGCTCATGATCCTCTTGATCAGCCTCGTCACCGGCATCACCGACGTCGCTGCGCTTATCGCCATCGCCGGTGCCAACGTGGCGATGATCCTCTTCGGGTGGCTGATGGAAACGGTCAACCCTCCGGGACGTCCGGTGTATTGGTCACCGTTTTGGTTCGGATGCATCGCCGGCGCAGCACCGTGGGTCGCAATCGCCGTCAGCATCACGCTCGGTATCGCTGAAACCGGTGAAGGCCCACCCGGTTTCGTCTACGGGATCCTGGTCACGATCTTCGTGCTCTTCAACTGTTTCGCGATCAACCAGTGGCTTCAGTACCGCGGTGTCGGGCGATGGCGCGACTACCTCCACGGCGAGCGCGTCTATATGTGGCTGAGTCTCGTCGCCAAGAGCCTTCTCGCGTGGCAGATCTGGGGAAACACCCTCATCGGTTGAGGTCGTATCGCTCGGCGTCAGCCGTAACTGACTCCGAGACCGGCTTGGGCGTCGGTCTGGATGCCGTACGGCGGGATCGGATAGCGAAGACCGTTTCGGCTCAGCGCCTCCATGCCGTCGAGCGCCCGGATGAGGTCCCCTGGGCGAAGGGCCATCAGCATCTCATCGTCAGGAACCCCGCCGTAGCGTCGCTCGGCATAACACGGAATCGACAAACTCGGCTCGCCGGTGGCCAGTGCCCGACCCCAGCTGTCGGCACATGCAGACTCGCCGACACAGCCCCAATCGAGTTTCTTGTAACCCGACCATTGCAGGCCGTTGATCAAGATGATCATCTGGCCAGGAGTCGCGTACACCAGGCAGATGTCGGGAGGATCGAGTCGCCCGGTCGCTAGTGGCGACACCGCCATGGCCTGGTACGTGCCGAGCGGGACGACGTCCATCGCAGCCTGATGCTCGGCCGCATCCGACTCGGTTTCGAACCAGACGCCTGCCATGTGACGGCCCGAGTACCACTCGGCGTCCTGGGCCCCGAGCCCGAGCACCGCCTGGCATTGGGTGCCCACCAGATCAGACCCGGTGATGCCGACCGTCCAGTTCAGTCGGCTCGCCATCGACACGATCTGGTCGGCGGTATGAATGTCTTTCGGTCGGCGGATCTTCTCGACCGCTTCCATCTCCTCAACGGTCTCGAACATCTTCATGCCGATCGGTGTGGTGCGGACCCGCAGCAGCCTGTCCAGGCGTGCGAGCGCAGCTGACCAGTCGATAGATCCGTCTGCGGGGCGGATCGAAACGGGCTGACTCATGGGCTGCCTGCCTTGTTGACGGCCGCCACCAAACGGTCGATGACCTCGTCGAGGATGTCGGGATACGTGGCGACATTGAGTCGAACGAACCCGGTGCCGCCGACCCCGAACTCGTCGCCCTCGTTGAGCGCCAACTTGTGATCCTCGAGGATCCGTTCGGCTGGCATGTCGCCGAGACCGGTCTGGCGAAGATCGAGCCACGTCAGATAACCGGCCTCGGGTGGTCGATAGCCGACGTGGGGTGCCTCGGCGAGCAGGCGTCGCTCGAGATGGGTCGTGTTGACAGCGATCTGGCGACATGTTGCCTCCAGCCAGTCCTCGCACTCGCTCCAGGCGGTGAAGACCCCCGCTGCGCTCAGCGAACTCGGCCGACCGATCAGATGGTCGGGGGCGGCGTCGAACGCGGCCTGGGTCGGCTCATGACCGAAGTGCGCCATCGCGCAGCTGAGTCCGGCGAGATTGAATGCTTTTGACGCTGCACCGATCGTGATCGTCCGATCGGCGAGTCGAGGTTCAGCCACCGTTGGCAGATGACGGTGGGGAGCGAGGGCAAGATCGGCCCAGACCTCGTCGCTGAACACGATCAGGTCGTGACGCTCGGCCACGTCGGCGATCGCAGCGAGTTCGTCCGGTGTCGTGACCCGGCCGGTCGGGTTGTGAGGCTGCGACATGAGGATCGCTTTGGGACTCGCTGCATCACACACCCGATCGAGGTCATCGGGATCGAAGCTGCCGTCGGGTGCCAACGGGACGCCGACGACCGTCCGCGAGCCGCCTTCGATCACCTTCTGGAAGACGTGATAGACGGGCGTGAAGATGACGATGCCGTCTCCGGGTTGGGTCATCAGTTGGAGCACGGCCTCCACGGCGTGCAGCGCGCCGGTGAAGTTCCACATGCGTTCGACGTCGAGATCGACGCCGTGACGGCGGCGCATCCACCCATGCCATACCTCTGGGAGTTGGTCGAGATGGTGGAAGAGGTAGCCGAGATCACCTCGATCGAGGAGATCGGAGATCGCAGCCCCGATTCGAGGGTCGGGGGCAAAATCCATGTCGGCGACAAATGCAGGAAGCACGTCGGGACCATGTTTGGTCCACTTGTGTCCGAGTGTCGAGCGGAGGCGTTCGATGTCGCTCACTCGAACTCCGGTGCCCGCTTCTCGACGAAGGCTGCAATTCCTTCTTGGCCGTCTGGTGACGCCATCGCCGCGGTGATCATCTCGGCCTCAAACTCACCGGCGGTTTCGAGCGAGTGATCCAGGCCGTTGTAGACGACCCGTTTGGCGTGGCCCAGTGCCCATGTCGCTCCGCTTGCGAGTTGGGTGGCGAGGTCAATGGCGGCCTCGTCGACGTCGTCGTCGGCTACGACTCGGTTGACCAGTCCCCATTGCTCGGCTTCGGCGGCGGAAAGCACGCGATTGGTGAGCGTGAGGTCGAGTGTGCGACGTAAACCGATGTGGCGAGCGACGAAGTATGACGAGGTGCCGTCAGGAGTCACACCGGCCCGGGTGTAGGCCATCGTGTACTTCGCCGACTCGGCCGACACCACGAGGTCAAAGGCGCTCATCAGGCTCAGGCCGGCCCCACCGGCGGCACCTCGGACACCGGCCACGAACGGCTTTGGCGTGCGATTCATCTGATGGATCGCAGCGTGGAAGTCCTGCAACATCACGTGTGCGTTGCGGGCCAGGTCGGTGCCCCAACCGGCAAACTCCTTGAGGTCACCACCGCCACAGAAGACCTTCCCCTCGGCCGTCACTGCGACAGCCTTCACGCCGTCGTCGAAGGCGATCTCCATCATCACAGCCTTGAGGTCACGCCCAAACGCCGGATTCACAGCGTTGGCGCCCTCCGGCCGGTTGAAGTGCACGAGGCCCACACGATCGCGGACCTGATAGGTGATGGTCTCGAAATCCATGCGAGGCACCGTAGTACCCAGCGATGTCGTGGGCCCCATACCGGAAACGAGTGGCTGCCGATACTCGTCGTGGCAGCAACCTCTGGGCTTAGGATGCGCGGCACACGATCACCGAGTTTGGGGAGGGCCTCGCATGAAGGTCGGTTTCATCGGTTTGGGCAACGTAGGAGGCAAGCTCTCCGGGTCGCTGCTGCGCAACGGTTACGACCTCGTGGTTCGCGATCTCAACCGAGACATTGCGCAGCCGTTCATCGATCAAGGGGCTGCCTTCGCAGAGTCGCCGAAGGAAATGGCCGAGACCTGCGATCTCGTCATCACGTGCCTCCCATCCCCGGCCGCGTCAGCGGCTGTCATGGAAGCCGACGACGGACTGCTTGCCGGGTTCGGTCCTGGGAAGATCTGGGCGGAGATGTCGACCACCGACGAGGCCGAGGTCAAACGCCTCGGGGCGAAGGTCGCAGCCGTCGGCGCATCCCCGGTCGACTGCCCCGTGTCGGGCGGTTGCCACCGGGCTGCTACCGGAAACATTGCGATCTTCGCCGGTTGTGACCGTGACGTGTTCGAACGGATGCTGCCGATCCTCACCACGATGGGTCGTCGCATCCTGCACACCGGTGAACTCGGCTCGGCATCTGTTCTGAAAGTCCTCACCAACTACCTTGCGACGGCCAATCTGCTCACCTGTGCAGAAGCGCTCGTCACTGCGAAGGCTGCCGGGATGGATCTCAACACCACGTATGAGGCCATCCGGATTTCATCGGGCAACTCGTTCGTCCACGAGACCGAGAGCCAAGTCATCCTCAACGGCAGCCGCGACATCAACTTCACGATGGATCTTGTGGTGAAGGACATCACCCTGTTCCAGCAGGTTGCTGATCGAGCTGGTGTCCCGCTCGAGATCAACCCACTGATGATCGACATCTTCACCGACGGCATGGAGCGCTACGGCGCTCGCGAATGGTCACCCAACATCATCAAACGGCTCGAGGATGCGACCGGTCTTGAGATCGTTGCTCCCGGCTTTCCGGCGGAGATGGTCGACGACGAGCCCGAAGCGCCCGGCTACGAGATCATCCCCAAGGGGAAGGCTTAGCCGCTGCACGGCGTCCCGGCTCGGGGGCACAACTCGGCTCGTCGCAGTGTGCTCTCGGACGTCGTCGGGGCGATCTCACTCAGATCGCGGACGAGGCGAATTGATCGGCGACGAAGTTGGCAATCTCGGCCATCGAGGCTCTGGCCTCGGGAACCTCGCGGTAGAACTCGAAGACGTGCCACATTCCCTCCCATACGCGGAGTGTGACGTCGACTCCATCGATCCGCATGGCGGCGTCGAGGCGAACTGCGTCGGACAACAGAAGGTCGCGTGTTCCGGTGGTGATCAACGTCGGTGGTAGGCCCGTGAAATCAGCGTGGATAGGCGAAATGAGCGGGTCGTCGATCGGTGCTTCGCCCCGGTAACGCGCAGCCATTTCCAAGAGAACGTTGTCGGTCATCGCAAGAAACGGATCGCGGTTCGTGATGTGGCTGTCGCCGGTGAAACCCATGTCGGCCCACGGTGACAGGAGCACGAATCCAGCCGGCATCGAGAGGCGAGCGCTACGTGCCCGCTGGAAGAGGGCCAGGGCGAGATTTCCACCCGCCGACTCGCCGGCGACAACGAGCTGGGCCGGGTCGGTGTCGTCGAGCAGTGCGCGGTACACCATCTCGGCACAAGACACCGCTGCCGGGTACGGGTGCTCTGGTGCGAGTGGGTATCGGGGCGCGATGACTCGCACACCGGCCAGCGCTGCTAGCGGTGCACTGATGACGATGTCCTCCTCGGGTGATCCGACGGTGTGTCCGCCACCAAAGAAGTACAGAACGGTGCCGCGGCCGATGACACCGGAGGCGGGCGTGACCTCGAGACATTCGACGCCGTTGATCTCGAGCACGTTTTCGCGGACAGCGAACTCGGCCCGTGCTGCGGCCATCGACGGTTCCCACCCTTCACGCACTGCGGCGCGGACCAGTTCGGCGTTCTGATCGTCGATGGTGATTCGGCCGGCAGGTGGATTCGCGCGGAGCCAGAGCTCGGCTTCGGTGCTGACACCGGTTCTTGGACGTTCGGAAGGCGACCGCATGCCCTACAGCTACCATCTCCGCCCATGCGGCCGCAGAAACTTGTGACCCTCGACGTTGAGGGAGTTCTCATTCCCGAGGTGTGGATCAATCTCGCCATTCGAACCGGTATCGACGATCTTCGCCGCACGACCCGCGACGAACCCGACTACGACAAGCTCATGGCGTCTCGGCTTGAGATCCTCGAACGCGAGGGAGTCGGTATGGCTGATCTTCGTGAGGTGCTCGCCGGCATGAGCCCGCTCGAGGGAGCGAAGGACTTCCTCGACGGGCTCCGTGACGCCTATCAGGTGGTGCTCTTGAGTGACACGTTCGAGCAGTTTGCGTCGCCGCTTATGCAGCAGCTCGGACATCCGGCGATCCTGTGCCATCAACTCGAGGTCCGCGACGATCACATCGTCGACTATGTGCTGCGGATCGACGATCACAAACGGCGCTCGGTCGAAGCCTTCCGGTCGCTCAACTTCCAGGTCGTCGCTGCCGGTGATTCCTACAACGATCTCTCGATGATTCGCGCCGCCCATGCCGGTGCGCTCTTCCATGCTCCGCAGAACGTCATCGATGAGAACTCGGATCTTCCTGCGTTCAACGACTTCGATTCGTTGCGCGAGTGGATCGATCAGTCCGAACCGGTCCAGGGGTCCTGACAAGAAGCCAGGGTGGCGATCAGGCTCCACAACCGAGCCCGTCGGTCGGGCGTATCGGATCGGCGGGTCCCTGGGAGGCGGTGGATCGGCCGACGGCGCCGATCGAGCCAGAATCCTCCGTTGGTGCCGAGCGGTTCGCCGTCGTCGGCAGCGAGCCAGACGAGTGTGTCGGCACCTTGCATTGCGGTTCGAAGGACGGGACCCATCACGGCCGCGAATCGTGGTAACGCTGCATCCACCCCCGGCGTCGATGCCCACCCGGGGTGCATCGAGTGGAAACGGATGCCGCGTTCGCCGACTCGGTGAGCCCACATTTCGTTGAGAATGACCTGGGCCCGCTTGGCCCTCGCGTACTGGTCCGTCCCGCGGTACGAGTCCTCGTTCATCTGGAGTCCGTCGACCTGCAAGGGCGCGGCATACATCCCACCCGACGACATCGTCAGCACGCGCGACGGCGCAGAGGCCTCAAGGCGGTCAAGCAGCAGGTTGGTTAAGAGGAAAGGTCCGACGACCTGACTGGCGACGGTCGCCTCGGTGCCGTCGGAGGCCACCTCGCGGCTGGCGGTCAGCGCGCCAGCATTGTGAATCAGGACGTCGAGTCGATCGTGGGCGCCGAGGATGTGGTCGGCGAGGGAACGAACCTGGTCGAGGTCACCCATGTCGGCTGCCCAATGTGAAACCCCGTCGTTTCCGGTGGCCGATGTAATGGCGGCTGCCGTTTCCGCGTTTCGCTCGGGATTGCGTCCCACAAGGACGAGGGTGGCTCCGCACCGGGCCAGCTGCTCGGCCGCTGCTCTGCCCAGGCCCGACGTCGCTCCGGTCAGTGTGATCACCCGGCCGCGGAGGTCGTAGCCGTCGAGCGGCTCCCACTTGGCAAGCCGCCGGCGGGTTTCGAAGCCGAAGCGACTGAAGCTGGTGACCACCGGTATCTCGATGGCCTTGTCGATGATCCGTCGTGTGTCCATCACAGAACCTTCTGACCGTCGAGGGCCTTGATCAGTCCGGACGCGGCTCGGTTGCCGATCACCCGGAAGGCAAGCCCGAGGAGCGGATGAGCGAGTCCGAGGATCCCGTTGAGGGTCAGCCGAGCGTCATAGGTGACGGTCGAGCCGTTCTCGTTCGCTTCGACGGTGATGGTGTCTACCGAGGTGAAAGCCATCGAGTGGGCCTCCGCCACCAACCGGCGGGGCGCGTCGAACGCAGTAAGTCGGTAGCGCAGCGTGAGCACACCGACGGCGTTGCGAACGTCGATGTCGTATTCGGCGCCCAGACCGGGTTTGTCGCCCTCGACCTGGCGGGCGCTCGCAACGCCGGGGTCCCATTGCTCGAAGTTGGCGAGGTCTGCGATGTAGGCGAACGCGTCGTTGGGAGGTAGGGGCGACGCTACGGTGACGACGTATCTGGGCATGGCGGTGACCTCTCGCCGGTTGGTTGGGCTACCGCGCTCGGTCGGGATGTGGCGCCTGGTGACCGCCAGCGGCTGCGAGGCGTTCGGCGAGGCGTCTCCAGATCACCTTGTGAGGGGGGAGCAGGACCCACCAGTACAAGCGTCCTGCGACGCCTCGAGGGTGGAAACGAGCGAGCTGGCGCAACTCGCAGCCCCCGTTTGGGTTCTCGACGACCCGCCACTCGAGCCACGCGTCACCGGGAACGAGCATCTCGGCCCGCAGACGCAACAGCGATGGAGGCTCGTATGCCTCAACTCGGAAGAAGTCGAGCGCGTCGCCAACACGAAGCTCGTCGGGGTGGCGCCGGCCTCGCCGCATGCCCACGCCACCGGCGAGCTTGTCAATCCAGCCTCTCCACGTCCAGAGGATGTTTGCGACGTACCAACCCCGCTCACCCCCAACACCCGACACCGCTGCAAAGACAGCCTCGGGGCTGACCGTACTCTGCACGATCTGGAGGTTCTGGTAGATCGTCCCGCCAGCCCAATCCGGGTCCTGTGGCATCGGCTGAGCAGGCGTTCGCTCCCGCGCGCTGTCCATCCAACTCGTCTTGATCTCAAGGTCGCCGACGACTGCGAGCGCCCGCTCGATCGCCTGGTCGATCGTGAGCGGCTCGTGGTCCACGACAGCCCCGATGTCACGCGCCGCATCGACGACGACGTCGTTGATCAGGCTGTCGACGAGTGGTCGGGCGAGGCCGTAGGGGAGGGGGGTGACGAGGTTGACCCAATGCGACGACAGCCTCGGGGTAAGAACCGGCACCGGTGCAATTAGCCGGCGACGAAGGCCAGCGATCCTGGCATAGCGATGCATCATCTCGCGATAGGTCAAGACGTCAGGGCCACCGATTTCGAAGATCCGATCTCCCTCGTCCTCGAGTTCGAGGACCGCTGCAAGGTGGTGGAGGACGTCTGCGATTGCGATCGGTTGGCACTTCGTGGTCGTGACCCAACGCGGGCAGATCATCGCAGGCAAGACCTCGGCGAGATGGCGGAGCATCTCGAACGATGCGCTGCCGGAGCCTATGATCACGGCGGCTCGCAGCTCGGTCACCGGTACTGGCCCCGCTGCAAGGATCTCGCCGACCTCGTGACGACTTGCGAGGTGGTCTGACAACTTGGTCGGATCGTCTTCACCTAATCCGCCGAGGTACACGATGCGCCCGACGCCGGTCGCCGCGGCGGCTGCACAGGTGTTCTCGGCACCGATTCGGTCGGTTCGCTCGAAGTCTCCGGAGAGACCCATCGCATGCACCAGGTAGAACACGGCCTCGATGCCGTCGAGGGCTGCGACCATCGATGCTTCGTCGAGCACGTCGGCCTGCACTACGTCGACTTCGGAACGCCACTCGACGGAAGCGAGCTTCTCGGGGGTACGGACAAGGCATCGGACCTCGTGTCCCGCATCGAGAAGCTTGGGGACGAGACGGCCTCCGACGTACCCGGTTGATCCGAGAACGGCCACTCTCACGTTGCCACCCCCGTCCGTTGCGAGGTCAGCGTTTCGATCCGCCGGAGCGCGACCCGACATACCGTCAGGTACGGCGCTGCGATCAGCGGGACGCCGAATGAGACGTCGCACGAGCCGTTACCGAGATCGGCTACCACGTGATCGGTGGCGGGAAGCCCGGCGACTCGCCACTCCCACCGGTGACCGGGCTCGAATGACGTAATCTCGAACGGGAGCTGAACACCGCCGATCGTTTTGATCGTGCCCGTCACCCCGAGCCCGAGTTCGGTGCCGTCGATCTCGGCGGAGCGAACCGAAGGGCCCCACGCTGGCCAATCTCTGAGGTCGGTCAGCGCGCGCCAGACGTCCTGAGGCAGCGCCCCAATGGTTCGGCGGGTCCATACCTTCTTCATGCGCTCTCCGCTTCTTTCATCGTGCGGTATCCCCTCGCTCCACCTTGGCATCGGCTGGATCGAGACCGAGGTGTTCATACAGATTTGTTGCGAAGCGGTCTCCTGTTGATCGCATCGTCGCCCCCATGAGCGCCTCGACGGATCGGCGAGCCAGACCCGGGAGCGGCAAGTCGACTCGTGCAGTGAGATCTATGGCGACCCTACAGCCTCCGTCGGTCGTCGCCTCGAGCGTGTAGACCCCGTCGATGGCTGCGCGTTCTGCGGCGCCGGGCGGTGGCGCCGGCGTGAAGGCGATTCGGCGACCGTCGATGAAGTCCATCTGCTCGGTGAAGGCTGTCTGGGCCCGGATGCCGAGCCCGTCAATTCCGTGCAGGGTCCAGCGCCAGTGCTCGCCATCGGGTTCGATCGAGCGCACCAGGGGAGTGAGCGCAGCCAAGGTGGAGGGGTCGGTCAAGACCCGCCAGATCGGTTCGGGCGATACCGGTACGTGAGACCAAGCAACGGTGCGAGCAGAGAACCAGGTCATCGATAGGAATACGGATGGTGGCCACCGCACCGATGCGGTGACCACCACATGATGAAGGGTTACCCCTCTGCGATGACCGGGACCTGTGCCATAGCCTCGGCGATGGCGTCGTCGCTGAGGTCGTAGTCGACCATCTCGCCGGAGAGGAACTGCTCATATGCCGCAAGATCAAGATGCCCGTGGCCACACAATGCGGTGAGGATCACCTTCTCCTCGCCCGACTCCTTGCACCGGTTGGCCTCGCGGATGGCGGCGGCGATTGCATGGGTGGGCTCGGGTGCCGGGACGATGCCTTCGGTGCGGGCGAACTGCAGCGCTCCTGTGAAGCACTCGGTCTGGCCGATCGCCTCGGCTTCGACCAACCCCGTTTCGTAGAGGTGCGAAACCAATGGCGACATGCCGTGATAGCGCAAGCCGCCTGCGTGGATCGGATCGGGGATGAACTGATGACCGAGAGTGTGCATCTTGACCAGTGGAGTCATCCCTGCCGTGTCACCGAAGTCGTAGCGGTATTCGCCCTTGCTGAGTGACGGGCAGGCAGCGGGTTCGACGCAGCGAATGGTGGGGTTCATGTTGCCAGCGAGTTTTTCGCGGAGGAACGGGAAACTGAGGCCACCAAAGTTCGAACCGCCACCCGTGCAGCCGACAAGTACGTCGGGTTGTTCGCCTACCTTGGCCAACTGCAGCAGAGCCTCCTCACCGATGATGGTCTGGTGGAGCAGGACGTGATTAAGGACCGAACCCAGGGCGTAGCGGGTGTTCGGGTCTTCCACCGCCATCGAGACGGCTTCGGAGATCGCGATGCCGAGACTTCCGTTGTGATCGGGATTCTCGGCCAGAAGCGAGCGCCCGTACTCGGTGACCTCGCTCGGTGACGAGTGCAGTGTCGCGCCCCAGATCTCCATCATCGTCTTGCGATAGGGCTTGGCCCGGTACGAAGCCGCAACCTGCCAGATCTCGCACTCAATGCCGTACTGAGCGGTGGCAAACGCCAGTGAACTGCCCCACTGTCCGGCACCGGTCTCGGTGGTGAGCTTTGTGATGCCCTCTTGATGGTTGTAGAAGGCCTGGGGCACCGAGGTGTTGGGCTTGTGCGAGCCCGCAGGGCTCACCCCCTCGTACTTGTAATAGATGCGTGCTGGCGTATCGAGAAGCTGCTCGAGTCGACGGGCTCGAAACAGCGGGCTCGGACGCCACAGCTTGTAGACGTCAAGGACGCCACCAGGGATGTCGATGTAGGAGTCGGTGGAGACTTCCTGCATGATGAGCGCCATCGGGAACAGCGGTGCCAGATCGTCGGGTCCGATTGGCTCGTGGGTCCCAGGGTGAAGAGGTGGCGGTGGTGGGCTCGGGAGGTCCGGGATGACGTTGTACCACTGGGTGGGCATCTCGGATTCGTCGAGCAGGATTTTGCTGTAGTCGGCAGGCATGTATTCGCTCCTCGGTCGGTGATCGGATCTTTTTCTACTCGCTGCCTTCGCGTTGCGCTTGTGAAGCGGTCTGCTGATTGCCGAGCAGGGTGAAGAATTCGCCTCGGTAGGCACCTTCGGGATCGGCTCGGACCGCCTCGTCAAGCGCGATCGCGTCGTCGCCGACCAGGATGCGCCACTCGCCATCGGTCACGGCCTGGAGAATCACTCGGGCGGCTTCCTCTGCAGTCATCGGTGCATGGGTCTCGAACATCTCGGCGGTGGCGATGAGCAGTTCGGCCAGTTCGGCGTCGGGTTCGTGCAGTGCATGGCGCATCGTGTTGGCCACGATCTTGGTCCCGATATGACCGGGCATCACGACGTGCGCACTGAGGTGAGGGGCGTTGACCTTGAAATCCTCTTGGAGCGCCTCGGTGAAGCCCTTTACCGCGAATTTCGCAGCGGAGTAGGCAGTGTGGGGTCGGTCAGGGCCGACGCTGGCGTAGAAGCCGTTGACCGAACTCGTGTTGACCACGACGCCGGCGGGGGCTGCCGTCAGCAGCGGCAGAAATACCCGGCACCCGAGATAGACGCCACCCCAGTCGACACTGAAGACGTTCTCCCATTCGTCTCGGGGAACCGTGAACATCGAACCGCCGCCTGCCACGCCGGCGTTGTTGAACAGGCCGTGGATGTGGTCGCTGCCAAAGCCATGCACGATCGCGTCGCGAAAATCCTCGAGGTCGGCTTCGACCGCGACGTTGACCCGATGGGTGAGGACCCGGGAATTGGGGGCCTGATCAGCGACGATTGCTGCTGTCTCGGCCATCGTGTCGGGAGCGATGTCGCAGAAGGCGACGTCGGCGCCTGCGATCGCGAGTTGTCGGACGAGTTCACGCCCCATCCCCGTGCCACCGCCGGTCACGACCGCGATCTTGCCGGCGAAGTCGTCGATCATGCCCAGTTCACCTTCACGGGGAGATGTTTGAAGCCGTGCACGAAGCTCGCAGCGACAAAGTCGCGCTCACCTGCTGGCTCGATGGAGTCGATACGGTCGACCATCTGCTCGAGCAGGGCGGCGATGCTCGCCTTCGCGAGGTGGGCACCGAGGCAGTAGTGCTCAGCCCAACCGAAGCCGAGGTGCCGGTTGGGGTTCCGGCCGACGTCGAACCGGTTCGGATCGTCGAACACCTCCTCGTCGCGGTTTGCCGCGCCGTAGAACATGCAAAGCCGATCACCTTCTGCGATCGTCACGCCGCCCAACTCGTAGTCGCTGAGAGCCGTGCGCTTCATGTAGTTCACCGGAGCGGTGTAACGAACCACCTCTTCGACGGCGGTCTTCATGAGAGAGCGATCGGCCTTGAGTCGAGCAAACTCATCAGGAAAGTCGAGAAAGGCGCCCATCGCACCCGAGATCGAGTGGCGCGTCGTGTCATGGCCGGCGTTGAACACGATCAGGTAGTAGCCGAGGGTCTCGATCAGGCCCATCGGTTCACCGTTCTCGAGGGTGGCGGTTGCCAGCAGGGTGGCGAGGTCGTCACGCGGATTGGCGCGACGGTCTTCGATGATCGTGTTGAACATCGTGAAGAACTCCATCGCCAGAGCGGCCGATGCAGCTTCGCGGTCTTCGCCGGGCCGACCGACGTCGGGGTCATCGAAGGCGAACAGCTGTGAGGTGAGTTGGAGGAGATGGTCTTCTTCCTCCTCTGGTACACCGAGGATTGTGCAGAGCACCCGCAGAGGGTGACGCTGGGCAACCATTTCGACGAAGTCGACCGGCTGGTCTCCGTGTTCGGCGAGCCGGTCCATCGTGAGCCGGGCGGTCTCGGTGACGATCTCATCGAGTCGGGTGATTCCACGAGGGGTGAAGAAACCGCTCGCAACCTTTCGGAATTCGCGGTGGTCGGGCGGATCCATCATGATGATCACGCGCATCTGGTTGAAGGCGTTGTCAGGATCGTCGTTGCCGTCCTCTTGGCCCTCGGGAAAGAGGAGGATGTTTCCTTTCTCGCTGGAGAAGACATCGGGGCGCGCTGATATCTCGGTGATGTGGCGGTGCCGGGTGATCGCCCAAAACTTCTCAACGCCGGCCGCATCGGTCCAGTGGACCGGGTCGTTCGCCCGGAGCCACTCCCATTCGTCGAAGGGAAAGCTCCGAGAGGCATAGGCATCGTTTTGCACGAGGTAGTCATCAAGGTGCACAGGGACATTCGTCATGCCATGAAGTTATTCGGTAGGCGCGCGCAGAGGGGAATCTTCGCGGACCCGGCAAGTTCAGACCGCTGCCGTTGGCATGAGAGACTCCGGTCGATGAGCACACCCCGAGTTCCTGGTCTCGAGCCCATCTTCTCGACTATCGCCGACGACGATCCCGACTGTCCGTACGTCAAGGTTCG
The DNA here is from genome assembly GCA_905480195.1 of uncultured Acidimicrobiales bacterium. Taxonomy (GTDB): domain Bacteria; phylum Actinomycetota; class Acidimicrobiia; order Acidimicrobiales; family Aldehydirespiratoraceae; genus UBA11606. Next base: position 117,352 of record CAJQPN010000020.1, read on the forward strand.
TAGCCAGAAGAATGCGGACGGTTCGGAGTCGCACGTTTGGGAGAAGTGGGTGGCCTTTTCGGTCGAGCCCCTCTATCTCGCGCTGTTTGCCCGCTACGACCCGGGCATGATCGTTCGACATCACGGGCATTACAGCCCACATACCGTCGTGGTCTTGTCGGGCCACGTGATCGTTGGTGATCAAGACCTGGGAGCTGGAGGTCATGTCGAACTCCCGCTCGGCGCCTCGTTTGGTCCGATCGTCGCCGGCACCGAAGGAGCCGAGCTGTACGAAGTGATGATGGGCGATCCGCGTTCGTGGAGCGACGATGAGGATTCGATTGATCGGCTCCTTGCGGAGCGTGGTGCAACCCGGCTGCCTGACCCGCCGATCGAACTTCCGGGTGGGCTCGAAGACCTCCGGGCCGTGTTCGCTCGTGCCGAGGAGCTCGCGGCGGAGGCCGACCCCGGATCGTGAGTATCTCGGTTCTCGGCGTCGGCTGTCCGATGTGGGCGAATCGGGCCTGGGTCGGTCGTTACCTGCCCTCCGACACGCCGGTGGGACGGGAGCTCGAGGCCTATTCCCAGGTGTGCAACGCGGTCGAGGGCAACACCACGTTCTACGCCGCCCCAGAGGCAGCGGTGGTCGCACGGTGGCGTGCAGCGACGTCGGAAGACTTTCGTTTTGCGTTCAAACTGCCGCGCGAGATCACCCACGACCGGCGATTGCGGGACACGAAGGAACTGCTTCGAGCTTTTCTCGAGCGCATGGAGCCTCTCGGGGCGCGGCTCGGTCCGTTCATGGTCCAGCTTCCTGCCACCTTCGGTCCCGACGACCTGGCGATCCTTGCGTCGTTCCTCGACGCATTGCCTCGTGGTTTCGACTGGGCGGTCGAGGTTCGTCATCCAGCCTTCCATGCCGGTGGTGCCGCAGAGCGCCCCTTGAACGACCTGCTCCACGACCATCGGGTCAACCGAGTGCTATTCGACAGCCGACCGGTCTTCGATGGACCCCGGGAAACCGCCGAGGAGATCGATGCATGGGAGAAGAAGCCACGTTTGCCGGTTCGGGCAGTAGCGACCGCCGGACAGCCGATCGTGCGTTTTATTGGCCGGACCGCACCAGAAACGAACCCGACGTACTGGGCACCGTGGGTCGACCGGGTGGTCCGGTGGATCCGTGACGGGCGCCGACCAATCGTCTTCCTGCACACGCCCGACAACGTCGTTGCGCCAACGCTTTGTCGCATGTTTCATGAAGAGGTCGCTGCTCGTACTGCGATTGCGCCGCTTCGTCCGGTTCCTGCCGTCGCCGTCCAACAAGAGCTGGGATAGGGCGTTCGATTCCGCCTTGCAGTAATGCAGCCAGTAGCGTCGGAACGATGGCGCGAAACCTCCGGATGGCGTCGCGGCCTTCGGGGTTGGCGATCCTCGGGATCGTTACGATTCCGTTCGTTATGGCGACGACTGTTCCCAGCCGACCGGTCGTCGTGGTCCCCCGGATCGTGCTCTCTGACCCCTGAAACGTTCACCACGAACGAACCACGGAGAACCTTCATGATCACACGCACAACAGCACTTCTGGCTGCGCTCCTCATACTGTGCGGAGTCGCAGTGTCCTGCGGCGACGACGGGTCGATGAGTGCCGACGAACGATCTCGCGACTCATCGAACGCAGGCGAGACGATCATCTCCCTTGAGTTCGAGGGAGGCGGGCTCGCCGGTGGCGTTCGCCGCGAGGTGGTCTCTCTCGGCGACACCGTCGTGGTTCGGGTCGTCGGTGCATTCGACGAGCAGATCCATGTCCACGGCTACGACCTGCACCTCGACCCTGGCGGTGAGGGCGTCTTGCAGTTCGAGGCGTTGATTCCGGGACGCTTCGAAATCGAACTCGAATCGTCGGGTCGAGTCCTGATCGAACTCACGGTGTCATGAGTCGACGAGCGCTTCTCGCAGTGGCGCTCGTACTCGCCGTCTTCGGGCTCATGGGTGGGGCGCCTGCAGCTGCGCACGGCATCGGCGGCCGCACCGATCTCCCGCTTCCTGCGTGGCAGTTGGCGTGGGCGGCCGGATTCTCGGTCGCGTCTTCGTTCGTCGCTCTCGGCGTCTTCTGGTCGCAGCCCCGTCTCCAGGCTGCCGCGAGTGGGCGGGTGCTCATCGATCTTCGCCAGCCGGGCATCCGGATCCTCGAGGTCGCTGCAAAACTCGCCGGCGTCGTTGTCTTCGGTGTCGTGATCTACGCAGGCTGGTTGGGCAACCCCAATGGCGCCGTGAACATCGCAGGTGATGCGTTGCTCATCTGGTTCTGGGTTGGTCTGCAGATGGTTGCCTTCCTGGTCGGTGACGTCTGGAGGGCCTTCAACCCGTACCCGACGATCGCTGACTCAGCGGCCTGGGTGTGGGCGAAGCTGCGTGGCGAGGAACTGGCGTCGATCGATGCAGAGCGCAAACCGACGCTCTGGCCCGCCGTTGCGGCGATCTTCGCCTACCTCTGGTTCGAGTTGGCCTACCACAGCACCGATAGCCCTCGAGCCATTGCGTGGTTCCTCACCGTCTACTCCCTTGCGATGCTCGGGGGTGCTGTGGTGAAGGGCCGCGGGTGGGTCCGCACTGCGGATGGCTTCGCCGTGTTGTTCGCAACGCTGGCCGCCATGGCGCCTTTGTTCCGAGACGATGCGGGGCAGCTTCGCCGTCGCGTCCCCCTGTCGGGGTTGAGTCGGCTGCCCGACGTTGCTGGCACCGTCCCGTTCGTGCTCGTGGTGCTCGGCTCGACCACCTTCGACGGGTTCACACGGTCGTCACTGTGGCTCGACATCGGCGGCGACCGGGTCGGCTGGTCGCGGACACTCACCAGCACACTCGGCCTGGTGGTGGTGGTCGGCCTAGTCGGCATGGTGTATTCGATTGCGATCTCGGCGATGGCGGCGATCACCGAGGAGGAACCGGCAGTGCTCAGCCGCGTGTTCGGGCCGACGCTCGTGCCGATCGCTGCGGCGTACGCCGTCGCCCATTACTTCAGCCTGTTGGTGCTCGACGGCCAACGAATGTTCATCCGCATCAGCGATCCGTTCGGTCGAGGATGGGACCTGTTCGGAACTGCTGACTACACCATCGACTGGACGTTGGTATCGCCTGCTGTGATCGCCTGGGTGCAAACCCTCGGCATTGCGATCGGCCACGTCTTCGCCGTCGCCGCTGCCCACGATGTGGCAATCAGCCGCTGGAACCATGCACTCGCCGTGCGCTCGCAGTACCCGATGCTCGCCGTGATGGTTCTGTACACCGTGCTTGGCCTGTTTCTTCTCCTCGGCGCCTAGTCCGGCACCGCCTCCAGACGTTGGGCCAGGAATGCAATGGTGGAGGCCAGGGCTTCGGGGGAGAGGTGCTCGGTGAGCACACTGTGTTGCTGCTTCGATTCTGCCGGTATGTCTTCGCCGATGAAGTTCGGGCCGAGAACGGCGCGCAGGGTCTCGAACCGCTCGGCAGGTACGAGCGGGTCCTGGTTGTAGCGGAATCCGAGGACGGGACACCCCGCCTGGACTTTCTCGGCGACGACTGCAAGCTCGGTTTCGTTGAGTCCCGATGAACACCTGCGGGAACTGCCGATGCCGAAGGGAAGTGACGGCTGGCTGAGGACGGGTGCAATCACGGTGTCGTCGAGGAGCATTGCGAGACCGAACCCGCCGGTGAAGCACATCCCGACGAAACCGACCCCAGGACCGCCATGGCGAGCGTGGAGATGGCGGGCCAGTGCGCGTAGCCAGTCGGTGACGGGGGAGGAGTCCCGTGTTGCCAGCACGTGGAACTCGCGGCTCACACACGCTTTGGCAATGACCCGGATCGCCCGTCTGGGCGTCGAAGGCATGCCGGGTGTGCCGAACAACGAGGCGACTGCTACCGACATGCCCGCCGCGATGAGGTGGTCAGAGAACGTAGCGACGGTCGGAGTGATTCCGGGGATCTCCGGTGCGACGAGTACACAGGGACCCGTGCCGTGGTGAAAGACGTCGTGCGTGGTGCCGTTGTGCGTGAACGGTCGGCGCTCGTACTGGTCCAGGGGCATCGCTCAAGATGTTCGCACACAGGTCCGACTGTGAGAACTATTGCATTTCGGTTACAATTTGACGGCTGTGCATGTTTCCTCCCGCTTGCTCCGTTTGACCGGCGCGGCGATTGCCCTTCTGGTCGGCGTTGCGCTCGTCCCGGTGGCGGTCGCCCAGGACTCGGTCGACGATCTCCGCGGAATCCGCGAGGAATCCAAGCGAGACGCAGCCGAGGCTGCTGCCGCGATCGACTCTCTCGCAGCAGAGGACGCAGAACTCGTCGAGGCGCTTGCTGCGATCGATCGCCATATCGAGTCGCAGGAGTCCAAGGTCCGGGCTGCGACCGTCGCCATCCGGGCTGCGGAGGACGAAGCTCAGGCCGCTGTCGAGCGGGCTGAGCAACTCGACGACCAGATCGCAAGCATTCGCGTCCGTCTGCGCGAACGAGCCGTCGATGCGTTCATCGGGAGCGAGGCCGCCGCTCGCGATGAACTCGACACCGCTGACCTGCTCGAGTCCAGCATCCGTCGTTCGCTCCTCGAACAGATCGTCGGTGACGAGTACGAGCTCGTCGATCAGCTTCGGTCTGCAATCGCCGAGCAAGAGGCGGCCGAGGCCGATGCCGACCTGGCCCTCGCCGAGGCCGAGGCCGAACGCCGAGAGCTGAACGACCGCCTCGCCGAGCTCGAAGCCACGCGGGAAGAAGCCGAGCGACTTCGCGCCGAGGTGCAGGGACGGGTTGCCGAATGGCAGTCGATCAGCGACGAGATCGAAGCCGCTGATCGCGAGATCGCCGAAGAGATCCGTCGCCTGGAAGAGCAAGCCCGTCGTCTCGCAGAAGAACAGGCCCGACAGGAAGCCGAGGCCCGCCGCCTCGCAGAAGAAGCCGCTCGTAAGGCAGCCGAGGCGGAAGAGCAGGCCAACGACAACGTCGATGACGAGGCAGGCCCCGATGGCGAGTTCTCCGTAACTCACCGGCCGGTCACCGGCACGATCACGAGCCCGTTCGGCGAACGGGTTCATCCGATCTTTGGCACGGTCCGCAACCACTACGGCATCGACTTCAATGGGAGTTCGGGTGATCCGATCGTGGCTGCGGCCGGCGGCGTCGTCTTGTCGTCGGATTGGCGAACCGGCTACGGCAACACCGTCGTCGTCTCCCACGGTGGAGGTTTCACCACGCTCTATGCCCACATGAGCGAAATGAACGTCACGGCTGGCGAGGAGGTGTCGGGTGGAGATCTGATCGGTTGGGTTGGCAACACTGGCTGGTCGACCGGCTCACATCTGCACTTCGAAATCCGCGTCGACGGCGTTGCCGTGGACCCTTCCAGGTATCTGTAGACGCGTTCGCCGCCGGTGAAGGCTGGTCGCCGGTCGTCGACCACGATCTCCTCATTGCCGCCTACAGTCCCGAGCGATGGAAAACGCCGAACGTTCGGGGCTTGTCGTGGCGTCTTGCGATGCCCTAGGCCTGGCAGACATCACCGAACGTCCTGCCATCGTCGTGGCTGCGGACAGCGGCCTCCACGCGGTGATGGGCAGGGGATGGACCCCCGACTGTGTTGTCGGTGACATGGACTCCGTCGACCTGAACCTTCTCGCTGCAGCCGAGAAAGGTGGCGCGCTCATCGAGCGTCACCCGGTCATGAAGGACGAGAGCGACCTCGAACTCGCCCTGGCGGCCGCCAAGCGATTGGGTGTGACCGACGCCCATGTCGTCGCCCGCGACGGAGGGCGTCTCGACCACCAGTTTGCCAACCTCGTCGTTCTCGCTGCGCCTCGTCTCGATCCCATGCGAGTGAGTGCAACGATCGGGGATCACCAGGTCTGGGTTGTGCGAGGAGGGCAGGACCTTCGACTGCCGGTCGGGAGCCATCTTGGTATCCACGCCGTCGGCGGCCCGGCGACGGTCTCCACCAGTGGGGTAGCGTTCCCGCTGGATCGTGAGGTTCTCTCGGCATTCGAAGCGCGCGGGATCGCCAACGCGGTCGTAGAGGAACCGGTGCGACTTGAGGTGACGTTGGGGGTCGTTCTGATCGTCAGCTCACCGCTTGAGCCCACTGGGTGATCAACGAGCCCACCCGAAGCAGCGACCGCACCGTCGCGGACGGTGACGACGACCTCGTGCGCGGTCAACCGGGCCGACGTTCGTTCGCCATTGCTGCGCTCGCAGACCCCACACGGGTGCGGAGCTTTCGCACATCGGTCCGGCCAGATCAGGGTCGTCTTGCCATACCCGTTGTTCCCGAGCACGATCCACCGTTCACGCCGCGCCCCCGTGGTGGATCCACATCTCGTAGAGCGTCGCGTAACGGCCTGCGAAGTCGACGAGCTCGTCATGGGTGCCGAGCTCGACGATCCGGCCGTCATCGACGACTGCGATGCGGTCGGCGCGTCGAGCTGTGGCCAGGCGGTGGGCGATGATGATGGCAGTCCGGCCCTCGAGCACCACGTCGAGGGCACGCTCGATACGGGTCTCGGAGTGCAGGTCAAGGTTGCTGGTCGCCTCGTCGAGGATCAGAACCCGCGGGCGGGCGACGAACGCTCGTGCCAGGGCCAGCAGCTGTCGCTCACCTGCCGAGAGCGACGCGCCACGTTCATGTACAGCAGCGTCGAGTCCACCGAGGCGGTCGATGACGTCGTCGATTCCGACGGCAGCGAGGGCATCGTGGAGCTCGTCATCGGTTGCGTCGGGCCGGGCGAACGCGACGTTGTCGCGCACGACGCCGGCGAAAAGAAATGGCTCCTGGGGCACCACACCGAGCTGACGACGGAGGCTCGTGATCGAGACGTCGCGCAGGTCGTACCCGTCGATTCGGACTGAGCCCCGGTCGGGGTCGTAGAAACGAGTCAGCAGCTTCGCAATCGTCGACTTCCCCGATCCCGTCTCGCCGACAAACGCAACGGTCTCTCCCGGTGCGATCGCCAGTGACACACCATGGAGCACCGGCCGACCGGCGTTGTACGAGAAGGTCACCTCGTCGAGCTCGAGCGCGCCTTCGATGGGTGGAAGATCTACTGCGTCAGGTTTCTCGACGATCGACGGCTCTGTGCTGAGCAGTTCGCGGAGCTTCACGATCGCCGCCCCACCTTGCTGGTAGCTGTTGTACAGCTGCACCAGCGTCTGGATTGGGGCGAAGAACGAGGCGAGAAAGAGGAGGAATGCCGCCATCTCACCCACGGTGATCCGGCCGCTTGCCGTCATCGCACCACCGACTGCGAGCAGAGTTGCCTGCGTGCCGATACCGATCATCTCGGTACCAGGGGCGTAGGTGGAGTTGGCTCGGCTGGTCGCAATCTGGGCATCGCGGTGACGGCCCACCTCACGGCGGTGTTCGACGAGGTTACGGGCCCGGCGGTTGTGGGCTGCGATCACTCGGATTCCGGCCAACGACTCTTGCAGGTGGGACAGGAGATCGGCGATGCGATCACGGACCCGCAGGTATCCGACCGATGAGACCTTCCGGAACCACAGGCTCAGCGCAAGCGTTGGAGGCAGCGTCACTACCAGCGTGACGACGGCGAGCAGAGGGTCGTAGACGAACAGTGCCACGGTGATTACGACAAGGGTGAAGATTTGAACCAAAAGGTTGACGATGCCCTCTTGGAAGAGGACCGACAGCGCTTCGATGTCGGAAGTCATCCGGGTGAGGAGCACGCCGGCCTTCTCGTCGGTGTACCAGTCAAGGCCCTGCCGCTGCATGTGACTGAACACGCGGATTCGCAACTGTTCGTTCAGGGACTCGCCCAGACGGCCGGTGAACGAGACCCGCGCCCAGCCGAGGCCGGCTGCTACGACGACTGCGCCGACATAGACGAGTGCAACGGTGACAACCACACCTCGATCGTTTTGACGGACGCCGTTGTCGATACCGATCTGGGTCAGGACCGGACCCAGCTGCAACGCGATGGTCTCGATCAGGACGAGCGAGATAGCGGCGAGCAGCCGCCACCGGTGAGGCCGGAGGAACCGGAGGAGCGAGAACGGGTCGCGATCCCAATCGTCGACCCGCCAACCGACGTTGGGGACGTCATGTTCGGGCTCGTGGTCGAGGACGTCTTCGACACGTCGCCGCAACTCACCCGGCACGTCCGCCGCAGGGAGACCGGCCGCAGCGTTCGACGCCATCGACGACGGCCCACCCATCGGCCCGCCCACCCCGCCACCCATGGAGAACATCAGGTTTTCCCCTCGGCCGATTCGGCAGTGCCGTCGGCCAGGATCGCTGCGTAGCGGGGGTTACTGACGAGGAGTTCGTCATGGGTGCCCGTGGCTGCAACACGGCCATCGGCGAGCAGAATCACCCTGTCGGCGAGGGCGATTGTCGACAGACGGTGTGCGATCAGGATTGTGGTGCGGTCGGAGCGGCGCGCCGCGAGTGCCTGATGGATGCGTTCCTCGACCGCAACGTCAATGGCGCTGGTGGCATCGTCGAGGATGAGCACGCAGGGATCTGCGAGAAGTGTCCGAGCGATCGCAATTCGTTGTCGCTGGCCACCGGAAAGCGTGAGTCCCCGCTCGCCCACTTCGGTCTCGACCCCGTCGCCCAGTTCAGCGACGAACTCGCCGGCCGCCGCGTCATCGAGGGCAGCGCGTACGTCGTGTTCGGGCGCGTCGGGTTGAGCGAACGTCACGTTGTCGTGGATGCTCGTAGCAAACAGGAACGGATCGTCGGTGACGGTGGCGACTGCGGATCGCAGGTCGTGGAGATCGAGGGTTCGGACGTCGTGGCCATCGACTCGAACAGCGCCCTCGCCAACATCGTAGAAGCGAGGGATCAGGCGGGCCAGTGTCGACTTGCCGCTCCCGGTAGCGCCGACGATCGCAACGGACTCGCCGGGCTCGATGGTGGCAGTGAAGCCGTCGAGGACTCGTTCTCCGTCACCCGTCGGGTAGGCGAAGTGGACGTTGTCAAACTCGATCCGACCGACGGGTTTGGCTAACCCGGTGGCTTCGGGCGGTGAAACGATCGATGGCTCCTCGTCGAGGATGTCGAACACTCGCAGCGCAGCGGCTCCAGCTCGTTGCCACTGGATGAGAATGAAGCCGAGCATGCGAAATGGGGTCGACAACAAAACCACGTAGGTGCTGAAGGCGACGAGGTCCCCGATCGCGATGGTGCCGTCGATCGCCTGAAGGCCGCCGTAGAACAACACGAGCGCAAGCCCGAGCCGGGGGATGGATTCCATCCCGGGTGCGTGCCGCGCCCGAGTGTCGACGACCGCAGTGCCCGCCCAGCGCAGTCGACGGGCGCTCCGAGCGAGGTGCTGGACCTGCGTCGACTCCTGATTGAAGGCCTTGACCACGCGAATGCCCTGGATGTTCTCGTCGACGATCGTGGCCAGCTCGGCCTGTCGGGCGGTGACGACCCATTGCAGCGGAAAGATCTTGTTCCGGAGTCGAACGCCAACCCAGTAGACGAAGGGCAGGGGTGCGATCGCCACGAGGGTGAGCGGGATGTCGATGAAGACCATGACGATGACCGCAAACACGAACATGACGACTTGCATGGCCACGAGGGGGCCGAACGCAAAAAGGAGTTGGATCGACCGTATGTCGGTGTTCGCCCGACTGATCACCTGGCCGCTCTGTGTTCGATCCCAGAAGTCGAACGAAAGCGCAGTCAGACGTTCATACATCAGGTTGCGGAGGTCGTTCTCGATCCGGAGGGCTGAGCGGAACAACCCGAAGCGATAGATGAAGCCGAACGCGAACCGGACCACCGCCAGGATCGCAAGAGTGATCACGTACGGCGTGGGGGAGTCGCCCTCGGCGAGGGCGTCAATGCCTGCCCCGAGCATGACCGGGACCGCGACCTGCGCAGCAATGCCGACCATTCCTGCGCCGATCGAGGCGAGGAACGGCCGTTTCTGCACCATGACGATCGGCCAGATCCGCCCCAACCACCACAGTGACTTGTCGGGGTCGACCCCGACCGTGGGTCGTGGATAGCGCTGCTCGGTGTCGGACGCGGGCGGCGAATCGACGGTCATCTGATCACCGTAGGGGTAGATTCGCGCCATGCACGAAACGGTTGGAGGCTCCTGATCGACACCGCCTTACGACTCCTGGCCGCGCTCGGCCTCGTGGTCGCCAACGCCGGTTTCGTTGCCGCCGAGTTCGCGCTCGTGGCTGTCGATCGCGCGCGGGTCGACGATCGTGCCAGTCAGGGAAGTGCTCGAGCTGCACAGGTGCAGCGACTGCTTGCTCGGCTCTCGTATCACCTGTCAGGGGCACAGCTCGGCATCACGATCACGTCACTTGCGCTCGGAGCCCTGGCCGAACCGGCGATCGCGCAGGTCATCGAGCCGCACCTCGGCGACACGTTCGGCGACTCTTCCGGTGGCGTGTCGATCGCAATCGCGCTCGTTGTCGCCACCATCGTGCAGATGGTGTTCGGAGAGCTCGTTCCCAAGTCGATTGCCACGACGAAGCCGGTCGAGACGTCCTTTGCCCTCGCCCGACCGACCGCCGTCTACGGGGTGCTCGCCCGCCCAGTCGTTGCGTTGCTCGATGAGATGGCCAATCGGCTCACCCGGAAGGTCGGTGTCGAGCCGGCAGAGGAACTCGAGGCCATCCCCGACCGCGGTGAGCTCGAACACCTGATCCGTTCGAGCGGTGAGGAAGGCACGCTCGACGCAGGCGAGGTCGAGCTCCTGACCCGATCGATCCGTCTCGCCGACAAGTCGGCTGACGACGCAATGATCCCGCGAACTCGCGTGGTGTCGATCGATTCGATCGCCACCGTGAGCGACCTCGTCGAAGTCGCAGCAGCGACCGGTCACAGCCGGTTCCCAGTCGTCGGTGAGGATCTCGACGACGTCCTCGGCGTGGTCCACGTCAAGGCGGTACATGCTGTACCCGTCGACGCTCGTGCGGACACTGCGGTGACCGATCTCATGGCGCCAGTCGTCGCGATACCCGAGTCCCGCGACCTCGATGAACTCCTCGTCGATCTTCGAGAAGGCGGCCAGCAACTCGCCGTCGTGGTCGATGAGCACGGCGGAACTGCTGGCATTATCACGCTCGAGGACGTGCTCGAAGAGATCGTCGGTGAGATCGACGACGAGTACGACGCGCCGCCGACGCTGCTCACACGGGTCGAGGCGGTCGGCTCGACAGTCGTTCCAGGCTCGTTGCACCCCGACGAGGTCGAGGCTGCCACCGGATTCGAAATGCCCGAGGGCGAGTACGAGACACTCGCGGGCTTAGTGCTCGATCGTTTGGGCCACATCCCCGTCCCCGGTGAGATGTTGAGGGTCGATGGGTGGCGCCTCGAGGTCGTTGCGATGGATCGTCTGCGCGTCGCCACCGTTCGTCTGGTGGCTCCGAAATGACCGGTTGGTTCATGCTCGCAGCGCTTGGGCTGCTGGCCGCCAACGCGTTCTTTGTTGCGGTCGAGTTTGCCCTGCTCGCAAGCCGGGTGACCCGGCTCGAGCCGATGGCGGAGGACGGCACCGACAGGCGAGCGGCACTTGCGCTCGAATCGATCCGGGATCTCCAACCCCAGCTCGCCGGTGCCCAGCTCGGCATCACGATGTCGTCGCTGGGGCTCGGTTATTTCGCCGAACCGACACTCGAACGCCTTCTCGATGGTGCGATCGGTGGAGCTTTCAACCTGCCGTCGGGCGTGACCCACACCTTGGCGTTCCTGCTCTCGTTCGCCTTCGTGGTCGTGATCCACATGGTGATCGGTGAGATGGTTCCGAAGAACATCGCCATCGCGATGCCGGAGCGCTCAGCCCGCCTTCTTGCGCCGGCCCACAACGCCTACGTGACGGTGTTTCGACCGGTCGTCTGGTTCTTGACCTGGCTCTCGAACGGCATCACGCGCCTGCTGGGGATGGAACCGGCCGACGAACTCAACACGGCGCTCACGGTCAACGAGTTCCATCGTGTCATCGAGGGTGCGGTGGAGGAAGGCAAACTTGAGGCCGAGGAACATGAGCTTCTCGCAGGCGCGCTGGATTTCCGGGCCCGAACCGCCGGATCCATCATGGTGCCACGCCGGCGCCTCGTCACCGTGCCGCGCTCGACATCGGTGGCCGACATCGAAGCCCTCGTCGCAAGGGTCGGCCACAGCCGGATCCCTGTCACCGGAACCAACCCCGACGACGTCGTCGGGTTCGTGCACAGCAAGGACCTCCTTCGGTTCGGTGCTGGCGAGCGAGGCGATCCCGTTCCGCTCGAGATGGTGCGCCGGATGCTCATCGTCACCCCCGATCAGTCGGTGCGAGACCTCATGCGATCGATGCGCCGTCTCCGTCGCCACATGGCACTCGTCCGCACCGGCGATGGGCAGCTCCTTGGCATGGTGACCCTCGAGGATGTCCTCGAGGCGCTCGTCGGCGACATCACCGACGAAACCGACGGCGGCTCGCGGGCGGCCGCGCTCGACGCTTGACCTCTGCGGTCACCAACGATCCCGCAACCGCCATTTCACTCGGCTCGAACCGGGCGGTCCGGCGCCCACGACCGAAGTCGACGGGTATCGGTGCAGCAGCGTCAGACCCCGACTGCGTGGAAGCCGCCGTCGACGTGGATCATCGATCCAGTCGTCGACGGGAACCAGTCCGAGAGCAGCGCAACGGTCGAGCGGGCCACGGCGGAGGAGTCCTCAACGTCCCAGCCAAGCGGCGCACGGTCGTCCCACACGTCCTCGAACGCCTGGAAGCCGGGGATCGACTTGGCCGCCATCGTCTTGATGGGACCGGCGGCGATCAGGTTGCAGCGGATGCCCTGCGGGCCCAAGTCACGAGCGAGGTAGCGGTTGCAGGACTCAAGTGCAGCCTTGGCGACACCCATCCAGTTGTAGGCCGGCCACGCAGTCGTTGCGTCGAAGTCGAGGCCGACGATCGAACCGCCCTCGGTCATCAGTGGCGCCACGGTCTCGGCCAGTGTCTTGAGCGAGTAGGCCGATATCTCCATCGCCACCTTCACGTCGTCCCACGGTGCCCCCATGAAGTCCTCCCCGAGGCACGATTCCGGCGCGAAACCGATGGCGTGCAGGGCACCGTCGACCCGGCCCCACCTTGAGGCGAGGGCCTCGTTGAGCGCAGGGACGTGATCAGGATTGGTGACATCGAACTCGAAGACCGGCGGCTCTGAGGGCAATTTGCGTGCCGTGCGCTGGGTGAGACGGAGGCCGCGACCCGCTCCGGTCAAGATGATCTCGGCCCCTTCCTCTTGCGCCAGTTTCGCAACGCCAAACGCAAGACTGGCGTCGGTGAGCACACCGGTGATGAGGATCTTCTTGCCATCGAGAATACCCACGGTCCTTTTTGTCTCCTGCAAATAAGGTCGGCTGGTTCGACCGATTCGTGTCCTTGCACGTTACGGCCTGGCGGGTACGGTCGGCATGATGCGGCTCTACGACACCGGACGGGGTGAGGTCGTCGACTTCGAGCCCGGTCCAACCGTCACGATGTATGTGTGCGGCATCACGCCCTACGACACCACCCATGTCGGGCACGCAGCCACCTACGTCACCTACGACGTGGTCCAGCGACGGCTCATCGATCTCGGCCACGAGGTTCGCTATGTCCGAAACATCACCGATGTCGACGACGACATGCTTCGGGCGTCGGCCATGCGTGGTGTCCACTATCTCGACTTGGCGTTCGGGGAGACGGCCCGCTTCGACGAAGACATGGCAGCGCTCAATTGTCTCGAACCCTGGTCCGAACCACGAGCGAGTGGAGCTATCTCGAACATCCGTGGACTGATCGACACGCTGCTCACCAGAGGTGCGGCCTACCAAGTCGACCGCACCGTCTTCTTCGACACCAGCACCCCGGCCGACTTCGGTGCACTCGCAGGCGTTGGCCTCGACCGGATGCACGAGATCCTCGGCGCATGGGGCGAAGAACCCGACGACCCACGAAAGCGCAATCCGCTCGACTTCGTGCTGTGGCGGCCGGCAGATCCCGGTGAACCGTCGTGGGGTGCTCGATGGGGTACCGGTCGCCCCGGCTGGCATGTGGAGTGTTCGGCAATCGCGCTCCGTGAACTCGGTCCCACGATCGATCTTCATGGCGGAGGGATCGATCTGCTGTACCCCCACCACGAGTCGGTGCGCGTGCAATGCGAGGCTGCCACCGGAACGACCTTCGTGCGCCATTGGCTCCACCAGTCGATGGTTCATCTCGACGGTCGAAAGATGTCCAAGTCGGATGGGAACCTGATCTTCGTGCGTGACTTACGAGAGCGGTTCGAGCCCGCAGCGATCCGATTGGCGCTTTCGATCCATCGCTATCGACGTCCCTGGAACTGGACCGACGCCCTGCTCGTCGAAGCCGAGGAACGGCTGACTCGTTGGCGTTGGGCAGGCGCCGGCGATGCTGCCCTCGACGCAGTTCGCGCTGCGCTCGACGACGATCTCGATGTGCCAACGGCCATTGACGCTATCGACCGTGCCGCTGCACAGGGTGAAGGCGTCGACCAGGCCGCTTCCCTCATCGGGGTACAGCTCTGACCGCAAGCGAATAACCGCCGCTGGTCGATGGGTGCGCCGGTAGCCTGAGTGCTCATGTCAGACGTGATCTCCGTAGTGCTCCCCGATGGTTCCTGCCGCGAGCTCCCGGCTGGAGCGACGACGTTGACCCTCGCCGAATCGATCGGACCCCGCCTTGCATCCGATGCCGTCATCGGTGTCGTCGACGGCCTCGAGGTCGACTTGAACGTCCCCCTCACGGACGGTGCCACTGTCGAGATTGTCACCACCTCGAGCGAGCGGGGCCTTCGCACCATTCGTCATTCGACTGCGCATGTGATGGCCCAGGCAATCCTCGACCTCTACCCGGGAGCGCAGCTGGCGATCGGCCCGCCGATCGAGTTCGGCTTCTACTACGACGTCGAACTCCCCGAAGGCAAGACACTCAGTGGTGAAGATCTCGAGCGAATCGAAGCTCGGATGTCTGAGATTGTCGAAGCCGATCAGGCCTTCGTGCGTCACGAGCTCGCTGCGTCAGAGGCTGCGGCCTTCTTCGCACACGAGCCGTACAAGGCCGAGATCATCGAGCGGGTGGTCAGCGGCGCTGCCAGCGGTGAGGACGCCGGTGAGATCAGCGGTGGCGACGCGATCAGTTACTACAGCAACGGGATTGTGGGCGAGGAGGGGGCGTTTCGCGACATGTGTACCGGCCCGCACGTTCCGTCAACGGGTCGTCTGGCGCACTTCAAGCTGCAATCGGTGGCTGGCGCCTACTGGCGGGGCGACGTCACCCGTCCGATGCTCCAGCGGATCTACGGCACCGCCTGGGACTCCAAGAAGGCGCTCAAGACCCACCTCCAAATGCTCGCCGAAGCCGAGAAACGCGATCATCGCCGCCTCGCCGCCGAGCTCGATCTTGTCAGCTGGCCCGACGAGCTCGGCCCGGGCCTGGCGGTCTGGCATCCGAAGGGAGCCCTGATCCGCAAGATCATGGAGGACTACTCGCGCGATCGTCACGAACTCGGCGGCTACGACTTCGTCGTGTCGCCTCACATTGCGAAGTCGGTCCTCTGGGAGACATCGGGTCACCTCGACTTTTACGCCGATGGCATGTATCCGCCCATGGAGATGGACGGAGCGACCTACTACCCGAAGCCGATGAACTGCCCGTTCCACGTCATGATCTTCCGGTCGCGGCAACGCAGCTATCGCGAGCTTCCGCTGCGGATGTTCGAGCTGGGGGCGGTCTACCGCTACGAGTTGTCGGGAGCGGTCCACGGCCTCATGCGCAGCCGAGGATTCACCCAGGACGACAGCCACATCTTCACTACTCAGGAAGCCATCCAGAGTGAGTTGGCGTCGCTGCTCGGCTTCGTTTTGTCAGTGCTTCGGGCGTTTGGCTTCGATGAGTTCCAGGCAAAGCTCTCGACCCGGCCGCCGGTGAAGTCGGTCGGCGAGGACGCGCTGTGGGACGAAGCCACCGACGGCCTTCGTGCTGCCCTCGAGAACCAGGGTCTCGAGTACGTTGTTGACGAGGGGGGCGGGGCGTTTTACGGCCCCAAGATCGACGTCGATGTGAAGGACGCGATCGGTCGGTCCTGGCAGCTGTCGACGATCCAACTCGACTTCAATCTGCCGGAGCGTTTCGATCTCGAATACGTGGCCAGTGATGGCAGCCGCAAACGGCCCGTCATGATCCATCGTGCGCTCATGGGTTCGATCGAACGCTTCTTCGGTGTGCTGATCGAGCACTACGCCGGAGCATTCCCGGCCTGGCTTGCACCGACCCAGGTGCGCGTGCTGCCGGTTGCCGACGTCCACCAGCACTATGCCGACGGTCTGGTAGCCGACTTGCGCGAGGCCGGTTTTCGAGCCGACACCGTCGGGGCTGTCGAACCATTGGGTAAGCGGGTCCGCAACGGCAAGGTCGAGAAGTTGCCCTACGTCCTCGTGGTCGGTGACGACGATGTCAGCAACGGCACGGTCGGCGTCAATCGGCGCGGCGAGGACACGCCCGAGCGTGATGTGACCGTGCCTTCGTTCATTGAGGCGCTTCGTGCCGAGGTCAACGAGAAGCGGTGATGCCGTGAGCCTCGAACAGCTCTGGGCCGGCTGGCGTCTTTCGTACATCGAAGGCGCCGATCGTTTAGAGGACGAGCAATTCTTCCGTCGACCCAAGGGCCTGACCCTCTTCGAAGCGATCTTCCAAGCCGATCTTCCCGATGAGGAGCGCTACGTGCTCTGGACGGGCGAGACGTGTTTCGCCTTACTCAACGCGTTTCCGTACACGAACGGGCACCTGTTGGTGCTGCCGCAGCGCGGTGTGGCTTCACTCGAGGACCTCACCGACCCCGAGTACGCCGAACTGTGGGCGGGTGTGCGGGCTGCAACGCGAGCTGTCGAGGTGGCGTACTCGCCAGAGGGCATCAACGTCGGGCTCAACCTCGGGAAAGGCGCAGGTGCCGGTGTGCCCGATCACCTACACGTGCATGTCCTGCCACGCTGGGGTGGTGACACGAACTTCATGACCACCGTTGCCAACGCCCGGGTGCTGCCCGAGTCGATCGGAGAGTCCTGGCGACGTCTCTGTGACGCCTGGCCTGCCTAGTCTGAGACCATGAGCCAGATCGACGAAGGCGAAATCCGCGACGAACTGCCGTCCGACCTCGATCCGTCCCAAGTCACTGCGCCGTACCTGTTCCCGAACAACAGCCGCCGCAAGATCCCAGCCGTGCTGTACACACTCATCGGGCTCGGCTGTCTCGTGCTTTGGCAGGCCGCCGGCGAGCAGGCGGTTCTGGTAAATCGCGGCGTCGCCATCGCCGGTGTGGTGCTGATCGTTATCGGTCTCTACCACTGGCAGGGAGCCTGGGATCTCGCGTTCGACGAAGAGCACGCCCTCGGCGCAGCAGCTGAAGCGGTCGGTTTTCCGGCCGGCCACGCGTCCGCCCAACTCGGATGGCGAGGTCTGCGGAGCCGGCCGACCTGGCGGATTCTCTTGTACAGCAACGAGACGGTCCCCGAGAGCCGGGGCCTCGTAATGGTCGATGGCGTAAACGGTGAGATCATCGACCAGTTCGTCGAGAAGAATCCCGAAGACTGGACGGGCTACCTCACCTGAACTGTCGTCTCGGGTGAGGAGTGCCCAGGCGTCGGCGCGGCTCACACGGTCGGGGGGCAACAGGTCGGCTGCTAGCATGGGCAGGTCCCCAACCGGGAGTTCTCTCATGTTCGACGGCAACCTGCGCGAACAGGTCGATCGAGGTCTGGTTCCCATCGGCCGAAGCCTTGTCAAAACGGGCATCACACCCAACATCATCACGATCATCGGCATTGTCATGAGCTGCGTTGCCGCCGTCACGATCGGTGCGGGGTATCTCCGTTTCGGGTTCCTGTTCTTGTTGCTTACCGGCATCCCCGATGCCCTCGACGGCGCAGTTGCCCGCGCAGCAGGCACCGGCTCCAAGCGCGGCGCGTTCTTCGACTCGGTCTCCGACCGGTTGACAGACGGCATGCTCTTCGGAGGTGTTGCGTGGTATCTCGCCAGTACCGAGCCGGGCCGGATCATGATGTTGCCCGTCGCCATCATGGGCTTGGCCATGTTCGTCTCATACCAGCGGGCCAAGGCCGAGTCACTTGGCTGGGATGCCAAAGGCGGCATCATGGAACGGGCCGAGCGGGTCATCGTGCTCGCGTTCGCCCTGCTGTTCCCCGAGCTGCTGATCCCAACCCTGTGGGTCATGCTGGTGCTCACGGTGATTACCGCTGTTCAACGCTTCGTGAAGGTCTGGAAGCAGGCGTCGGTCGACGTGCCCCTCCCGCCGAGCCGTCAGCGTCGCATTCCTCGTCGCCCCCGAGCCTCCGAGCCGCAATGGCGACAGCGCATGCAGGCCCGCAGGGCTGCTCGCCATACCTGATCGATTCATTGGAATCCTGCTGATCGAGATGGTGGGCGTCGGTGCGTACAAGGCGGGTGCCTTTCTCGCCCGTCGTGTCCCTGATGGCGTCGCCACGGCAGCTGCGCGAATGGGTGGGTTCGGTGCGGGGATGATCGCGGGCGATGCCGGCACGATCGTCGGGCGCAACCTCGAACGGGTCTACGGACGCAAGCTGGGTTCGACCGAGAAGCGACGCAAGGTTGCCGAGACCTTTGAGTGGTACGGCCGGTATTACGTCGAGAGCTTCCGCCTGCCCGAAGTTGGGATTGAAGAACTCGATCGAGGCTTCTCCTACGACGGAGTCGGCACGATCGAGGAGCACTGCGGACCGGGAAAGACCGGCGGAATCCTCGCCCTACCGCACCTTGGTTCGTGGGAGTGGGCTGCGTTCTGGCTCGCACGCGTCATCAATGTGAAGGTGACGGCGATCGTTGAACCGCTGCAACCTCCAGAACTGTTCGACTGGTTCGTCGGTTTGCGGGAATCGCTCGGAATGGAGATTCACCCGCTCGGTCCCGACGCCTCCAAGCAGATCCTTGCTGCGCTCAAACAGGGCCACCTCGTGTGCTTGTTGTGTGACCGTGACCTGCAGGGAAACGGTGTTCCTGTGACCTTTTTTGGAGAAAAGACGACCCTTCCGGCCGGCCCGGCAACACTGGCACTTCGCACGGGTGTGCCGTTGATGCCGTCTGCGGTGTTTTGGCGAGACAACGCACGGCACGGTCAGTGCGGCCGCCCACTCGAGATCGAGCGAACCGGTCGGCTCCGCGACGACGTGCAGCGCGTCACCCAGATGATCGCCGACGACTTTGAGAGGTTGATCCGGCAGGCGCCCGAGCAGTGGCACCTGTTGAACCCCAACTGGCCAAGCGATTACGTGGCGCTGGGTCGTGAGGTCCCTGAGCATCTGCAACGTTTGGGCGAGGGGACGTAGCCGATGCGCATCGGCATCATCTGCCCGTACAGCCTCACGGTGCCCGGCGGGGTCCAGATGCAGGTCCTCGGTCTTGCTCGCGCGCTTCGCCGGCACGGCGAGCGCGTGCGTGTGCTCGCTCCGTGTGATGGGCCGCCGCCGGATGCCGGCGTCACGCCGCTGGGCAACAGCCTCCCGACTGCGGCGAACGGCTCGATCGCCCCGATCGCACCCGACCCGGCTGCCCAGCTTCGCACCGTTCGGGCGATGCGTGACGAAGACTTCGATGTGATCCACATCCACGAACCGCTTTCTCCCGGGCCGAATCACACAGCCCTGCTTTTGCGACCGGCGCCCATAATCGGGACGTTTCATGCAGCTGGCGGCAGCCTTGCCTACGACTTCATGCAGCGAGGTGTGCGGTTTCTCGCTGGCCGCCTCGACGACCGAGTGGCTGTTTCAGAAGACGCCCGCAAGATGGCCCAAGAGGCCCTCGGTGGCACCTACGACCTCACGTTCAATGGGGTGGAACTCGCCCGCTTCTCGGCCGGGCAGTCGCACCCGACCACTGGTCCGACGATCCTGTTCCTCGGCCGTCACGAGCCCCGCAAGGGCCTGCGGGTGTTGCTCGACGCCATGGTCGACCTCCCGCCCGATACCCGGTTGTGGATTGCAGGGGACGGCCACGAGACCGCCGAGCTCAAACAGCGGTACGCAGGTGACAGCCGACTTGAATGGTTGGGCACGATCAGCGAAAGCGAGAAGGTCGCCCGTCTCCAGGGGGCCGACGTGTTCTGTGCGCCCTCGTTGCACGGCGAGTCGTTCGGCATCGTGCTTCTCGAGGCGATGGCGGCGGGCACTGCGGTGGTGGCTGGAGACATCCCGGGTTACGCCAACGTCGCTCGCCGTGACCGCGACGCACTCTTGGTACCGCCGAACGATGCGCGGTCGCTCGCCGATGCGATCCGGCTCGTGTTGAACGATGCCGCTCGGCGGGAGCAGCTGATCGAATCGGGCCTCAAGCGGGCGGAGGAATTCTCAATGGCTCGGCTAGCCGATGTGTATCTGGCCCGCTATGAGCGACTCATCTCGCATGCCGCTGTCTGATCGCATGGCTTCCCGAGCGCTTTGCTTCGGTACAGTGATGGCTGCGGCGGCAACTGCCGCCATTGGGAGGTCGAACGCAACATGCTCATCTTCTTGATTCTCCTCGCCATCGCGGTGTTGTTGGTCATCTGGGTGATCAGCCTTTACAACAACCTCGTCAAGCTGCGTAACCGCATCGAGAACGCATGGGCGCAGATTGATGTGCAACTGAAGCGCCGTTGGGATCTGATTCCTAACTTGGTCGAGACCGTCAAGGGATATGCAGGTCACGAACGTGAGACGCTCGAGGCGGTCATCGAGGCCCGGAATGCAGCAACCACCGCTTCGGGGCCCCAGGAGTCGGCCGCCAACGAGAACATCCTCAGCGGTGCCTTGCGTCAGTTGTTCGCAGTCAGCGAGGCCTACCCCGAGCTCAAGGCGAACCAGAATTTCCTCGAGTTGCAGGAAGAACTCACCGGTACCGAGGGCCGTATCGCCTACGCCCGGCAGCACTACAACGACCAGGTGCTGAAGTACAACACTGCGATCGAGACCTTCCCGGCTGTGATGATCGCTGGCGCTCTGCGCTTCACCGAACGCGAGTACTTCGAAGCTGATGACGAGTCGCGTGGCACCGTTTCCGTCGAGTTCTGAGCCGGGCCCCTGATCGAGCGAGAGGTCGTCTAATGCCGTCCGTGTCTGCCCGAACCATTGCGTCGATTCCCGCCCTTTTCGTCGGGCTCGTCGTGCTGGTAGCGCTCGCTGCCATCGACCTGATCGTTGCGCTCGTAGCCGCCGTCGCCTTGGCCGGTCTCACCTTGGTCCTCGTGCAGCGCACCGCCACGAACCGGGTGCTCTCTGCGCTCAATGCTGCGCAGCTGGAAGAGGGCGTCGAGCCGCGCCTCGAGAGCTTGGTCGAGTCGATCTGCGCGAGTCACGGCATCAACGAGCCGGGCCTGTACGTCGCAAAGACGACAGCCATGGACGCTGCGGTCGTCGGTCGCTCCGACGACACCCGCCTTGTCGTCACCCAGGGCCTGCTCGACCGGCTCGATCGGCTCGAACTCGAATCGGTCGTCGCCCGCCAGCTCTCGATGTTCGGCTCTGGCGTGTTCGCCGGGACAGTGCTCGCATCGGTCGGCGGCCTACTCGGCCCGCTCGGGGGTCGGCTCCGTGCACAGTTGCTCGACGGCCGTCGGTTTGTGATTGCCGACTTCGATGCGGTGGGTGTGACCCGCTACCCGCCGGCACTCGCCTCTGCCTTTTCGAAGGCGCTCGAGAGCGCCCGAGTGACCCATCGGGCAGCGTCTGACCATCTCTGGATGATCGGGAGCGGGACCGATCCCGTGCAGCCCAGTTTGGGTGAACGGGTCGATGCTCTGCTGGAGCTGTAACGGTGTTGCGAAATCGACGTCTTTTCGTCGCAATGCTCATGATGCTCGCGCTCTTGGCGTTGTCTTGCGGTGGGCAGGGCGATGATGCCGTCGGTGGGGCTCTGCAAGCCGACGATGCCTCGCCGGACGATCCGCTCACCGGAGATGGCCAGGTCGTCGCTGACGATGAGCTCGGAGAGGTCACGGAACCACCCCGCATTGAGCCTGGTCCCAAAGCACCCCTCACCGGGCTCCCGGCTGACGACTCGATCGACTCGACTCCTGCAATCGTGGTCAAGATCTCCAACAACGACGATCGGAGTGTCGCAGCGCTGATCGGCATCAACCGTGCCGACATCGTGATCGAAGAGCGGATAGAAGATCGCGCGACCCGCTTCGCGGCGATCTTTCACTCCGATCTTCCCGACCTGGTCGGCCCGGTGCGCTCGGCTCGAACCACCGATGTCGATCTCATGCGCAACCTCGGTTCGCCAATCCTCGTGTTCTCCGGCGCCAACATTTCGGTTCTCGGCGAGATCCGCGACCTTTCGCGTGAGGGCGGAGTCGTGCCGGT
Organism: uncultured Acidimicrobiales bacterium; assembly: GCA_905480195.1. GTDB lineage: Bacteria > Actinomycetota > Acidimicrobiia > Acidimicrobiales > Aldehydirespiratoraceae > UBA11606. Next base: position 139,694 of record CAJQPN010000020.1, read on the forward strand.
TGTCAATGACGACTCCGAGATCTACCACTACCGCGATTCCGACTACCCGGCGCCCGACAATCTCTTCACCGATGCGACCCTTGTCAGCGCTGACTTCGCCGAGGCCGCCGGTGCCGTACTGCCGGTACTGGCGTTCCGCGACAGCGAATCCGACACCCGCTCGGCAAGCATCGACGGCACTGGTGTGACCATCGAGGGCCGCGACATCGTGAGCTTCGTTCATGACGATGTCCTCGGTTACGTTCGCGTGCAGGACGGCGCTGTCCACGTCACGCGCGAAGGGAGGCCGCTCACCGCTGCCAATCTCGTGGTGATGGAGGTCGATTACGTCACCAACGCAGACGACGCCGAGGCAGTCGATGCGGTCACCACCGGAGCAGGCGTGGTCAACGTCTTGATCGACGGTCGCCGTTGGGAGGGCACCTGGGAGCGCAAGTCTGCGGCCGAGCCGTATTCGTTCTTCGACAGCAACGGGGTGAGCGTGTTGCTCGAGCCGGGAACGACCTGGCTGACCCTCGTGCCACAGGGCACCTATCGGTTTGATGTCGAGGCCGAGATCGTAAGTCTGGTGGCCGAGGGTGCCGGATAGAGTCCCCAGCATGACCGAGACGAATCGCGCAACTGGCAGCCCCCTCGTCAAGCGGGGCCTCGCCGAGATGCTCAAAGGTGGCGTCATCATGGATGTCGTCAACCCCGAACAGGCCCGCGTCGCAGAAGATGCCGGTGCGGTTGCGGTGATGGCCCTAGAGCGTGTGCCGTCCGATATCCGCAAGGACGGCGGGGTGTCTCGCATGTCCGACCCGGAGATGATCAGCGGTATTCAGGCGACAGTGTCAATCCCGGTGATGGCCAAGGCCCGCATCGGCCACTTCGCCGAAGCGCAGATCTTGCAGGCACTCGACGTCGACTACATCGACGAGTCCGAGGTGCTCACCCCTGCTGACGAGACCCACCACATAGATAAGTGGGCATTCGATGTCCCGTTTGTGTGCGGTGCAACCAACCTCGGTGAAGCTCTCCGTCGCATCAGCGAGGGGGCGTGCATGATCCGCTCAAAGGGTGAGGCCGGCACCGGCAACGTCGTCGAAGCAGTCCGTCACATCCGCTCGATCGTCGGTGACATCAAGAAGATCGGTCAGGCCGACGAGCCTGAGTTGTTCGAGTGGGCCAAGCAGCTTCGGGCCCCGCTGCCGCTCGTGCAGGAGATCGCCGAGACCGGCCAACTGCCTGTTCCGTTGTTCTGCGCCGGTGGCCTGTCGACCCCCGCTGATGCATCGCTTGTCATGCAACTCGGCGCTCAAGCGGTCTTCGTCGGCTCCGGCATCTTCAAATCTGATGAGCCCGCCAGGATGGCGTCGGCCATTGTCGAAGCTGCGACGCACTACCAGGATCCTGAAATCCTTGTGAAGGCGTCGACTGGCCTGGGCAACGCCATGAAGGGCCTCGAGATCGCCACACTCGAGACCAAGCTCGCCGAGCGGGGTTGGTGAGCCGGACCGTCGGCGTCCTCGCCCTCCAGGGGGCGTTTGCGGCCCACATCGCGATCCTTCGGTCGATCGGTGCCGACACAGTCGAGGTGCGAACCGCCGAGCAACTTGCGTCTGTCGACGGGCTCGTCCTGCCCGGCGGGGAGTCGACCACGATGTCGATGCTGCTCGAGCGGTTCGGGTTGCTCGAACCGCTTCGCAGCCGGATCCACGACAACCAACTCCCTGTCTTCGGAACCTGCGCAGGCATGATCCTGCTCGCCGACGAGATCCTCGACGGCCGTGCCGATCAACACTGCCTCAAAGCGCTTCCGCTTTCGGCGCGTCGCAACGGGTACGGCCGCCAGCTCGCCAGCTTCGAGACAGACATCGAAGTCTCCGGCCTCGACGAACCGTTCCACGGCATCTTCATCCGGGCTCCGATCGTGGAACGCATTGGCGATGCCGTAGAGGTCCTCGCCGAGGTCGATGGTCAACCCGTACTGTGCCGCCACGAGGGCGTTACCGTGGCGTCATTTCATCCTGAGCTGTCGGGCGACTCCCGCCTCCATCGGCGGTGGTTGATCGATGCCGGACTAATCGAGGCCTAGCGTCGGTCTGAATCGAGGAGGAGTACCCGCATGAGTGGTCATTCCAAGTGGGCAACGATCAAGCACAAGAAGGGTGCCGCCGACGTCAAGCGGGGGAAGCTCTTCGCCAAGTTGATCAAACAGGTCGAGGTCGCGGCTCGCACCGGCGGTGGTGATCCCGACTCCAACCCGACGCTGCGAACGATGTTTCAGAAGGCACGAGATCACTCGGTGCCACTCGACACCATCGAGCGAGCGGTCAAGCGCGGCACTGGCGAACTCGAGGGTGTCAACTACGAGACGATCACCTACGAGGGTTACGCGCCCGGTGGGATTGCTCTTCTCATCGAGTGTCTCACCGACAACCGGAATCGCACGTCGGGTGATGTTCGCTCGACGCTGTCGAAGAACGGAGGGTCGCTCGCAGAACCGGGCGCTGTTTCGTGGCAATTCGAACGCAAGGGTGTCGTTCTCGTGCCAACCTCGGTCGAGGAAGACGAGGTGATGCTTGCCGCCCTCGATGCTGGCGCCGAAGACATCGTCGACGAAGGCGAGATGTGGCGAGTCACCACCCCGCCATCCGAGCTCCCGATGGTCCGGGAGGCGCTCGAGGCGGTGGGCATAGCCGTGGAATCCGCCGATCTGGCGATGCTGCCGACATCGACGGTCGAGGTGACCGATGTCGGGGCGGTCAAACAACTGATGAAGTTGATGGACCTACTCGACGACCTCGACGACGTGCAGGATGTCCACGGCAACATGGATGTCGCCGACGACTTGATGGACGAAGCTTCGGCCTGAGCCTGTACGACCCGGTTCGCATGGCGATCGGGGTCGCGTCAGACCCCGTCGGCCACGCCGAGAAGCCGTTGGCGCTTGACCCCCCGCATGCCTCGCCAGGTCGAGACGGCTCCGATACCCCAAGCGATCGCGCCGATCATGACGGTAGTGGTGGCGGTCCCGTAGACCGCTCCCGATGCCTGGGCGTACGAGATCGCGATCAACGGAAGGGTGATCAGTCCCGACGCCTGCTGGGCAGCAGCTGTCGATTTCACCCGGCCAGAAAGCCGGAGCACGAGTGACAGTCCGATCAGCAGGAAGCCGGGGAGGACCCACAGCATCAGGAGCCACCATTGTTGGGTCGGGAAGAACCAACCACCGACCTCCGGACCAACGATCAGGTTCACGATCAACGAGTACAACGTGAAGCCGACCATCGTTGTGAAGTAGCCCGGGACGAGCGACGCCATCAGCTTTCCGAGATAGATCTCACGAGTTCCGGCGGGGGAGTGGGCAAGGAACTCACCGGTTCCGCGCTCTCGTTCACCGACGAGTGATGCGGCGCCGACCGCTGTCGAGATCGTGAGCGGCACGACGACCGCCATCGGTGCGAAGAGAAACACGGCAAGGGCATAGGAAGTCTGACCCTGGGGCGTGTCACCCCGGATCTGCTCCTGTGCCTTCTGCGGGAGGACCTCGAGGGTCTCGGCCACGTTCTTTATCGCCGAAACGTCGCCCAGGCTGACGATCGACAGCAGCAACACGAGCGGCACCACGACGAAGAAGATGCCGCCGAGGATCCCCATCGGCACCCAGAAGTCCTTTGCCAGGACCAACTGCTTCACGTCGGTCCGGGCCACGGTGAAGGTTCGGTGCCAGTTCATCGGGTCGCCTTCTCCCGGGTGAATCCAGGTGGTGGTGCCCCTGCCTCCGAGAGGTCGCGAGTAGAACGGCGGACTGCGAAGTAGAGCTCCTCGAGCGAGGGCTCGTGAGGGACGACCTTGCGGACACGGGAGCCGGCTGCGGTTAATGCTGCGACGACGTCAGCGGTGATCGCATGGTTGTCAACCACCACCCGGAACTCCAGGCCACTGCCGCCTTCTCCCAATGGTTCGATCCGCCGAACGCCTGAGAGCTTGTCGATGTCGGTGAACAACGCAGCAGAGGTCGGATCGTGGTCGACGGCGATCAGAACCGAGTCTTCCGGCCAGTACTGACGCACCAGATCGGCTGGTGCACCGGCAACGAGGTCAGTGCCGACGTCGAGCACCACAATGTGGTCGGCGAGGCCCTCTGCCTCGATGAGGTGATGTGTGCACATCACAACGGTGTGACCTTCAGCGGTCATTTCGCGGATCAGTGCGAGCACGGCTTGGGCCGACTCGGGATCGAGCCCCGAGGTCGGCTCGTCGAAAAGTAACAGTCGTGGTTCGTGCAGCACTGAACGGGCCAGCGCCAAGCGAGTCTTCATGCCGGTGGAGTAGCCACCGACCTGCTCATCGAGTGCATGCTCGATGCCGAAGCGCTCAGCGGAGGTCTTGATGCGATTGGGCATGTTCACCTTGCTGACTCCGTGGAGTTCTGCCGCGTAGACGAGGTTGTCCCAACCGGTCAGCCGGTCGTACAGAGCGGGCTTGGCCGACACGACGCCGCATTCGCTGCGCACCGCCTCGCCGTCGATTTCGGGATCGAAGCCCAGGACACGGATGCACCCCTGATCGGGACTCATTGCCCCGGTGATGCACCGGATCGCAGTGGTCTTCCCGGCACCGTTGGGGCCGAGCAGGACCGTGATCTTGCCCTCGGGTGCAACCACAGTCAGATCGGTGAGCGCTGACTTCTCATTAAAGGACTTGGAGACGCCGTGCAGCGCAACGGCCGGGGTTTCTCGAGTCAAGGTCACGTTTCTTCATCGGCTGGCACCACCGGTTCTTTATGGCCAACTAGAGTCGTACAGGTGTTCGTTCTCGGGATCGACCCTGGCCTCTCTCGGTGCGGCTACGGCTGCATCGAGCGTGGACGTCCGCCGCGTGCCGTTGCGGCAGGTGTGATTCGGACGGATCCTCGGATCGATCTGCCCCAGCGGCTCGCCGAACTCCAGCTCGAAATCCGTTCGCTGATCGCAGACGTCCGTCCTGACGTTGTCGCGGTCGAGCGGGTGCTGTTCCAGCAAAATGTCAGTACTGCGATGGGAGTCGGGATGGCTTGCGGGATCGTCATGGCCGAAGCGGTCGTAGCCGGTTGCGATGTTGCTGAGTACTCGCCCAACGAGATCAAGCAGGCCGTGGCCGGGCACGGCTCGGCCGGTAAGCACGAGGTCGGCCAGATGGTGCAGACCCTGCTTGGCCTCTCCAAGCTGTTGTCCCCAGCCGACGCTGCCGATGCGGCAGCCGTTGCGCTCTGTCATCTGGCTCACATTCCCGGTCGTTCCACCCGGGCCCGGATTTCTGGAGTTTCCGCATGATCGGTTCACTACGAGGACGCCTGCTCGATCGTGCCCCCGACGGTGAACTCCTCATCGAGGTCGCCGGTGTCGGCTATCGGGTGTCGGTAACCCCGTCGACCGCAATCTCCATCGGGGAGATCGACGGTGAGGTCTTCGTCCATACCTTCCACGCCGTCAGAGAAGACAGCGAGACGCTGTTCGGCTTCGCCACGATTCACGAACGCCGTGTCTTCGAATCACTGATCTCGGCGCACGGGGTTGGCCCGTCTCTCGGCCTGGCAATCCTCTCGGTTCACGGTCCCGATGCGCTGAGACGAGCTGTCGCAGAAGATGACGTTGCTGCGCTGTGCCTTGTGCCCGGGGTCGGCAAGAAGACCGCAGCCCGACTGGTGATGGAGTTGAAATCGAAACTCGACCTTCCCGATGCCGACACCATTGTGCTTACGGCCGGCGGTGAACCGGCGGCGGTCGGCACCGGTGCCCGTTCCGATGTTCGTGCTGCCCTCGAAGGTCTCGGGTACGCCTCTGACGAGATTCATGCCGTCTTGGTCGACCTGCCTGCCGAGGGCGAGACCAGTAACCTCCTGAAGGACGCCCTGCGCCGGCTGGCGTCCGGCGTCTGAAGCTGAAGGTCTGCTAGGGATTCGCCGTGGCCCGCGAAGAGCTGCTCTCTCCCTCCGAAGAACCCGATGACGTGGCCGTGCTGCTCGACGAGCCAGGACTTCGGCCCCGCACGCTCGCGGAGTTTGTCGGACAGCAGGAACTCAAGGGCCACCTCGGTGTCATGCTCGGTGCCGCCGCTCGCCGTCGAGAGGCGGCTGACCACTTGCTTTTCGCCGGTCCTCCAGGCCTCGGGAAGACGACGCTTGCGAACATCATTGCGGCGGAGATGAGCAGCAACCTTCAGATCACTTCCGGCCCAGCTCTCGAGCGAGCCGGCGATCTGGCGTCGATCCTGTCCAAATTGGAAGACGGCGACGTGTTGTTCATCGATGAGATCCACCGCCTCCCCCGCCCCGTCGAAGAAGTGCTGTATCCAGCGATGGAAGATTTCCGCATCGATGTCGTTCTCGGCAAGGGTCCGGCGGCGCGGTCGATTCCGCTTGATCTGGCGAGGTTCACGCTTGTGGGTGCAACGACCCGCACCGGCTTGATCACCGGGCCGCTCCGTGATCGGTTCGGTCTGGTTGCCCGCCTCGACTACTACGAGGTTTCCGATCTTCAGTCGATCGCCATGCGGGCCGCCACGATCCTCGATGTCGATATCGACGAGGGTGGTGCGTACGAGATTGCTCGACGGTCGCGGGGTACGCCTCGTATCGCGAATCGACTGCTCCGGCAGGTTCGTGACTATGCCGATGTCGAACGCGATGGCCATGTCGATGCTCAGGTCGCAGCGGACGGCCTTGCCTTCTTTGGCGTCGACGAGTTGGGCCTCGACAAGGCAAGCCGTGCCGTGATCGAGAGTGTTTGCAGACGGTTCGGGGGTGGCCCCGTCGGCCTTTCTACGCTCGCCATCTCGGTGAGCGAGCCCACTGAAACGGTGGAGGACGTCTACGAGCCCTATCTGATCCAGCAAGGTCTGCTCATGCGTACCCCGCGGGGTCGCGTCGCTACCCCGGCTGCGTACGCCCATCTGGGCGAAACGCCTCCGCCGACGATTTCTGACCCGGCCGAGCCCGATTCGCAGCCCGGGCTCTTCGAAAGCGGTACGTAAGCGACCTCGAGCGCTCCGGTGGCGAGCGCAAGGGTGGGGTCGGCGCGGTGGGGACGGCCGAGTTTCGAGGGATGCACGTACCCTCTGTCTCGTGACGGACCGGCCTGAGACGCTCACCGACATCGACTACCACTTGCCTGCCGAGCGCATCGCTCAGGAGCCAATCGAGCCCCGGGACGCTGCCCGTTTGCTCGTAGATCGAGGCGACTCGGTCGAGCACCGCCACATCACCGACCTGCCGTCCCTCCTGCATCCGGGAGACCTGATCGTCGTCAACGACACGAAGGTTCTACCGGCCCGCATCCCCGTTCGTCGCTCGACGGGAGGGGCCGCCGAGATCCTTCTCCTCGAAGAGCGAGATGATGCTTCGTGGGAGGCTCTCGCTCGTCCGAGCAAGAAGCTCGCTCCAGGCGTTGTCCTCTCGGTTGGCGGGCTCGACATCGAGATGGGGGAGGACCTGGGTGATGGACGCCGCATCGTCCGACTCGATCCCGGTGGTGCTGACCTGCACACCCGGCTCGCCGAGGTCGGTTTGCCGCCGCTCCCGCCATACATCGAGCGCCAGATCGATGATCCCAGCCGCTACCAGACGATCTTCGCCGATCGCCCCCTTTCCGCAGCAGCACCGACTGCCGGCCTGCACTTCACCTCGACGGTGATCGAGGGCCTCGCCGAAAACGAGATTGGTATGGCGACCGTGGAGCTCGCCGTTGGCCTCGACACCTTCAGGCCGGTGATGGTCGAGCGTCTCGACGATCACGTGATGCACACCGAGTGGTACCGGGTCCCCGACGAGACCGTGGCGGCAATTGAGCATGCAGAGCGGGTCGTCGCTATCGGAACCACGGCGGTACGGGCGCTCGAGTCCTGGAAGGACACCGGTCAGCAGAGCGGCCGTAGCGACCTCTTCATCCGTCGTCCGTACGACTGGAAGATCGTCGACGTCTTGCTCACCAACTTCCACCTGCCACAGTCGACGCTCCTGTGCCTCGTTGACGCCTTCGTTGGCCCGAGATGGCGCAAGCTTTACGAGACTGCCATCGCCGAGGAATATCGCTTTCTGAGCTTCGGCGATGCCATGCTCCTGAGGCGCCGCACCTGAGTTCGGGTTTCCCGCGCGATCGTGGGCTGCCCTGTTCTGAAGGGCCCCTTTTTGCGGAACGCTTGGCGAAGCCGGCCCACCGAGGGTGAACGCCTTCGCGTGGCCAACGGTGCCGGCACTACGGTGGCTGGCACACGGTGGATAGCTGAGGAGCTGCGATGGGGTGGTCTGTCAATCGTTCGACCGGTCTGACGGAGAATCGACCGGGCCTGACGACAACGGGCTACACGCTCATCACGCCAAGCGCTGACGACGCTGCGTACCTGATCGATATGAACGGGCAGGTCGTCCACCGGTGGACATTCGACACGATCAAACCCGGGTACGGCCGCTTGCTGGACAACGGCAACCTGTTGATGTCGGGATCCGATGTGAACCTTGCGCCGCCACCGGAGGACGAACCGACGAAACCACCACCCCCCTTCGAGGTCCATGTCACCCGTCTCGGCGGCTACAAAACCACCCTTCTTGAGGTCGACTGGCACGGCAACGTGGTGTGGTCGTACGAGAACCGGGCCCAGCACCACGACTTCGTCCGACTCCCGAACGGCAACACGATGGTGCCGGAATGGGTCGAGCTGTCCGAGGAACTCCACAAGAAGGTGCGGGGTGGACACCGGCTACCGAGAGAACGACTGCCGCGCTTGCTGGGAGACGACCTCGTCGAAGTCGACCCCTCGGGCATCGAGGTGCGGCGCATACACACCTGGAAGCTCCTCGATCCGGTCAACGATCCGATCCATCCGACGAAACGGCGTTGGGAGTGGACCCACATCAATGGCATCGACGTGAACGGTGCCGGTGATATCGCGTTCTCTGCTCGCACCTGCGACCGCGTCTGCGTCATCGACGGCGGGACCGGTGAACTGAAAATGAAGTTCACCGATACCCATGGGCAGCATCACGTCACCTGGGTCGGCGACGATCTGCTCCAGGTGTTCGACAACGGAATCTCGGCGTCGCGAGTTTTGGAAATCCGGGTGAGTACCGGCGAGATCGAGTGGAAGTACGAGGGTCGCCCTGTGCACCAGTTCTTTTCCAACTACATCTCGGGAGCGGATCGACTGTGGTCCGGATCGGTACTCGTGTGTGAAGGGTCGAGCGGTCGGGTGTTCGAGGTGACCCGCGACCAGCAGGTCGTGTGGGAGTGGATCAACCCCTTCACGAACCATCGTGTCAACGGCGAGCCGGCGGTGGGCATCTACCGAGCCCATCGATACCCGGTCGATCACGCGGCGTTCGATGGGCGCGATCTCGACCCTGAACGCTATGCAAACTTCAACCGCCTCAACGGCTTGCGGTAGATCGAGTGCCAAGACGACGGCCGGAACCTGCAGCGCTCGCTACGGCGAGCGGTCACACTTCGACGAAGCGCCGCTCGGCTCGCCGATATCCGACGTGGCGCCCGTTTTCGGTGATGCCGTAACCGCAGGGGACAAAGCCCTGTGCGACGGTCAACTCCTCGAACACCGCTGTCAAAGCCAGCGCGGCCCTGTCGACGAAGAACGCGTTGATACCGAGTGAATCGCACCCGATCAGCGCAAGATCTCGCCGAGAGGCCGCAGCGGCAAGCGCAGCCAAGCTGGCACCGAAGTAATCGTTGACCTCCCAGACAAAAGCAGGGTCGTAGGCGACCGTTAGCCGATCGGTGGGGCCGAGCGAGGCGTTGTACTCAATGACCAGAACTCGAGGAGTCAACCGCTCGTCGAGTGCGTCGAGGATCCAGTAATCGTTCGAGTCGATGTCGATCGAAATCAGGTCGGGTCGTTCGGGAACGGCATGGTCGACGAGTAGGGCATTGATGTTGTCGGCCGTGACGAAGACCTGCCGGACCCGACTGTCGGGCGGTTGATCGGCACCATCCCACCAGGTGGGAGTCCATCCGTCCTCGTCGACGAGGCGGAGCGAGTTGCATTCCGAAGGTCCGATGCCGGCGCCGAACTCAACAGCATGGCGATTCGTGGTGCCGATCAACTCGAAGAGTGCCTCGAGGATTCCGTCCTCGCCGTTCTGGGAGGTGACACGTCGCTCGTGGGCGTGGAGTTGGGCTGATGACGGTTCGGTCACAAGCACCGACGCTAGCGAGACAGGCTCTAGCCTCGGGCATCGTGCGTGCGACCTTCACCGAGACCGCCCGAGACGGCGAGGCCCGCTGTGGGGTGGTCACCACTGCCCGTGGCACCTTCACGACTCCTCGCTTCATGCCGGTGGGCACTCGGGGCGCCATCGTTCACCTTGCAGCCGACGACATGGAGGCGCTCGGCGCCCAGGTAATCCTTGCCAACACCTACCACCTGATGCTGCGCCCGGGTACCGATGTGGTGGAAGGGCTCGGTGGTATCCACGGCATGGCCGACTGGGCCGGTCATGTTCTCACCGACTCTGGTGGCTATCAGATCTTCTCGCTCAGTCCAGAACTGAGCGACGAGGGCGCCCGCTTCAAGTCGATCTACGACGGCTCAATGCATCTGCTGTCGCCCGAGAAGGCAGCAGAGGTGCAGGCAAAGATCGGCGCTGACATCCAGATGGTGCTCGACGTGTGTCCCTCATCGGTCGCTGACCCTGACATCGTTCGTGCCGCTGTGGAGCGGACCGGGCAGTGGGCCGAACGGGGGCGCTCAGCGTTTCTCGAGCACTTCGACGCCAAGGATCGGCAGTGCCAGTTCGGCATCGTGCAGGGCGGGACCGATGAGAAGCTTCGAGAGCAGTCCGCCCGGCAGATCCTCGACATTGGCTTCGACGGCTACGCCGTCGGCGGCCTGAGTGTTGGCGAAGACCGTCAGCAGATGTTGCACGGACTCGATGCATGCATGAGTCTCCTGCCGTCGGATCAACCGCGCTACTTCATGGGCCTCGGTGACCCGATCGGGATTGTCGAGTCGGTCGCTCGCGGTGTCGACATGTTCGACTGTGTGCTCCCGACCAGGTTGGCCCGCCACGGCACGGTTCTCACCGATGCCGGCCGATACAACCTCACCCGCGCCGAGTTTGCAACGAGTCGCGAACCACTCGATCCGGACTGGCCCGACAGCCCGGTCGCGCGCTACTCGAAGGGCTATCTGCGGCACCTGTTGCAGACAAAGGAACCGACAGCACCGCGCCTTCTCACGCTGCACAATGTCGCCTGGATGTTGCGATTCATGGATCGTATGGCCGAGTCGATCGTGGCAGGAACCTTCGCCGACTTTCGGGCTGGCGTTCACGAGGTCTGGTTGGGCCGATAGCCTCCGGAGTCCATGGGAAGCATTCTCTTTCTCGGCGTCCTTCTCGGTCTGATGTACGCCGTCATGATCCGACCGCAGCAAAAACGGATGCGTGAACACCAATCACTCATCCGGTCACTGGAGGAAGGCGATGTGGTTGTCACCGCCTCTGGTGTTCACGGCGCCGTCGCTGAGGTCGAGGAGACCTTCATCTGGCTCGAAGTTGCGCCGGAGGTCGAGCTGAAGATCGACCGGGCATCCATCGCCCGCCGCCTCGAAGACTCCGGCGATGACGATGACGATGACGTCGATGACGAGCTCGTCGACGCCGACACCACCGACGACGACGACTGAACGGCCTCTCCCCGGTGCGCCAACAGTTCGTGTACGTCGTCGGCATCGTCGCCATTGCCTTCGCCGGCATTGTGTACACGTTGGTGTCAGGGAATGAGCCGTTACTCGGCCTCGATCTGCAGGGCGGTGCGTCGGTGGTGCTCGAGCCCGAGCCTCTGCCCGACGGTCGAGAGATCACTGACGAATTGCTCGATCAGGCGGTCGACATCATTCGCAACCGGGTCGACGGCCTCGGGGTCCGTGAGCCCGAGGTGACCCGGCAGGGAGAGACAATTCTCGTTCAGATCCCAGGCGTCGACGACCAGCAACGAGCGATCGAATTGGTCGGCCAGACCGCCGAGCTGCGGTTTCGGCCGGTCCTCGAACAGGCAACGCAACGAGACGAGGTCGAGCACAACGCTGCCCTCGCCGTACTCGAAAGCGACGAGACCGACGCTGAGATCCGCACCCAAGCCCAGATCCTTGTCGACCGTTGGGAACTCACACCTGACGCGTCCGCCAACGAGTCGTCGGTGTTGCTGCAAAAAGACAGCGATGCCTTCACCAACCGATTTCGCCTCGGCCCCGTCCCGCTCGTGATCGACCAGGAGAGCGAGCCGGGTCAGCGCCTCACCGGGGAGACCCTCGAGTCCGCAGCCGCTCGCTTTACGGTCCAGGGCTGGTTCGTCGCACCGACGTTTAAGCCCGGCTCGCCAGGCATCGACGACTTCAACGCACTCGCCCGCGAATGCAATGCAGGATTTGCATCGTGCCCCGGTCTTCGTATCGCGATCGAGATCGACGGTCGCATCGAGAGCGCCCCGACCGTTGGCGTCGCGCAGTTCGAGCGTGATCAGATCCAGATCACCGGTGCCTTTACCGAGGAGGAGGCGAAGGACCTCGCCCTTGCGCTCAACTTTGGTGCCCTCCCTCTCGAACTGTCACCGCAGGAGAGTCGCATCGTGAGCTCGACGCTCGGTGAAGATGCGCTGGAGGCCGGCCTGATCGCCGGTCTCATCGGTGTCGTGCTCGTCTCGATCTACCTCATTGCGTACTACCGGTATCTCGGCATCGTGGCGATCCTGAGCCTCGTCATCTCTGGTGCCATGCTCTGGACGATCGTCGCTTGGCTTGGCGAATCTCAGGGTCTTGCCCTGACCCTCGCAGGTGTCACGGGTCTGATCGTGTCGATCGGTGTGTCCGTCGACTCCAATGTCGTGTATTTCGAACACCTCAAGGAAGATGTCAAGGGAGGTCGATCGTTGCGGTCGGCGGTCGAGCGGGCATTCCCGATCGCCTACTCGACCATCGTCAAGGCCGATGTTGCGAGCCTCATCGCCGCAGTCGTCCTGTATTGGTTGACCGTCGGGCAGGTACGGGGCTTCGCGCTGTTCCTCGGCCTCGCCACCGTGCTCGACCTGATCGCCACCTACTTCTTCATGGGCCCGGCGATTCGTATCATGGCTGCCCGCCAATCGACTTTCGCGGCCAAGCCGTCGCGGTTCGGTATTCCCAAAGCGATGCTCGCCCCCAAGGGAGGCGAATCGTGAACCTGCTGCGAATGCTCTACCGAGGTGAGCACGCCTTCGACTTCCCCGCCATGTGGAAGAAGGGCCTCGCAGTCTCGATCGCGCTCGTGGTCGTCAGTGTCGCAGCCTTCGGTATCCGAGGTCTCAATCTCGGTATCGAGTTCGACGGTGGCACGTCGTGGGAGGTGGAGGCGCCGGGCGCATCGGTCGCCGACGCACGTGCCGTCCTCGCTGGCACGGCTGCCGAGTCCGGCAAGATCCAGACGGTCGGTACCGACTCGATTCGCGTTCGGGCCGATGCAGCCCAGGAACGCGACGTCAAGGAGATCACCGCTCGCCTCGCCGAATTTGCCAGCGTCGATGCCAATGATGTCAGCGTCACCACCGTCGGACCCTCCTGGGGTGATCAGATCACGAGCAAAGCTCGCAATGCACTCCTCTGGTTCTTCGCCATCGTCGCCGTCTACATCGCGATCCGACTGGAATGGAAGATGGCTATCGGGGCGCTTGTCGCTGTGGCCCACGACATCGTGATCTCGGTCGGTGTCTACGCCGTTTTCCAGCTCGAGGTCACGCCTGCGACGGTCATCGCCTTCCTGACGATCATGGGGTACTCGCTTTACGACACGATCGTCGTGTTCGACAAGGTGCGCGAGGTCGGGGGACGGCTCACCGTTACTGGCCGCTACACCTACACCGAGATGATGAACCTGTCGCTCAATCAGGTTCTCATGCGCTCCATCAACACTTCGATCACCTCGGTGCTCCCGGTTCTCTCGATGCTCGTGATCGGTTCGTTCTTTCTCGGCGCGCTGACCTTGCAGGAATTCGCGATTGCGCTGCTGATCGGGATCCTCGTCGGCACGTACTCGTCGATCTTCGTGGCGTCTTCCCTCGTTGCGTGGATGAAAGAGCGTGAGGAAGAACACCGACTCGTCGCGGAGAAGATTGCAGCACGCAACGACGCCACCGACGCAGGTACCCGTCGCGTGGTCGATGAAGATGTCGCGCTGGCGGGAATACCAGCCAAACGCAGTCCGTTGGCCACTCGCCCTGCCCGGGGCCAGGCGGCACAGCGCAGCGATCGCGCCGACCGCACCCAGCAGTCTGCTCGGCCCGGTCAACCTCCCAAGCCGCGGAAGAAGAAGAAGCGCTAGACCCGGTACCGTTGAGCGATGGTCGACCTCACGGCGTTGATCCGAGACGTTCCCGACTTCCCCGAACCCGGGATCGTCTTTAAAGACATCATGCCGTTACTCGCGGACGCCGACAGCCTGCGAGCCGTGGTCGCCGCCTTGGCTGATCCGTGGTTCGAAGAGTCGCTCACTGCTGTCGTTGGCATCGAGGCGCGCGGGTTCCTGCTCGGCACACCGGTGGCGATGGCCCTCGGCGTTGGGTTCATTGCCGTCCGCAAGGCGGGTAAGTTGCCCGGCCCAACCGAGCAGCAGACCTACGGGCTCGAATACGGCACTGACACCATTGAAATCCACGCAGACGCCATCTCGCCGGGCGACCATGTCCTGGTGCTTGACGACGTGCTCGCTACCGGAGGTACGGCCGCTGCGGCTGGTGCGATGGTGCAGCGTCTTGGTGCCACCGTCGCCGGATACAGCTTTCTTGTCGAACTCGGATTCCTCGGGGGTCGCGCCAGGCTCGGTGACACCCGCATCGAGCAGCTCCTGCTCGTCGACGCAGGCGCGGAGGACTGAGCATGGCCACCGTTACCCGCGTGCTTCCGTGGCGTCGAGCTGCGAATCGGCCGGCATCGGCGGAGATTGCCGAACTTCTCGCCGAGTTCACCAAGCACCATCCGAAGGAGGACACTGGGCTCATCGAGCGGGCGTTCGGCATCGCTGACGGAGCTCATGCAGGCCAGCGCCGGAAGTCTGGCGAGCCCTACATCCGTCATCCGGTCGCCGTCGCGACGGTCGTCGCACAGCAGGGTCTCGACGACGTCACGATCGCCGCCGCACTGCTGCACGACGCAGTGGAAGACACATCGGTCAGCCTGGAAGACCTCGAAAAAGAGTTCGACGCAGAACTGGCGATGATCGTCGATGGCGTCACGAAGCTCGACCGTGTGCGTTACGGCTCCAAGGAGGAGCAACAGGCCGCAACGATGCGGAAGATGATCGTGGCGATTGCGCAGGATCTGCGAGTTCTGATTATCAAGCTCTCTGACCGCCTCCACAATCTGCAGACGATCGCAGCGATGCCAGCGTTCAAGCAGGAACGCAGCGCCCGCGAGACCCTCGACGTGTACGCCCCGCTCGCCCATCGCCTCGGCATGCAGGACATGAAGATGCAGCTCGAGGATCTCTCGTTCGCGGCACTGCATCCTCGTCGCTACGCCGAAATCGACCAGATGGTCCAACAACGGGCACCGGAGCGCGACATCTATCTCGCCCAGATCTTGGGTGACGTGCAGGCCCGACTTGCTGAGCTGGGGATCCGAGCCGAGGTCGCCGGCAGGCCGAAGCACCTCTGGTCCATCTACGAAAAGATGGTCGTCAAGGGACGGAGTTTCGACGAGATCTTCGACCTGATTGCGATCCGGGTCATCTGCGACTCTGTCCGCGACTGCTATGGCGCACTCGGTTCGATTCATGCGACGTGGAGACCGGTCCAGGGCCGCTTCAAGGACTACATCGCGATGCCCAAATTCAACCTCTACCAGTCGCTGCACACGACGGTGGTCGGACCGCAAGGCAAATCGCTCGAGGTTCAGCTCCGCACCCGGGAGATGCACGCCCGCGCCGAGTTCGGAGTCGCCGCCCATTGGGACTACAAGGACGATTCTCCGGGCGGCGACCTGGCATGGCTGAACCGGATCGTCGAATGGCAACAGGAGACCGAAGATCCATCGGAGTTCATGTCGAACCTGAAGGTCGACCTCGACCAGGACGAAGTCTTCGTTTTCACGCCGAAGGGCCGGGTCGTGGAGTTGCCTGTCGGTGCCACACCTGTCGACTTTGCATACACGATCCACACCGATGTCGGACACACCTGCATCGGTTCGAAGGTCAATGACCGACTGGTACCTCTCGACACCAGGCTCGAGTCCGGCGACAAGGTCGAGATCCTCACGTCCAAGGTGGAGGGTGCTGGCCCTAGCCGCGACTGGCTCAAGTTTGTCGCAAGCCGTCGGGCATCAAACAAGATCAAGCAGTGGTACTCGAAGGAGCGTCGGGAAGACGCGATCGAGGAGGGGAGCGAAGACCTCATCCAGGCGCTTCGCCGCGAGGGATTACCGGCCCGACGGATCCTGAAGGAAGCCGTGTTCACCGACGTACTCGCCGCGATGAACTATGTCGATGAGGAAGCGCTCTTCGCAGCGATCGGTGAAGGGCACGTCGGGGCATCCACCGTTGCCGAGCGAATCGGACGCGAGCTCCGGGGCGAAGAAGACACGCCACCGGTGGGTGAGCGATCACGACTCCCATCCACCGTGTCGCGCCGAACCGGTGGACGAAAGCGAGCCGCGCATCAGGTGGGCGTCCATGTCGAGGGTCTCGACGACATCATGATCCGGCTCTCGCGCTGCTGCTCGCCGGTTCCACCTGACGAAATCATCGGGTTCGTCACCCGCGGTCGCGGTGTGTCGGTGCATCGCAGCGACTGTCTAAACGGCGCCGAGCTCTCCGAGGGGCAGCCCGATCGGCTAATCGAAGTCGAGTGGGACGCCGAGCATCAGGGTTACTTCCCTACGACGATCGAGGTCCGGGCGCTCGACCGAGGCTCGCTCCTAGTCGACGTTGCAAAGGTTCTCGCTGACCATGGCCTAAACGTCACCGGCGTGTCGACCGAGACTGGCAACGACGCTGTGGCCACCATGCAGTTCGACTTTGAGTTAGCCGACGTCAGCCAGCTTGATTCGGTGCTGTCTTCTCTCTTCAACGTTGAGTCGGTCTACGAGGCCTACCGGTTGCTTCCTGGTGCGACAAGCCCGGGTTGAACCCACCGTTCGCCAGCCGCCTTGCGCCGGTAACCTGACCCCTCGTGGCCGCACCGAACTTCCGTGCCCCCAAAGGCACTCGCGACATTCTTCCCCCTGAGTCGGGGCGACGCCGCGCTGCGTTGGATGCCTTTGCCGAACAAGCAGAGCTCGCCGGCTTCGGCGAGATCATGTCGCCGATCTTCGAAGACCTCGGTGTTTTCAAGCGTCTCGGCGAGTCGACGGATGTCGTCACCAAGGAGATGTTCGACTTTTTTGACAAGGGTGACCCTCCGCAGCACCTTGCGCTCCGACCCGAACTGACCGCATCGGTATGTAGGGGATTCGCCGAACATCGGCCCACACCGCCGTGGAAGGTCTGGTACGAAGGGCCACAGTTCCGGTACGAGCAGCCTCAGGCGGGCCGATACCGGCAGTTTCACCAGGTTGGCGTCGAGACGCTTGGGACCGATGACCCTCAGGCCGATGTCGATGTCATTGCGCTCGGCTGGAACTTCTATGCCTCGCTCGGCCTCCGGCAGATCACCCTCTTGCTCAACTCGCTCGGCGACCCTTCTTGCCGTCCTGCGTACCTTGAGGCCCTCCGCAGCTACCTGACCGAGAACTACTCGTCGTTGTCGACGCAATCACGTGTCACGCTCGAGCGAAATCCGCTTCGAGTTCTCGACTCCAAGCGCCCCGAGGACGGCGAGATCATTGCAGCTGCTCCGCTGATGGTCGACTTCCTGACCGACGAGACCCGCGATCACTTCGACGCGGTTTGCGCCGGGCTCGACCAACTTGGCATTCCCTACGAGCTGTCGCCGCGCCTCGTACGCGGTCTCGACTACTACACCCGCACGACGTTCGAGTTCGTCGCCGATGCCCTTTCGACCGCCCAGAACGCCGTTGGTGGCGGTGGGCGCTACGACGGTCTCGTGGAAGACCTCGGTGGTCCCGCCACACCCGGTATCGGCTTTGCGCTCGGGCTCGACCGAATCCTCCTCGCCTGCGACGCCGAAAAGGTGTTCGCAACCCCGGAGCCAGTGACGAAAGTCTTCGTCGTCGACGTGACCGGTGGCAATCATGCTCTCGTCATCTGCAACTCACTGCGGACGGCCGGCATTGGCGCTGACCGGACCTACGACAGCCGTTCGATGAAAGCCCAGATGAAGGTGGCCGACCGCTCCGGCGCCCTGCTCGCTGCGATCATCGGCGAGGACGAGGTCGCCAGTGGCGAGGTCACACTCCGAGATCTTCGCGGCGAAACCGGCCAGCGACGCGTCGCCCTGGGCGATCTCGTCTCCACCGTCGGCCGTCTCCTCCGGTAGTTCGTTCTGTTCGCTCCAACCAAAGAAACAACTCACCACTATGCAAGACCTCACCACTTCGATGCGCACCGACATGTGCGGCTACTTCACTGCAGCAGATGCAGGACGGACCGTCTCCGTGTGTGGCTGGGTCGACCGTCGGCGTGAGCACGGCGAACACTTGGCCTTCATCGACCTGCGCGACCACACCGGTGTTGTGCAGTGTGTGGTGAATTCGAGCCACGACCTCCGCAGCGAGTACGTCGCTCGCATGACCGGCGAGGTACGGCTCCGTCCCGACGACACCGCCAACCCTGATCTCGCCACGGGTGAGATCGAGATCGAGGTGCTCGACATCGAGATCTTGGCCGAGGCCGAGCCGCCACCGTTCCCTCTCGACGAACGAACCGATGTCGACGAGACCATCCGGTTACGGCACCGCTATGTCGATCTGCGCAAGGGTCGCATGCAGCGAAATCTCCGCACCCGTGCCTTGGTGAACTCGGCCGTACGTCGCGGGATGGAAGAGCAGGGGTTCGTCGAAGTCGAGACTCCGATGCTGATTGCGTCGACTCCAGAGGGTGCTCGCGACTTCGTGGTGCCGTCTCGCAAAGAACCCGGTTCGTTCTACGCGCTCCCGCAGAGCCCGCAGCTGTTCAAGCAGCTCTGCATGGTCGGCGGCATCGATCGCTACTACCAGATCGCCCGCTGCCTCCGCGACGAGGACCTACGTGCCGATCGCCAGTTCGAGTTCATGCAACTCGATGCCGAGATGAGCTTCGTCAACCAGGAAGACGTCTTTACGGCGATCGGTCACGCAGTCGCGAACGCAGCCGAAGCGGTCACTGGTGATCGGCCCACCGCGTTTCCTCGCATGACGTGGCTCGAGGCCCAGGAACGTTTCGGTTCCGACAAGCCCGACACCCGTTTTGGTATGGAACTCGTCGAACTCACCCCGATCTTCGACGGCACCGAGGCCCGTGTCTTCCAGGCTCCCTGTGTGAAGGGAATTCGCATGGAGGGCGGTGTCGAGGCGCTCAGCCGCAACCAGATCGACGCCTTGGTCGAGACCTGCCAGCGCTGGGGGGCAAAGGGTCTCGCATGGATGAAGGTGATCGACGGCGACTCGGGGCCGGTTCTCGATGCCGGCGTCGCCAAATTCCTCTCGCCTGCCGAGTCGACCGCCGTCATCGATGCCCTCGACGCTGCGCCCGGTGACATGGTGTTCCTGGTGGCCGATGTGCGTCGAGTCGTGCGCCATGTGCTGGGTCTGCTCCGACTCGAACTCGGCAAGCCGCCGGTCAACGAGGGCGGCCTCAACTTCTTGTGGATCGTCGATTTCCCGCTGTTCGAGACGATTGCCGACAACGGCATGCCCGTGCCAGCCCACCACCCGTTCACAATGCCGCACAAAGACGACTGGGGGCTGCTCGAGCAGACCGGTGAGGCGCTTCTCGAGGTGCGTTCACAGTCCTACGATCTCGTGCTCAACGGCTGGGAACTCGGCTCCGGCTCGATCCGGATCAACCGCTCCGATGTACAGAATCGCATCTTCGAACTTCTCGGAATTGGTGTGGAAGAGCGTCAGGCGAAGTTCGGATTCTTCATCGACGCCTTCAAATACGGTGCCCCGCCGCATGGCGGCTTCGCGTTCGGCCTCGACCGACTGGTTGCGCTGCTCGCAGGTGAGACGAACATCCGCGAAGTCATTGCGTTCCCGAAGACCCAATCGGGCGCCGATCCACTCACCAACGCCCCTTCGCAGATCGACGCCGGTCACCTCGACGAATTGGGTCTCCGGGTGCTTCCCCCGGCCACCTGACTCCTGAGACGCTCGACCGGCGGAGCACCGTGAAAGGCCAGGTCGGACCGGTTGGATTCGGGAGATCAGTGGAGTTCGAATTCCGTGACCACGGCGTGGTCAGGCACCATTGCGATGTGATCGCCCAGTGATGCTCGGGCGACTTTTGCAGCGCCCAGGACTCGGACATGGACGGTCACGCCTGGCCGTTCAGCGGTGATCGAGTGCTCGTCGGGCAGGTGCAACTCGAAGTCGAGTCGCTCAAGTTCGTCGGCCAGCGCGCCGGTTACGGTTTCAGGAGACGCAGTAGTTGTCGTGCAGATCAAACGGCGAGGATCGACGTCGTCGACAACGACCGGTGACAGATCAGCGGGCATCTGGATCCCTTTGAGGGCCTCTGCCAGCGTTTGGGCTTGTGGCACATGCGAAACGTCAGGGGTTGGTGCAGGGGGCTCACGGTCGACTTGGTCGTCGACGGGTCTATCGCTCGGTGGCTCTCGAAGGGCGAGTTTTGCCTCGAACGCAGCGATTTTGTCGGCCTGCTCTGTGGGATTGAGGGACTCGCTCCCCGGGCGTTTCCCGCCGGTTCGCAGGGTTTTGGTCGTGAAGAGTCGCCGCAGGAAAACCAGAAGCGACACGGCGGTCCAGATCCAGAACATCACACCGAGAAGACCCGACATGCGTGTCCATCGGCAGCGGGCTGCGTCTCCTTAGCCTCTGACCCCGGCCTGTTCCCGACGTCCGCCGGTAAGGTCGCTGCCATGGGGGAGGACCTGTTCAGCGCCGCGGCAGCGGAGCGACTTGCCAGTCGATCTCCTCTCGCAGCGCGCCTCCGGCCTCGGAGCCTCGACGATGTGGTGGGCCAGCGCCATCTGCTTTCGCCGGGCAAGCCCCTGCGCACGCTGATTGAGGGTGACCGACTGTCGTCGGTGATCCTGTGGGGTCCGCCCGGCACTGGCAAGACGAGTCTCGCCCGGCTGATTGCCACCACGACCGAGAAGTCGTTCATCGAACTCTCCGCAGTCACCGCATCGGTCAAGGACGTGCGCGAAGAGATCGCCTCGGCCCGGCATCGGTTGGGAGCGCGCGGTACTGGCACGATCCTCTTCCTCGATGAGGTGCATCGCTTCAACAAGGCGCAGCAGGACACACTTCTGCCTGCGGTCGAAGAGGGCCTGATCGTCTTGATCGGTGCCACTACGGAGAACCCTCACTTCGAGGTCAACCCGCCGCTGATGTCTCGCTCGACGTTGTTCCGCCTCTATGCCCTCGACGATGCCGATATCGCAGCGTTGGTTCATCGCGGCCTTGAGGTCGAGGGGGCCTCGGCCGACGCCGACGCCGTTGCACACATCGCGCACCGCTCGGGTGGTGATGGCCGGCACGCGCTCACAAGCGCCGAAGTCGCTGTTGCTTTGGCCACTGTGCGTGGACGACCGATCCATGTGACGATCGACGATGCCGAGGGCGCCGTCGATGCCAAGGCTGTTCGTTATGGCCGTGATGGTCACTACGACGTCATTTCTGCCTTCATCAAGAGCATTCGCGGCTCCGATGCCGACGCAGCCGTCTACTGGCTGGCTCGCATGCTCGAAGCGGGGGAGGATCCGCGCTTCATCGCCCGCAGGCTGGTGATCCACGCCTCAGAGGACATCGGGCTCGCCGATCCGCACGCTCTGCTCGTAGCCACGGCGGCGGCCCACGCCGTCGAGTTCGTTGGGCTTCCCGAAGCGCAGCTCAACCTTGCGCACGCCACGATTCATCTCGCCACGTCCCCGAAGTCGAATCGTGTCACACGAGCGATCTCTGATGCTCGAGCCGCAATCCGCGAAGCCGGTACCGGTGAGGTGCCCCCGCATCTGCGCGACGCCCATTATGGAGGGGCGGAATCGCTCGGGCACGGTGCGGGCTATCGGTACCCTCACGACGAACCGGCGGGGTGGGTCGACCAGCGGTACCTACCCGACGAGATGGTCGGCCGGGTCTTCTACAACCCCAGCCCTCACGGCCGAGAGGGCCGCATGCGACAGTGGTGGCCTGGTCATCATGAGGTCGAGACCGGTGCCGCCGACACCGTGGTCGATGGCAATGTGGTTGACTGACGTCCAATGAGCGCTATGGACCTCGCCGCGATCATCGTCACCGTCGTTTGTCTCCTCGTCGCGGGTGTCCTCGTGATCGCGGTCCAATCACTTGTGCGCACGTTGCGAGAACTGCGGCTCACGATCGACGAGTTGCGAGCAAACACTCTCCCAATGGTTTACGACCTCCAGAGCACCGTGACTCGGGCTGGCGATGAGCTCGAGCGGGTCGATGGGGTGCTCGACCGCGCCGAACGCATCACCGCTACCGTCGATGTTGCGAGCCGACTCGGCTACCGAGCCTTCGCCCCGCCGGTGATCAAGACGCTCTCGGTCGTGCGGGGTACCAGCCGGGCAGCCAAGGTGATCGCGCGGCCTCGGCGCCGGAGCGCCATCGACGTCAAGGGCCACCGGAGGTCGCAGGGGTGAAGCGAACGTTCTACACCGCCGTGGGCTACACACTCGGCGTCAGCACCGGCTGGTACATCCAGCGCCGGGTCAAGCGCACCGTCGAGAAGGTTGCCCCTGATCAGGTGGCTGCCGAGGTCCGCGATCGCGGTCGTCAAGTCGCCGATGCCAGTGTGCAGGCAGCCACGCGCGCACGCGATCTGGCGGTCAACTTCCGCGAAGCCACGCAGGAGGGTGTTGCGATGATGCGCCGCGAGCACGCCGACCTGTTAGCGGAGTTCGCAACCGATGAAGCCATGCACACCGGACCGGCCCGACGGCTTCCAGGGCGAGGCGGTGCAGGGTCCGGTGGCGGATTTCGCCCCCGCCGCTGAATGGCGCGCCGGTAGGCTGAATTCCGCATGAAGTCCAACGAGGTACGCAAAGCGTTCACCGACTTCTTCGTCGAACGCGAACACAGCCATCAACC
Source organism: uncultured Acidimicrobiales bacterium (assembly GCA_905480195.1). Classification (GTDB taxonomy): domain Bacteria; phylum Actinomycetota; class Acidimicrobiia; order Acidimicrobiales; family Aldehydirespiratoraceae; genus UBA11606. The sequence continues at coordinate 162,863 of CAJQPN010000020.1, forward strand.
CTCCGCGTCGTTGATACCCCACGATCCGACATTGCTCTTCACCGTGGCGGGAATGGTGCCGTTCAAGACGTATTTCACGGGTGAGGAAACCCCTGCGTACCAACGCGCGGTCACCATCCAGAAGTGTGTGCGAGCCGGCGGTAAGCACAATGATCTCGACGAGATCGGTCGCACCAAGCGTCATCTCACGTTCTTCGAGATGATGGGCAATTTCAGCTTCGGCGACTACTTCAAGGAACACGCGTGCGCGTGGGCATGGGAGTTCGTCACCGATGTCCTCGGTCTTGATAAGGACCGACTGTGGGTCACCGTCCATCTCAGTGACGACGAGGCTGCTGAGATCTGGGAGAAGCATGTCGGTGTCCCCGCCGAGCGCATCCAACGTCTCGACGAAGACAACTACTGGAAGATGGGCGACGTCGGTCCGTGTGGCCCCTGCTCGGAGATCTTCTGGGACAAGGGCCCCGAGTTCGGTGCCGACGGTGGCCCGGAGCATGGCGATGAGGATCGGTTCATCGAGATCTGGAATCTCGTCTTCATGCAGTTCGACCAGCAGGCCGATGGATCGAAAGTGCCTCTGCCAAAGCCATCGATCGACACCGGTATGGGCCTCGAGCGCACCGTGTCGGTCCTGCAGGGTGTCGACTCGGTCTGGGACACCGACGAGCTCTCGGCGCTTCAGGGGGCAGCCGCCGAACTGACCGGTGTCGACCCGGCAACCGCCCCGTTCGAGCAGCTCGTGTCGCTTCGGATCCTCGCCGATCATGCTCGATCGACGTCGATGCTGGTGAGTGACGGGGTTTTTCCCTCCAACGAAGCACGCGGCTACGTTTTGCGCCGCATCCTTCGCCGGGCGGTGCGCCACGCGTACATCCTCGGTGTCGAGACAGCGGTGATGGGCGGCATGGTCGACGCAGTCGTCGAGACCATGGGGCCCGACTATCCGGATCTCGTCACCAACCATGAATTCGTCCGAGACGTCATCGATCGCGAAGAGGTCCGATTCCGCGAGACCCTTCGCAAAGGCCAGGCGATCCTTGACGAACAGCTCGAATCGCTGTCTAAGGGCGAGGCTTTGCCTGGTGACGTCGCCTTCCTGCTTCACGACACCTACGGGTTCCCGCTTGAGGTGACCGAGGAAATCACCCAAGAGCGCGGCGTCGATGTCGACATCGACGGCTTCCGTTCGGCCATGGCCGAACAGCAGCGACAGGCCAAGGAGGCCCGCAAGGTCGCAGCTGCCGGTGATACTGCGTATCTCACGGCGATCGTTGACGAACACGGCGAAACCGAGTTCACGGGCCGCGACGACGTCTCCTCGCAGGCCACGGTGCTCTACGTCGACGACGAGATCATCGTGCTCGATCGCACGCCGTTCTATGCCGAGTCCGGCGGCCAGATCGGCGACACCGGAACGATCAGCATCGGCGGAAGCGTGATCGAGGTCACCGACACCCGCTATGGCGTACCCGGGCTGCACGTCCACGAGATCACCGGTCGTAGTGGCCTCGAGGTCGGACAGACTGTCACCGCCACGATCGACGATGAGCGTCGTGGAGCAATCCGTCGCAACCACACAGCCACCCACATCCTCCACCACGCCCTACGCGAAGTCCTTGGCGACCATGTCAAACAGCAGGGCTCCTACGTTGGCCCCGATCGGCTTCGGTTCGATTTCAGCCACTACGAGGGGATGACCCCTGAGCAAGTGACGGCCGTCGAAGATCTGGTCAACGCGGAGGTTCTCGACAACGGTTCGTGTCGTCACTTCGAGACGACGATGGAGACCGCAGAGCAGCTCGGCGCGATCGCGTTCTTCGGCGACAAGTATGGCGACGTGGTTCGGGTGCTCGAAGCGGGTCGCAACTCCATCGAGCTCTGCGGCGGTACGCATGTCAAAGCACTCGGCGATATCGGTCAGTTTCGAATCGTCAGCGAAGGTTCAATCGGCTCCAACATTCGTCGTGTGGAGGCGCTCACCGGAACGGCCACGGTCGCACGTGCTCGCCAGATGGAATCGATCGTCAGCTCCGCAGCTGGAATGCTCGGTGCCCAGAGCACGCTCGACCTTGAGGAGGTCGCCGCAGCTCGCATGGCCGAGATCAAGCAGCTCCAGGGGGAGCTCGCTCGACTGAAGCAGCAGGTGGCGGTCGGTCAGGCACCGCAGTTGGCGACCATGGCGGTCGATGGTGTCGTCGTCGCCCGCGTCGACGACCTCGAGCGCGACTCGCTGCGTGATCTCGCCATCTCGATCCGTGATCAGCCTGAGGTCCATGCGGTCGTTCTCGCCGGTGCACTCACCGGCGGCACTGGTGTTGCCCTGGTCAGCGCAGTCACCCCCGAGAGCCCGCTCAACGCCGGTGAGCTCATCAGCGACGCCAAGACGACGGTCGGTGGCGGCGGCAAGCCCTCCGACGGCCTTGCAGTGGCGGGTGGCAAGCACGTCGAGAAGATCGACGAGGCGCTCGCGCAGGTCCGGGTGGCGGCTGGAATCAGGTGACCACCATGAGGGCCCTCGGGCTCGACCTGGGCCAGAAACGGGTTGGTGTCGCAGTGAGCGACAGTGCGGGCGCGCTCGCAATGCCGATCGAGGTGCTCGACCGACTCGGCGATCGATCGCGTGAACACCGAGCAATTGCCCAGCTCGTCGAGGAGTGGGAGGTCGAGATCGTCGTCGTCGGTCTGCCCTACAACATGGATGGCAGCTCCGGACCGCAGGCTCGGAAGTACGCGTCCGAAGCCAAGGTGTTGGGCGACACCCTGGACGTGCCCGTTGTTCTCTACGATGAGCGGCTGACAACGGTCACTGCGGAGCGGAGCCTTATGGAGCAGAACCTGAACGCCCAGCACCGCCGTCACATCGTCGACAAGGTCGCAGCGTCGGTCATGCTGCAGTCGTGGCTCGATGCAGGCCAGCCTGTCGGCGACCACCACCCGTTGGGGCCAGGGGCGAGCTGATGGCCAAACGGAACTGGGGTGCGTTCCTCACCGGCGCTGTCGATGAAGCAGAAGCGAACCAGCCTCGGCACTCGGTGGGGCCACCGCTTCCAGGCTCATCCGGGGTGCCGCCCTCACAGATCTCCGATCAGCCCCTGTATCCATCGGCGCGAAGCCGTCGACCTGTCACCCGGGTCGCACGTCCCGTGAGCGCTGCACCCGGAGCTGCTCGCACGGACCCGATCGTCCATAGACCCACGGGGCAGCCTGAGATCTCGATCGCGCTGCCCGATCACGAGGCGCCGCCCGGTGCCGTACTGGTGGCGGGCGTTGACCCCGATGGCACCGAGTGGGTGCTCGAAGACGATCCTGAGGCGGTCCCGTTCGTCGATCCTCGCTACGACGACGAAGACAAGAACTGGGTCCGCTACCGCACGAGTTGGGGTGGTTTTCTCCGGTTTGTGGCGTTGGTGCTGTTTTCGATCTGGCTGATATTCGCCGTGCGCGACCGCATCTACCGATGGGTCGACGGTCAGCTCGAGCCCGCCGGATTACGAGGCTCCGATGCGATCGAGTTCGTGATCCCGACCGGCGCGTCGACGAACAATGTCGCCACGTCGCTCGAGAGCGCAAATGTCATTCAGAACGCCACCGTGTTTCGGTACTGGCTTCGCTGCGAGGGTGAACTCACGATCTCCGGGTTCCTCGCCTGCGACACCGACGTCACCTTCCAGGCTGGCGAGTATGAGCTCTTCGAGAACATGGAGTTCGAAGACATCGTCTCGACGTTGGATGCAGGTCCGATCCCGGAGGTGTTCGTCCGCTTCAACGTGCCAGAGGGCCTGCGTCTGAACGAGATCGTCGACCGACTGGTCGCCGTCAACGAAAACTTCGATCGCACCGAGATCCTCAATGCGCTGCGAAGCCCGAATCTCGTCTCGGAGTTCTACGCCCCCGGCCCTGACGCACCAGCGTCACTCGCGCTCGAGGGGACACTCTTCCCGGCGTCGTACGACGTGAACGAAGACGACCTCTACGACGAATCGAAGTTCCTTCAGCGCATGGCAGAAGCGTTCGATGAGCGCTTCCAGTCGCTCCTTGGCGAGCTCGGCCGCGATCCGGCAATCCTTGAACTCGGCCTCAGCGACTATGACGTGATCATCATCGCGTCGTTGATCGAAGAAGAAGCCAAGGTCGACGTCGACCGTCCCCGTATGGCCCGCGCGATCTTCAACCGTCTCGCCCAGGGCATTCCTTTGCAGATCGATGCCACCGTCTATTACGCAGCGGGCAAATCGTTCACCGAGCCCTTGTTTCAGTCCGATCTTGATGCCGAGTCGCCCTGGAATACCTACACCACCGAGGGCATCCCACCCACGCCGATCGCCGCGCCCGGTGAGGCATCACTGCGAGCCGCGCTTGCGCCGGCCGATGGCGAGTGGATCTTCTGGGCGCGCACGGACGAAGGCGGCACGGTGGGTGCGCACACGTTCTCGGTCACGCTCGCCGAGCACAATGACGCAGTCGCGGTCTGCCGCGAGTTGGGCTACTGCGGATGACCTCGATAACCGGTGCCACGATCACGGTTGGCGTAATCGGTGATCCGGTTCGGCACTCGCTCTCGCCGATGCTGCACAACGCCGCATTCGCTGCACTCGGCTTTGATGCGGTGTCGGCGGCCTACCCGGTCACGGCCGGCGACGATGCCGGTCGAGCTGCGGTTGAGGCGATGCGAACGCTCGGCATCCGCGGGCTCTCCGTCACCATGCCGCACAAGGAAGGTGTTGCTGCTGCCGCCGATCACCGCACCGCAGCAGTCGACGCGCTTGGCGCAGCGAACTGCCTTGTCAACGACGATGGGGTCATCACTGCGCACTCGACCGACGGTGACGGGCTGCTCCGAAGTTTGCAGCTCGAGTCGGCGGTCGACGTCCGCGGCTGTGAGGTGGTCGTGATCGGTGCCGGGGGAGCGGCTCGGGCGGTGATCGATTCGCTCGGTCGGGCGGGTGCCGCAGTCGCCGTCATCAATCGCTCGGCAGACCGTGCGGCTGCCGCAGCGGCACTGGCCGGCGAGCGAGGACGGGTCGGTGCATTCGCCGATGTTTCGGCTGCTGACGTGGTCATCAATGCAACGCCGATCGGCATGGGTTCCGACCCGGGCACGCCCATCGAACCAACACTGCTTCGCGCTGGTCAGGTGGTGGTCGATCTCATCTATCACCCTGCGCGCACCGCCCTTCTCGATGCGGCGGTCGCGGCGGGTGCCAAAGCAGTCAACGGGTTACCGATGCTGCTCCATCAGGCAGCGATGCAACTCGAACTGTGGACCGGCGTTGCGGCTCCCGTCGCGGCGATGCGCGACGTCGTGGCAGCAAATTTCTCGTAGTCCTCAGTTGCCCGCCATTGTGTGCCGATGGACTGATGTCGCTCTACGAAGGAGGTCGCCGTGGCGCTCTCAGGCAGTCTCGAAACTTTTGCTCTTGCTGACGTGCTTCGTCTTCTTGCCTTCACCGAGAAGACCGGTCGACTCCTGATCGAGGGTCCGAGCGGTTCGGGAAGTATCTGGGTCGACAGTGGGGAGGTCGTGGCGACAGAACTGGAAGCGCCGACCACGCTCGACCTGACCGACTCCGAGGTCGTGTTCAGCCTGCTGCGGCGCGAGTCCGGTACCTTCACCTTCGAGACCGATGCAGTCGCATCGAATCCCGATTCGGGTTCGCCGATGGCACCGCTGCTCAGCGCTGCCGAGGCGATGCTCACGGAATGGCGCTCGATCGAAGCAGTCGTGCCATCACTCGATGTGTGGGTCACGCTCCGACCCGAAATCGAACGTCCCGACGTCACGATCGATTCCCAACAGTGGCGGTGCATCGCGCTCGTCGGCACCGGCCTTCAGGTTGGGCTTGTGGCCGAGACGCTGCATCTCAACGAGATTGACTCGTGTCGACTGGTGAAAGACCTCATCGAGTTGGGGCTGCTCCAGAAGATCGATGTGCCTGTCCCTATCGATGTGCCTGTCCCTGTCGAACCCGTCGTTGATCGTGAACCAGAAGCGGACGTGAGTGCGCACGAGTTGGTGTCGGCCGCAGGGGCCGATGGCCAACCGGTCATCGACGATGTGAGCACATCGATCATCGCCGACCTGGATTCGGACCTCGATTTGGACCTCGACGTCTACCCGGAGCCCGACCTGGATCCGGACCCCGACCCCTCGCTCGCTGAGGTCGAGGCGGATGGTGGTGACGCTGCCGAAGAGATCGGTTCGATTGTTGATTCTGCAACCGAAGCCCAGGGCGATACCGATGCTCTCGACCCTGACGTCATGGCCCGTCAGCTCGCGAACCTGTCGCCGCAGGCCGCCAAGGCGGTTGCAGCAGCTGTCCACGCAACGACCGATCCCGATGATGCACCTGGCGAACCCGAAATCGAAGGCAAGTCGGGTAAACGAGGCCGTCGGCGCAGATTCCGGAACTCCTCGGACTCGTGAACCCGTCTCGGGTCACCGAGGCAGCCCAGCTCACACCGACAGGCAAGGAGCGAGCCGGAGGCATCCGATGGAGCTGATTCCGATCCTCGTTGCGATTCCCTGCGGCCTGCTCGCCGGCGGTTTTGCCACGATGCTCATCGATCGGATCCCCGACAAGACAGCGCTCACGGTGGCCTCGCGGTGCCCGCAGTGCGAAGGTCGACTGGGACTTGGCGAGATCATCCCGGTGCTTTCGTGGGTACTTCGAAGAGGCCGTTGCCGTCACTGCTCGTCGGTCATCTCTTCGGCCTACCCGATGGTTGAGCTCGTGACTGCGTCGCTGTTCGTCCTCGTCGTCATCGATCACGGCCTCGACTGGCTGGCACTACCGTCGGTCGTTCTCGTCGTCGCACTCGTGGCGCTGTCGACGATCGACATGTACGTGTATCGGCTGCCGGACCGTCTGGTCTTCCCCGCAATCGTCGTCTCGGCCGTTGCGATGATCGGGGTGGGGTTCGCGATCGATCGGCTCGAGGCGCTACCCAAGGCCGCAGCAGGGGCGATCGGATACTTTCTGCTTTTGTTCATCGCCCATCTCGTTTCGCCGCGGGGGATGGGCTTCGGTGACGTCAAGCTGGCGCTCCTGTTGGGACTTCACCTCGGCTGGACCGCAGGATCGATCTACGTCGGCTGGTTGCCTGTCATTCGATTGGTCTTCTTTGCGCTCTTCATCGGCTGTGTCGTTGGTGTAGCGGTGGGGATTCTCGTGGCCGTTCTGCGACGCCTTGGGCGCGATCTCGTGCCGGATCCCGCAGCAGGCGACGAGACGCAGCCGGCCCGGCTCCTCCAGAACAGCTTCCCGTTTGGCCCGGCGCTGGCAGCGGCGACGATGCTGCTGGTGCTGTATCCGGATCTCGCCATCGGCTAAGCGAACTAGCCTTGGGAAGATGACAGCTCGGTCGATCGCCACCATCACCGTCGATCTTGGCGATCGGGGGTATCCGGTGCTGGTCGGACATGGTGCTCGCGTCGAACTCGCAGCCGTAATTCCCGACGGCACAAGGCGGGTTGCGATCATCACCCAGGCCGGCATCCCCTGGACCGTCGATCCAGGTCTGGAGTCGATCCGCATCGAGATCCCCGACGGGGAGTTGGCGAAGTCCCTGACTGTGGTCGAAGACGTCTGTCGACAACTCGCAGTCGCTGGTTTCACTCGATTGGACACAATCGTCGCCGTTGGTGGTGGGGTGGTGACAGATGTGGCGGGCTTCGTTGCCGCCGTGTACCACCGCGGGATCCGCTTCGTCTCCGTGTCCACGACACTGCTCGGACAAGTCGATGCCGCCATTGGCGGCAAGACGGGGGTGAACCTCGTCGAGGGCAAGAATCTGGTTGGTGCGTTCTGGCAGCCGTCGGCGGTCATCTGCGACACGGAGACTCTGGAGAGCCTTCCCCCACGCGAGTTTCAATGCGGCGTGGGGGAGATTGCCAAGTATCACTTCCTCGGTGGGGGGCACCTTGACGAACTTTCTCTCGACGAGCGGGTGGCGGCTTGTGTGAAGATCAAGGCCGACGTGGTCATGGCTGACGAACGGGAGGGCGGCAAGCGGGCTGTCCTCAATTACGGGCATACCCTCGCCCATGCGATCGAAACGGCGGGCGAGTACGACCTACGTCACGGCGAGGCGGTTGCAATCGGCATCCGTTACGCCGCCGAGGTGGCACATCGACTCGGCCGGATCGATGCCGACCGAGTGGCAGAACACGAGCGGGTGCTGTCGGCCTATGCGCTCCCGTCAAAGGTTCCCGACGAACTCACCGACGACGAGTTGCTCGCTCTCTTCGCAAGAGACAAGAAAGCGATCGATGGCGTGACCCTCGTACTCGACGGGCCGGGCGGAGTCGAGACCGTCGTCGGTGTCGACCCTGCCGTCCTCGTCGGTTCGTTCGAGGCGGTCCGATGACCAGCGCCGCAATTCTTGCTTCGTTGCCGCCGCTTCGGGTCGATGGACGGGTCGACAAGTTGCGAGCCGCAATGATCGAGCGCGCGCTCGACGCCTTCGTGGTCTCGGGTCTGTCGAGCGTGCGTTGGCTCACCGGGTTCACCGGCTCCAACGGAGCGGTAGTGGTCACACCCGACACCTTCACGCTCATCACCGACGGCCGATATGCCACTCAGGCCCCCGCACAGCTTGCCGAGGCCGGCTGCTCTGCATCGGTCGTCCTCGATCGATGGCTCGTTACAGGGGCGGTTGCCGCCCTCGGGTCTGCCCGACGAGTCGCCCTTGAGGCCGACGTCGTCACCTGGTCGGTGTTGCAGCGCTGGGAGAGTGAGGTCTCCGACACGGTCGAACTGGTGCCGACCGCTCGGGTGCCGGCTGAGCTGCGGGCCATCAAGGACGATGCCGAACTCGCTCGGATCGCCAAGGCGGCGGGCATCGTCGATGGAGTTCTTGCCGAGGTGGAGGCGTTGCTCGTTCCGGGGATCAGCGAGCGAGAGGTTGGCCAGGCGCTGGACGACGGCATCCGGGCGTCGGGCGCGTCGGGACCCGGCTACGAAACCATCGTCGGGTCGGGTCCCAACGCAGCGCTACCGCACGCCCGCCCGACCGATCGCGTCATGGAGAGCGGAGACCTGGTCGTGATCGACGTTGGTGGTCTTGTCGACGGGTACCGCAGCGACATGACCCGAACCTTTGTGATCGGTGGACCCGAAGCGGCCGACGAGACCGCAATCGAAATCCACAGCCTTGTGACCCGGGCGCAGGCGGCGGGTGTGGCTGCGGTCCGGGCCGGGATCGAAGCCCGCGAGATCGATGACGCATGTCGCTCGATCATCTGCGATGCAGGCCACGGTGATCACTTCGGTCACGGCACCGGCCACGGAGTCGGTCTCGATATTCACGAGCTTCCGTCCGTGCACGCCACCGACACCGCTATCCTCCAGCCCGGTCACGTGCTCACTGTTGAACCCGGCGTGTATCTCCCCGGCATTGGAGGGGTGCGGGTCGAGGACCTCGTGGTGGTCACCGAGACGGGCTGTCGTCCCTTGACATCGTCACCCAAGCTCCATTTTTCTCCCCGCTAGCACCATCAAGGAAGCCGATGCCCACCATCACGACCAACGACCTGAAGAACGGGATGACCCTCGAACTCGAGGACGGTCTCTTCCAGGTTGTCGACTTCCAGCATGTCAAGCCGGGCAAAGGTCACGCATTCGTTCGCACCAGCCTGCGTAACGTTCGTGCCGGCGGCACCGTCGAGCGAACCTTCCGTGCCGGTGAGAAGGTTGAACGTGCCACTATCGACAAGCGCGACTTCAACTTCCTCTACAAGGACGGCAACGACTACGTCTTCATGGACAACGAGACGTACGAGCAGATCAACGTTGCGCCCGAAATGCTCGGAGACACCGGAAACTTCATTGTTGACGGCTCGTCGGTTGTGCTCGAACTGTTCGGGTCCGAGATCGTCGGCACCGACCTGCCGGCGGCGGTCGAGTTGAGGATCGAGTTCACGGAGCCAGGTCTGCAAGGCGATCGATCTTCGGGAGGCACGAAGCCGGCCACTCTCGAGACCGGCCTCGTCATCCAGGTGCCGCTGTTCATCGAACAGGGCGAGCGGGTCAAGATCGACACCCGCTCTGGTGAGTATCTGAGCCGGGCCTAACGGCAGCGGATCGGACGATGTCCATGAGCCCAGAAATCCCAGGCCTCGGCAGTCGCCGCGAGGCGCGTGAAGAAGCGTTGGCAATCCTCTACCAGGCGGAACTGACGGGCGACCCGGTAACCGAGGCCCTCGCGTCTCGTGAGGTGCCTCCGTCGTCGTACGCCGTCGAGATCGCTGAGCAGGTCAACGAGGCGCGCGACGATCTCGACGCGCTTCTCGGTCGTCACCTCGAGAACTGGCGGGTTGAGCGAATGCCGTTGGTCGACCGAGTGATCGCCCGGATTGCCGCGTGGGAACTCAGCGAACGCAGCGACATCCCGACTGGCGTCGTCCTTTCGGAGGCGGTCGAGATCGCCACCCAATACTGCGCCGAACAGTCACCACGCTTCCTCAACGGCGTGCTCGGCAGCGTTGCAAGCGAGGCCCGTGGCTGAGACGTCGGTGACGTTGCGTGCCTGGCGGGCGAAGGATGCGCCCGTTCTGGCCGCGGCCTGGAACGACCCGACGATCGCAGCGGTGTCACGGCCACCTGACGATCGCAGTATCGGTGCAGCGGAGCGCTGGATCGACGGTTGCGCAGTACGCGAACAACGTCTGCTTGCAATCGACCGAGTGGTGAGCGCGAATGGCAGATGTGTGGGTGAAGTCGGCCTCTCGAGCATTGATCAGGGTCGTCAGGCAGCCTTGATTGGCTGGTGGACCGCGGCCGGGCAACGGGGGAACGGCTACGCGACTGCAGCGGTGCGTGAGATGACAGCGCTCGCCTTCGACGAGTTCGGGATCACCGCAGTCGTTGCGGAGATCGGGATCGACAATCTTCGATCTGTTCGTGTCGCTGAACGGGCTGGTTTCGAACTCCTCCGGCAGGGGGCCGAGGGTCTTGCACACGCCTACGTTTTCCGTCACGACGGCGCGCGCTCGCAGTAGCTCGCGGGCCTCGTGCCCTCTGTCCTTTCGCCGGTCTCGGAGCCCAGCTCCTCCGAGCCCCGTGTCGAGCCCTCCCACGGTCGACAAATCCTTCGACAACCTGGATCGCTGTGTGTGAGGGTTGAGCAATGACGGGGGTCGAGGACTGGCGCCATGGCCGGCTCGAGGCGAACGGTATCTCGATCCACTATGTCGAAGTAGGGGAGGGGCCCCTCGTCGTCTTCTGCCACGGCTGGCCGGAGTCGTGGTATTCGTGGCGTCACCAGCTTCCGGTCGTTGCCGAGGCTGGATTTCGGGCGGTCGCTGCGTTCAGTGTTCCCTTCCGCCCGCCGATCGGGGCCCTTCCTGACGGCGTCACCGTCACGATGGCGATGGAGGCCAACGCTGGTCCCGACCGTGACTACTACCGGCTGTTCTTCCAAAAGCCCGGCGTCGCCGAGGCCGATCTCGACCGCAGTGTGCGGGGCGTGCTTTACACGATCTCGGGTGACGCGATCGCCAACGGTCATCGAAGCGAAGGCTGGGACGGTCACTTTCCCAAGGGCGAGACCGTTACCCAGCAATTCACCATCCCCGAGATGCTCCCTGCTTGGCTGACCGAAGAGGACGTGGCGTTCTACGTCGACCAACACGCGAGGGCCGGATCGCAAGGCGGCTTCAACTGGTACCGCAACATCGACGCAATGCCGGCGATCACCGGACCGTTCGTCGGATCGACAATTGAGCAGCCGGCGTTCTCCATGGCCGGTTCGACCGACATGATCGCCGGCAATACTGCTGACAACCTCGTCGGCGTGGAGAACCTGCCCGACCTCCGGCATTTCGAAATCCTTGAGGGCGTCCGGCACTGGATCCAGCAGGAACGCCCTGAGCAGGTAAACAGCGCCTTGGTGAGGTTCCTCGACGGTCTCGACTGATTTCTGGCGGTGCCCGCTAGAAATCGACACGGCGCGCGCGCCTCGTGGCCACGCGCAAGGTGTATGTTCAGATCTCGACCGTGAAACGGGTCCCGTGAGGCCGGTACGGACGAAAGAGATTCAGATGGCAGAACGAGAACGCCTGCTCGCGGGATCCGCGAGCGGCAACTTCCAAGCGCGTACGCAGGTCATGTCGGCCGACGATGTTGCCCGTGCCGTCAAGCGGATGGCTCACGAGATTCTCGAACGCAACCATGGCCCTGCGGGCGTGATGATCATCGGGATGCAGACCGGCGGCGTTGAACTCGCAGGTCGGCTCGCAGCAGCAGTGACAGAGATCGAAGGATCACAGATCCCAGTGGGCACCCTCGACGCCACGATGCATCGCGACGACTTCGGTCTCCGACCGGTGATGCCGGAAGCCGCGACCGAGATTCCTGAGGACCTGACCGGCAAGACCATTGTTCTGGTCGATGACGTACTGTTCACCGGCCGGACAGTTCGAGCAGCGCTCGATGCGATTCATTCATACGGTCGACCTCAGGCGATCCAGCTGGCGGTCATGGTTGACCGAGGTCACCGCGAGCTTCCGATCCGGCCCGACTACGTCGGCAAGAACCTGCCGACTCGGCGCGACGAGATGGTCGACGTCCATAACGACGGCGTCGACCTCGGCGAGATCGCCTCATGACCGCAACCTCGCTCCGCCAACGTGGCCCGAAGCACCTGCTCTCGATGGCCGACCTCGATCGTGATGACATCGAACAGATCCTCAACCTCACCGAGTCGTTCGCCGAGGTGAGTGAGCGAAGCATCCCGCGTGTTCCGGCCCTCCGGGGAAAGACGATCGCCTGGCTGTTCTACGAGGACAGCACCCGCACCCGTCTCAGCTTCGAAACAGCAGCCAAGCGGCTCTTGGCCGACACGATGAACTTCAGTGTCGGTAGCAGCTCGGTCAACAAGGGTGAGTCGCTGCGCGACACGGTCGAGACGATCGCCGCGATGGGAATCGATGGCATCGTCGTGCGACACGGCGCCGCCGGCACTCCTCGCCAGGTCAGCGAGTGGACTGACGCATCGGTCGTCAACGCCGGCGATGGCTGGCACCAGCATCCCACCCAGTCGCTGCTCGACCTCTACACCGCTCGCCAACACCTCGAAGATCTGGAAGGCAAGCACATCGCCATCGTCGGCGACATCAAGCACAGCCGGGTCGCTCGCAGCAATGCACTCGGCTTCTCGGCGATGGGCGCGAGGGTCACGCTTGTCGCCCCACCCACCCTGCTGCCATCGACGCTCGATGCCTGGCCGGTCGAGGTCACGCACGATCTCGACGCCATCCTTGAAGAGCTCGACATCTGTTACCTGCTCCGAATGCAGCTCGAACGACAGGGGCAGGCCGTCGTGCCGAGTCTGCGGGAATATCACACCGAATACGGGCTCACGAGCGCCCGAGCCGACCGGTTGCCGAACGATGCACTGATCATGCACCCCGGACCGATGAACCGGGGCGTCGAGATTGCCGGGGAGGTTGCTGACCGGCCTGCTGCGGTCATCACTGAACAAGTCGCCAATGGCGTCTCCGTGCGCATGGCGGTCCTCTTCCTGCTTCTCGGATCCGGACTCGACGTCGTCGACGAGCAACGGGCGATCGCGTGAGTGCCGACCTCGCCATCACGAACGGCACAATTGTCGATGCCGACGGGATCCGTCGAGCAGACCTCCGAATCGAGAACGGCGTGGTCGTGGAGGTGGGCGAGAAGCTCGACGGTGACACCGTCATCGATGCTGATGGTCTTGTCGTCAGCCCCGGCTTCGTCGACCTCCACACCCATCTTCGGGAGCCGGGCGATGAAGAGGCCGAGACGATCCAGACCGGGTCACGTGGCGCAGCGCTCGGTGGGTTCACCGCCTGCGTGGTCATGCCAAACACCAACCCGGCGATCGACAGTCTCGCGGTCGTGCAGCAGGTCCTCGACGCCGCCTCCGACGCCCTCTGTGAGATCGTCCCGGCCGCTGCAATGACGATTGCGCGGGCTGGCGAGCAACTTGCCCCGATGGCCGAACTTGTCCGGGCCGGTGTGCGTATCTTTACCGACGACGGCACAGGCCTCCAGAACGCCCGGCTGATGCGCACGGCGCTCGAATATGCAGGTGGGCTCAACCATCTGACCGATGGGTTCGACGTCGTCCTCGCCCAACATTGTGAGGTCGAATCGCTTGCCGCAGGCGGCGTGATGCACGAAGGCGAATGGTCGAGTGTCCTTGGTATGCCCGGGCAACCGGCCGAGGCCGAGGAACTCATGGTCATGCGCGACATCGCACTGGCACGGTTGACCGGTGGACGGGTGCACTTCCAGCACGTCTCGACCCGAGGCAGTGTGTCGATGATCAGGGCGGCCAAGGAAGCGGGTCTTGCGATCACCGCTGAGGCAACCACTCATCACTTCACGCTGGATCACAGTGCCTGCCAGACATACGACCCTGCGTTCAAGGTGCACCCACCGCTTCGCACCGAAGACGACATCGCGGCAGTCAAGGTCGGGCTGCTCGACGGGACCATCGATGCGATCGCCACCGATCATGCGCCGCATACCCGTCAGGCCAAGGAGCGCCCCTTTTTGTCGGCCCCGCCCGGCATGCTCGGCCTCGAAACGGCATTCGCAGTGGCGAACACCGAGCTAGGTGCCGACATCGAACAGTTGGTCCGGCTGTTGTCGGTCAATCCGGCGTACATCGCAGGGATAGACGATCGCCACGGCGGAAGGATCGAGGCAGGCCGGCCGGCCAACCTCACCGTCCTCGACCTTGACGAGGAGTGGACGGTCACCGGCGCAGCGATGGCCAGTCGGAGCACGAACACGCCGTACGAGGGCCGCACGGTCCGCGGCAGGGTGCGGCACACGTTCTGGAACGGAGACCACGTGGTCGACATGGGAGAAGCAACGCGGTGACCATCAAGGAGTATCACTTGGTCCTCGCCGATGGCGAGACCTTCGAGGGGGAAGGCATTGGTGCTGACCTCGGCGAAAACGGTTTCGCCGCCGGTGAGGTGGTGTTCAACACCGTGCTATCGGGGTACCAAGAGGTCATCACCGACCCCTCCTACGCAGGCCAGATCATCACCTTCACCTACCCCCACATCGGGAACTACGGCGTGAACGCCACCGACGACGAGGCCAGTCACCCGTTCTGCCGCGGTGTAGTCATTCGCGATCTCGCTCGCCGTCATAGCAATTGGCGCAGCGAAGAGCATCTCGACGACTTCCTGCGTCGCCACAGGTTGGCTGGCATCGCCGGGATCGACACCCGTCGTTTGACTCGTCACATTCGCGACAGCGGAGCGATGCCGGGTGCGTTCGGTCCTGCTGACCACGCGGCACTCCTGGGAGCAGCACAGGCTGAGGCCGGAACGGCTGGTGTCGATCTCGTGAGCCTGGTGACCACCAAAGAGGCCTATACCGTCGGGACCGGACCCCGAAAGATCGTGGCGTACGACTTCGGGGTGAAGACAACAATGCTGCGTCACCTTGGCGAGATCGGAACGGTCACCGTCGTTCCAGCACATACCTCCGCCGACGAGGTGATGGCGATGAACCCTGACGGCGTGTTCCTCTCGAATGGTCCCGGCGATCCCGAAGAAGCCGGTCCGATCGTCGACGAATTGCCAAAGCTCTTTGGAAAGGTGCCGATCTTCGGCATCTGCCTCGGACATCAGGTCCTGTCACTCGCCCTCGGCGGCAAGACCTACAAGATGAAGTTCGGCCATCACGGCGGCAATGTTCCTGTGCAGGACTCCCGTACGGGCAAGGTCGAGATCACGGCGCAGAATCACAATTTCGCCGTTGAAGCTGGCTCGGTTCCGAACGTGACCGAAACCCATGTCTGCCTCAACGACCAGGCACTCGAGGGCCTGATGCATAACGAATACCCGGCCTTCAGCGTGCAGTACCACCCCGAGGCAGGGCCCGGTCCCCACGACTCCACGTACTTGTTCGAGGAGTTCGCAGCGCTGATGGACGACTTCAATGGGAAGGCGGCCTGAGGTGCCAAAGCGGACCGACATCCACTCGATCCTCATCATCGGCTCCGGACCGATCGTGATCGGCCAAGCGTGCGAGTTCGACTACTCCGGAACGCAGGCATGCCGTGTGCTGAAAGAAGAGGGCTACCGGGTCATTCTCGCCAATTCGAACCCGGCGACGATCATGACCGACCCGACCTTTGCGGACGCAACCTATGTCGAGCCGCTCGAGCTCTCGATTCTCGAGAAGATCATCGAGAAGGAACAGCCCGATGCCGTGTTGCCGACGCTCGGCGGTCAGACGGGTTTGAACCTGGCGATGGAACTGCAGGAGTCCGGTGTGCTCGACAAGCATGGTGTCGAACTCATCGGCGCCGACGCTGAGGCGATCGAGACGGCGGAGGACCGGGAGAAGTTCAAGATCGCCATGACCGAGATCGGCCTCGACTGCGCTCGGTCGGCCATTGCCCACACGCTGGACGAGGCGAGGACGGCAATCGAACAGGTCGGACTTCCGGTCATCATTCGCCCCGCCTACATCCTCGGCGGTCGCGGTACCGGCATCGCCGAGACGATGGAGGAGTTCGAGCGCATGGCCAAGTACGGCCTCGACGCCAGCCCCATCTCGGAGATCCTGATCGAGGAATCGATCAAGGGGTGGAAGGAGTACGAACTCGAAGTGATGCGTGATCGCGCTGACAATTGCGTGATCATCTGCTCGATCGAGAATCTCGACCCGATGGGCGTGCACACGGGCGACTCGATCACCGTCGCTCCGGCGCAGACACTGAGCGACGTCGAATATCAGAAGATGCGTGATGGCTCGTTCGCGTGCATCCGCCGCGTTGGCGTCGAGACCGGTGGCTCGAACGTCCAGTGGGCAGTTGATCCCGAAACCGGTCGCCAGATCGTGATCGAGATGAACCCGCGGGTCAGCCGTAGCTCGGCGTTGGCATCGAAGGCCACCGGCTTTCCGATCGCCAAGATCGCCGCAAAGCTTGCGGTCGGCTACACGCTCGACGAGATCCCAAATGACATCACCGAGAAGACGCCCGCCAGTTTCGAGCCGTCGATCGACTACGTGGTCACAAAGATCCCGCGGTGGGCGTTCGAGAAGTTCCCCGGAACGAGCGGCGTGCTCGGCACGTCGATGCAGTCGGTGGGCGAGGTCATGGCGATCGGGCGGACCTTCCCAGAATCGCTGCAGAAAGCGCTTCGTTCACTCGAACAGGGCCGTCACGGACTCAATGCTGACCCAGGAGAGGTTGTCCTCGACGAGATCCCCACCGAAGAACTCATGAAGATGGCCGCAATCGGCACTCCAGACCGTCCCTTCCAACTCGAGGCGCTGCTCCGCCGTGGGGTGAGCATTGATGAGGTATTCAAGGCGACAGCGGTGGATCCGTGGTTCCTCGATCAGATGTCGATGATCACCGAGGAGCGGGCCCACCTCGAAAACCTCTCCCTCGACACGATCACCAAGCGCGAGTGGAGGCGGGCGAAACAACTCGGATTCTCCGATCCCCAGCTTGCCTACTTGTGGAACAGGACTGAGGAAGAGGTGAGGGCGGCACGGTTGGCGGCTGGCGTGGTCACGACGTTCAAGACGGTCGACACCTGCGCCGCCGAGTTCGAAGCGAGCACGCCCTACCACTACTCGACCTACGAGGACACCGACGAGGTGCGCGACGGCGACCGCGAGAAGGTCATCATCCTCGGTTCGGGCCCGAATCGCATCGGTCAGGGCATCGAGTTCGACTACTGCTGTGTGCATGCGAGCTTCTCGCTTCGCGATGCCGGCTACGAGACCATCATGGTCAACTGCAACCCCGAGACCGTGTCGACCGACTACGACACTTCCGACCGCTTGTACTTCGAACCGCTCACCTACGAAGACGTCATGGACATCATCGAGCGTGAACAGCCCAAGGGTGTGATCGTCAGCCTCGGTGGGCAGACCCCCTTGAAGCTCGCTGGCCGGCTGCCCAAGAACCTCGTGCTCGGTACGTCGCCGGAATCGATCGACTTGGCCGAAGACCGAGAGCAGTGGAATGCGATGTGTGCCCGCCTCGAGATTCCTCAGCCGGCTGGAGGCACCGCCGTCAACATCGACGAGGCGCTCGAGATCACCAGCAAGATCGGCTACCCCGCGCTTGTACGCCCGAGCTATGTGCTTGGTGGTCGAGCGATGGAGATCGTCTACGACGACGATCACCTTCGCCGTGCGATGGCCGAACTCGCCAGCTTCGGCAGTCTCGGGAAAGAGGGTGGCCTGTCGGCGGAACGCCCGGTGCTCGTCGACCGCTTTCTCGAAGACGCCACCGAGGTCGACGTCGATGCCCTCCGTGACCACACGGGTGAATCGGTGATCGGCGCAGTCATGGAGCACGTCGAGGAGGCTGGTGTGCACTCCGGTGACTCGGCCTGTTCGATCCCACCCACCAGTCTCGCAGCCGACACGATCGCTGTGATCGAGGACTACACCCACAAGATTGCCGACGCCCTCGACGTGAAGGGCCTGATCAATGTGCAGTACGCCGTGAAAGGAAACCAGGTATTCGTTATCGAAGCGAACCCCCGGGCGAGCCGAACGGTGCCGTTCGTCGCCAAGGCAACTGGTGTTCCTCTCGCAAAGATTGCGAGCCGGATCATGGTCGGTGCCACGCTCGCCGAACTGCGTAACGAAGGCTTGATGCGGCCACCCGTGGAAGGCGATCATGTCGCCGTCAAGGAGGCGGTGCTGCCATTCAACCGGTTCCCTGAGGCCGATGCGGTGTTAGGGCCGGAGATGCGATCGACCGGCGAGGTCATGGGTATCGACCTCACGCCAGGCCTTGCGTTCGTGAAGTCGCAGTTGGCGGCCGGTTTGCGTCTTCCCGACGATGGCATGGTGTTCATGTCGCTTGCTGATCGCGACAAAGACATTGGTACCGAAGCAGCGCAGATCTTCACCGAACTCGGCTTTACCATTGCTGCGACAAGCGGCACGGCGGCGGCAATACGCGCTGCCGGTATCGATGTCGCTGTCGAGGTCGCCAAGCTTGGGGACGACGACGGAGAGAATGCGGTCGATCTGATCGAACGTGGCGACGTGAAACTTGTCGTCAACTCGCCGAGGGGTCGCGGGCCTCGCGCCGACGGCGATCACATTCGGTCGGCGGCAGGAATGGAAAGTGTCCCGCTGCTCACCACGGGCAAGGCGGCTCTGGCTGCGGCCAAAGGCCTTCGCGATTGGAAGGCCCACCGGCTCGCGGTGCGTAGCTTGCAGGAGTACCACGCCGGCGTGGGTACCGATGCACTCGTGGCGAGCGAGGATGACAACTGATGGATCTTTCGACGTTCGTCGGATCGGTCGGGTTACGGGCCCCGGTGATGACGGCGTCAGGAACCGCCGGTCATGGCGCCGAGTTCGCGAATTACCTTGATCCGGCGGCACTCGGTGCCGTCGTGGTCAAGTCGATGAAGTCCGAATCGTGGGCCGGTAACCCTGCGCCACGCGTGCATCCGACCGCTGCAGGCATGATCAACAGCGTCGGTTTGCAGGGAAAGGGCGTTTCGCACTGGCTTGAGCATGAGCTTCCTGCCCTGATCGCCACCGGAGCGACCGTCGTCGCCTCGATCTGGGGGAGCAGCGTCGACGACTATGCCCGCGCCGCGTCAGCGCTCGCTGATGCTCCTTCTGAAGTTGTCGCCGTCGAGGTAAACGTGTCGTGCCCGAATCTCGAAGACCGCGGCTCGATGTTTGCGCACAGCCGCAGTGCCACCGCCGAGGCAATTGGGGCGACTGCGGCGTGCAATCGGCCGAGATGGGCAAAGCTCAGCCCGAATGCGGCTGACCTGCCAGAGATCGCTGAGGCTGCCCACGGGGCTGGAGCCGAGGCCGTGGTCCTCACCAACACGCTGCTCGGCATGGTGATTGATGTCGACTCTCGTCGCCCCGTCTTGGGGGCCAAGAAGGGTGGCTTGTCGGGTGCAGCGATACACCCGGTGGCAGTGCGAGCGGTGTACGACGTGCACGAAGCGCTCCCGGCGATCCCAATTGTCGGCGTCGGTGGAACATCGACTGGCACCGATGTCGTAGAGTTCCTGCTCGCCGGGGCCTCTGCGGTCGAGGTTGGTACGGCGACGTTCGCTGATCCTCGGGCTCCCCGTCGGATCCTGGCGGAGTTTGAAAAGTGGTGCGAACGGCACGGTGTCGAAGCCGTGACAGAACTGATCGGAGGAGCCCATGACTGAGTTCGAGATCGACCCTGCGGTCAGGGAGCGACTTGCGCTGGCACTCGACGTCGACGACCTGGTTGCGGCGATCCGTATCGGGCGGCAGATGAAGGAGTATTTCTCCGTTGCGAAGATCGGCCTGGAGTTGTACTCCGCTGCCGGTCCGGAAGCGGTCGGTGCCATCGCCGAACTCGGCTACTCGATCTTCCTCGACCTGAAGCTGCATGACATCCCGACCACGGTGGGGAAGGCAGCACGCGTGCTCGGGGCCCTCGGGGTGCAGTACCTCACCATGCACGCTCACGGCGGGGTCGAGATGTTGCAGGCAGGTGTCGAGGGCCTTGAGGAAGGTGCCCGCAACGCTGGCCTCGCCGAACCGAAGTCGCTCGCCATCACCGTGCTCACCAGCGACGGTGATGCGCCGGCCCACGTGATGCCGAAGCGGGTCATGGTCGCCGCTGAGGCCGGGTGTTCGGGGATTGTGTGCGCCGTCGGCGATCTCGAAGAGGCATACCACTACGCGCCCCGACTCCTGCGGGTAACGCCTGGTATCCGACTCGCGGGCGGAAGGACCGACGATCAAGCCCGAGCTGCATCGCCCGGCGCTGCGCTCGCAGGGGGCTCCGATCTGCTCGTGATCGGACGCGCCGTGACCCAGACCGACAACCCGATCACGGCGGCACAGCAGATCTACGAGTCCGCCGTTATCGCGGACTGACCATCCCGCTAGGGTCTCGGCCATGGCGATCCCACCCATACTCAGTGACGAGGCGCGTCAGGCTGCACTAGCCAAGGCAGCCGAGGCACGGCGCGTTCGCGCCGATGCCAAACAGCGTTTGAAGGAAGGCCAGCTCTCGTTCGCGGAGCTGCTCGATGCCGCGGAGACCGACGACATTCTCAACAACACCAAGATCCTCACGATTCTTGAGTCGCTGCCCGGCGTCGGCAAAGTGAAGGCCCGCCGCACGATGGAAGCGATCGGCATTGCCGAGAGCCGCCGGATCCGTGGGCTCGGTGACAACCAGCGACGCAGGCTGCTGGCTGCTTTTGGTTGACATGACCGATCTCGTCGACCGGCTGATCATCGTGATCTCCGGCCCTGGAGGAGTTGGCAAGGGAACGATTGTCGATCGGCTACTCGATCGCGATCCGAAGTTGTGGCTTTCGCAGAGCTGGACCACGCGAGCTCGTCGCCCTGGTGAGGCGGCCGGGGCCTACCATTTCACCGACCCCGAGCAGTTCCGCGCCCATGTCGCAGCTGGAGGCTTCCTCGAGTGGGTTGAGTTTCTCGACTACCTGCAGGGCACGCCCGTGCCGACCCCACCGGACGGGCACGACGTCGTGTTCGAGATCGATGTGCATGGCGCCCATCAGATCAGCGAGCACTACGCCGACGCGCTGCTCCTGTTCGTGGTTGCTCCCTCCGTTGCTGCCCAAGAGGAGCGGCTGCGGGGGAGAGGCGACCCTGCGGAGAAGATTGAGGCTCGTCTTGCGAAGGCCGCAGAGGAGACCGCGATGGCGTCTGAAATCGGCATGCAGTTCGTGGTCAATGACGATCTCGAGCGGGCGATTTCTGAGATCGAGGAGCTGATCGAGGCCACCCGCCGGTCGCGCCGGTCCCGGGATCTAGGCTGGTAGCCTAACCGTTCCGCTGACGCAACGGAGACCCTGATGGCCCACGGCTACGACACCATGATGAACCCCTCGATTGAGGAACTCCTGGAGGAGACTGGTTCGAAGTTCCGCCTCGTTTCGCTCTCGGCGATGCGTTCGCGAGAAATTACCAATTACCACGGTGGACTCGGCCAAGGTGCCGGATCCGACGTTCCGCCTCAGGTCACTAGCACTGCAGCGAAGCCGTTGTCGATCGCCTTCGAGGAGATCGCAGCCGAGAAGATCATTTCGGTTGAAATCGACCCCGAAGCCGAGGCCGAGGCGGCGTTGCTTGCTGCTGCGGAGGCTGCCGCTGCGGCCGAGCTCGGTGACGACTCGGCCTGACCCGGTCACGTTGATGGGCACGCTCGCCGGGAAACGCATTGTTCTTGGCGTCACCGGTGGAATCGCGGCATACAAGGCGGTGGAGGTCTGTCGGCGGCTGGTCGACGCAGGTGCGCACGTGCAGCCGGTCATGACCGATGGCGCGCTCAAGATGGTCGGCGCCACCACGTTCTCCGCGCTGGCCAGTGAGACGGTCCGGACCTCGTTGTTTGGCGATCCAGAGAGTCCGATCCCTCATACCCAGATGGGGCAGGCCGCCGATCTCGTTCTCGTTTGTCCGGCGACTGCTCGGATCATCTCCGATATTCGGACCGGTCGCTCCGCCGACCTTTTGACGAGCACGATTCTTGCGACCCGCGCCCCTGTCGTCGTGTGTCCTGCGATGCACACCGAGATGTGGGAACAGCCTGCAGTGCAGGAGAACCTCGAGGTGCTCGAGCAGCGCGGTGTGCTGATCGTGCCTCCCGAGAGTGGCCGCCTTGCAGGCGGCGACCTCGGTCACGGACGACTGGCCGAACCCGCCACGGTGGTCGCCCACGTCGAGCGTGCCCTCACCGAACAAGATCTGCTTGGTCGTCACGTGCTCGTCACGGCTGGTGGAACGCGTGAGCCCATCGATCCCGTTCGTGTCATCAGCAACAGGTCTACCGGCAAGCAGGGATACGCATTCGCCGAAGAAGCATGGTTCCGAGGCGCCCAAGTCACCCTCGTCACCACGGTAGAGACACCTGAGCCGGTCGGGGTCCGTCGCGTCAACGTGCAGACGGCTGCCGACATGCAGCGGGCAGTCGAGTCCGTCGACGATGCTGACATCATCGTGATGGCTGCTGCGGTCGCCGACTTCCGGCCGGCTGATCCGGCCGAGCACAAGCTCAAGAAGACCGACGGCATCGTGCCCCAGATCCTGCTCGAGAAGACGCACGATTTCCTCGTCGACCTCGGCGAGAAGAAGCCCGATGGTCAGGTCCTGATCGGTTTTGCAGCCGAGACCGACGATCTCGTCGACAATGCCAAGGCCAAGCTCGCGCGCAAGAAGCTCGACCTGATCGTTGCGAATGACGTCACGCAACCAGGCGTCGGCTTCGGGCACGACACCAACGAGGTCCTCATCATCGATGCCAATGGCAGCTGTGAACATGTCCCTCTCACCGACAAGCGCGACATTGCCCGGCGCGTGCTAGACACCGCAGCGAACAAGCTCGGCTGACCACCCAGGAGCACAGCAGTGACCCGTTGGACTTTTACCTCCGAGAGCGTTTCGGAGGGCCACCCCGACAAGATGGCCGACCAGATCTCCGATGCGATCCTCGACGAGATGCTCGCTCAGGACCCGATGAGTCGAGTGGCCTGCGAGACCCTTGTCACCACAGGCCTAGCGGTCATTGCTGGTGAGATCACCACCGAGGCCTACGTCGATATCCCGGGCACCGTCCGACGGACGATCAACGAAATTGGCTACGACAACGAGGCGTTCGGCTACGACGGCAACACCTGCGGGGTCATGGTCACGCTCGACGAGCAGTCACCCGACATCTCTCAAGGTGTCACCGCGTCTGAAGAGGTACGTTCCGGAGCAGTTGGCGAGGAGGACCAACTCGACCAACAAGGCGCTGGTGATCAGGGGATGATGTTCGGCTACGCCTGTGACGAGACCGACGTGTTGATGCCACTGCCGATTCATCTCGCTCATCGTATGGCCGAGAAGCACGCCGAGGTCCGCAAGGCCGGGACGATTCCGTATCTGCGGCCGGATGCCAAGACCCAGGTCACCTTCGAGTACGAGGACAACCGGCCGGTCAGACTCAAGACTGTGCTCGTCTCCACACAGCACAACGACGGCATTGACCGCGACTCGATGATTCGGCCCGATCTGATCGAACACGTCATCCGGCCGGTAATTCCCGAGGAGTTCGCCGACGACGACTACGACGTACACGTCAATCCGACCGGCCGGTTCGTCATTGGTGGCCCAGTCGGCGATGCGGGCCTCACCGGTCGCAAGATCATCGTCGACACCTACGGCGGTATGGCGCGCCATGGCGGTGGTGCGTTCTCGGGCAAGGACCCGTCGAAAGTTGACCGTTCCGCTGCCTACGCCACTCGGTGGGTTGCAAAGAATCTCGTTGCCGCGGGCGCTGCAAGCCGTTGCGAGATCCAGGTCGCCTATGCGATCGGTATGGCTCGACCCATGTCGGTGCTGGTTGAGACGTTCGGCACCGAGACAGTCGACAAGGCCGCGATCGAAAAGGCTGTCGACGAGGTCTTCGATCTGCGCCCGGGCGCCATCCTGCGCGATCTGGATCTGCGGCGACCGATCTATCGAAAGTCCGCCGCCTACGGTCACTTCGGCCGGGAGGCCACCGATGGTCTGTTCCCGTGGGAGAAGATCGATCGCGTCGACGACGTGAAGTCGGCGCTGGGCCTCTGAGCGATCCAGACCAGGGTCGACTGGCGCTCGGCGATGACGCCGCGCCTGTTCGGCCCGAGCAGTTCGATGAGACGACTCCCGCTGACGGGCATGTCGTTCGCGTCCTGCCCGATGTTGTCGGCATCGACCGCGAGTTCGACTACAGGGTGCCGACTGCATGGGCCGAGGATGGTCGGGCCGATCGGGTCGACGTCGGTTCGATGGTGCGCATCCCTCTCTCGGGTCGTCGAGTCGCAGGCTGGGTAACCGCAGTGGATGTCGAGCCTCTTCCTGGAGTGCGTCTGGTGCCGCTTGCGAAGCTGTCAGGAACGGGCCCATCAAGGGAACTGATCGACCTGGCTGCGTGGGCTGCGTGGCGCTGGGCCGGCCGCAGGGTCGCCTTCCTGCGCGCAGCGTCACCCGAGCGGATGGTTGCCGCAATTCCTCGTCGCCGCCCACCGCCGACGGTTCCGTCCGGGCCGCGAGACGTCTTTGATGAAGCATTCGAGCACGGCGTCGCCACTGTTCGGGTCGCTCCGGACGATGATGGCTACGACGTTGCGCTCGCTGCGTGTCGGCGCGGCGATGCGCTCATCGTCACGGCTGATGCCCGCAGGGCCCGTTACCTCGCCGTAGCGCTGCGCCGCGCGGGAATCACGGTGGCACTCGCTCCCGACGACTGGGCGATTGCTGCAGGGGGCGCAACGGTCGTGGGGACCCGGTCAGCAGCATGGATGCCGATGCCGGAACTCGCAGCGGTTGTCGTGATCGATGAACACGATGAACGGCTCAAAGAAGAGCGAACGCCATCGTGGCACGCACGCGACGTTGTGCTCGAACGAGCCCGTCGGGCCGGCGTGCCGACGGTCCTCACCTCTCCGGTTCCGTCGCTCGAGGCGTTGCGCGCCGGTCCGCTCCTGCGCCGCGAGCGGTCCCTCGAACGAAACGACTGGCCGATCGTCGACGTGCTCGATCGGCGCAGTGATGATCCTGCGAAGGCGGGCCCGTTCGCCGAGCGTCTCCATTCACATCTGCCTGACGGCAAACGGATCGTGTGTGTACTGAACCGCACAGGACGCTCCCGCCTCCTCGCATGCAGTTCGTGCGGCGAGCTCGTCCGGACCGAGGACGGCTCATCGATCATGCGTCTCGACGGCGACGAACTGGTGAGCACCGACGGTGCAGAGCGTCGTCCAGTCGTATGTTTCCATTGTGGTTCGACCAATCTGAAAACGCTGCGGGTCGGCGTCGAACGGGCCGCCGAGGAGCTGGCGGCACTGATCGGCGAACCTGTCGACGAGGTGACTGCAGCCAGCGAGCGAGATCCCACCACCCGAGTCGTCATCGGCACCGAAGCCGTTCTGCACCGGATGATCGATGCTGATGTCGTCGTCTTTCTCGACCTCGATCAGGAGTTGCTGGCTGTGCGGCAGCGGGCTGCGGAGCAGGCCATCTCGATGCTCGCTCACGCAGCCCGGCTCACCGGTGGCCGCAGCAAGGGTGGACGCATCGTCGTGCAGACTCGCCAGCCCGACCACGAGGTGATCGCCGCAGCCCGCAAGGGCGACCCTACGATCGTCGCGGTCGCCGAACGCGACCGCCGCAAGGCGTTGTCGCTTCCTCCCTACGGTGCCCAGGTTTCGGTGAGTGGTGCAGGTGCCGTCGATGTGGTCGAGGCGTTTGGCTCGATCCGAGGTGTGCAGGTGCGTGGACCGGTCGACGAGCGCTGGTTGATCCGGGGTGAGTCCCTCGACCCAGTCCTCGATCGTCTCGCCGAGATTCCCAGGCCCGCTGCCCGCGTACGGATCGAAGTCGATCCGCTGCGAGTATGACGGCAATGTCTGCGACCGTACGCCGTCGACGCCTCGCCCTCGTCTGCTTGTTGTTGCTCGGGATTGTGGGTCTCATGCTCTTGATCACTGCTCCTGACGAGGGCCCACCCCTCGCTCCGGTCATCACCGAGGAGGGCTTGGTCACCGAAGTGCCCGAGGGTTGGGAGCGCAGCGAGCAGTTTGGTTTCCAGTTCCATCCACCCAGCGGCCTGGCCGAGGTCTTCGATCGCTGGACCGTCGCCCGGTCGTGTGGACCCGATGGCTGCGAGCCTCGAACGCTTGACGAGTGGCTCGACCTGGCCTCCACCTTGCCCACGTTCGTCCAGGCGCTTGTGCCGACCTCGGAGCTGGAGATCATTGAGGACGAGATCGGGAAGGACCACCGGACAATGGTCACCCGCAGCGCAGCCGGCGGCGCAATCGTTTTCGTGGCAGCGTTCGATGACGGTCGCGATTTCTACGTCGAGTGCGGACTTTCGCTCAGCCTGGGCGGCGATGTTCGCCTGATCGACGCAATCGTCGACGTGTGCCGAGCGACGGAGAACCTGTCGGGTTAGACCCCCAACCAGCGCTTGAGACGCTCGCGCGACGGTCGAGAGGTGGTGATCGATCGAAGGACATCGGCGCGAAGCGTTGCCTGGTGCTGCTTGCGTCGTTCCAGCTGCTCGTGCGGAAGTAGGACCACCGCTGGCTGGTAGGCGAGTATCTCCGAAGTGTGTTCGGGCGAGACGACATTGCCGAGCAGGTCGAGCACAGTGAGGTTGTGGCGGATCGCAATCTGGGCGAGTGCGTCCGGGTTGGCATCACTCTCGAACCCGATCGTGGGCCGGTCGCGATCGAGGACGGTGCCTGCTCCGTCGAGCACAGCTCGCGACTCACTGCCTGCCGCAATCCGGAGGAACGAGAGTGGCGCTGGCAACGTCCAGTCGTCGAGTCGGTCAATGTCGAAGTCGTCACCCTGCACGGTTTCGGCTCCGAGCGCGACCTGGACAACGGTTATGCCTCGCTTGCGACCCCACTGGAATCGCAGCTTCGCAGCGGCCTTCGCGTCGGGCTCGACGAGAAAAAGCTGCGAGGGTTGGGCGAATCGGCGAAGCCGACGGCTTTGGAGACCTTCGCCCGCCCCGACGTCAACCACGACTGCGTCGGGTTGGATGTATGACCGGTAGTTGATGGTGATGATTCGATCCCAGTCGATCGAGTCGGACGCCCGGCTCTGTTGGTTTCGCAGCAAGTCGATGTCGTCGATCGCACTCACGACTTGCTCCAGCTGCGCCGCCGGACTTCGTAGATCGCGATCGCAGCAGCGGTCGCGACATTGAGGCTCCCGACCTTGCCCAGTTGGGGGATGAAGCCGACCGCGTCGCACCCGGCGAGGGTCGCTGGTGTGCAGCCTCGATCCTCATGGCCGATCACCAAGGCCACGTCAGTCCCCATCGAGAGTTCGTGGAGCGGTTTGGCAGTGTCGGTCAGCTCGATCGCGATGATCTGGTAGCCGTCGGCTCTTGCTGCCTCCACTGCGGTGACCCCGGATTCGAACTCTGTCCACGTGAGGTAGCGGGCGGTGCCGAGTGCGGTTTTGTTGGCTTTGGAGTGACTCGGTGCCGTGCCGCCGCCGAGGTAGAGGTGATCGACTCGCTCGGCCGCAGCAGTGCGCACGATCGAACCCACATTGAATGGATTGGCCACATTGTCGAGCACGAGTGCAAGTCGACCCTCGGTGCGATGGCGCCATTCGCGATGGAGTCGCTTCATGCCGGTGCCGTCGAGTTGGCCCATCATCATCCCTCCGGTCTGACTTCGAGGATACGGAATCCGGCACGGCTCTTGATCCGGTCGACGTCATAGCCGTTGTTGCGGAGCCAGGAGGCAAGCGAATCGCTCCCGAGGTGTTTCTGCACGACCAGATGCGCACAGCCGTTCGGTGTCAGGCGGGGCAGCCAGCACTGCATCAGGTCGTGGAGCGCGTGCTTGCCGATCCGGATTGGTGGGTTCGACAAGATACGGTCGAAACGCACATCGGCCGGGACACTCTCGGGGGTGGCCACGCGAATCTGCTCTGCGGCGCCGATGGCAGCTGCATTCAACTCGGTGAGGTGTCGCGCCCGCTCGTTGACGTCGACCGCCCACACGGCTGCCTGTGGCGCTCGGGCTGCGGCCACACACGCGATCGGGCCCCAGCCGCATCCGAGGTCGAGCACCATCGCGTCAGCACTGGTGAGGGGCGGTGCCTCGAGGAGCAGAAATTTCGTTCCCGCATCAAGGTGGTCGGCGGAAAACACGCCACGGTCGGCGGTCAGGGTGAACGCCACATCGGGGAGTGCGATCTCGACGGGTCGAGGATCTGACCCGACAGACGGGTCATCGGCGAAGTACTGACCACTACTCACGTGTCCGACGGTAGCGGGCTCGGATCGCTAGCCTGGGACCATGGCTGCGTTCGACATCCGAGTGATTGGCGATCCGGTACTCCGCCAGCGGGCGAAGGAGATCACCGACGTCGACGACAAGTTGGTCCGGCTGGTCAGCGACATGCTCGACACGATGTATGCCGCCCCCGGAATCGGTCTTGCCGCACCCCAGGTCGGTGTCAACAAGCGCCTGTTCGTGTGGGACATCGGTGAAGGACCATTCGCCATGATCAACCCCGAGGTTCGGGAAACTGACGGTGAGTGGGTCTTTGAAGAAGGTTGCCTGTCGGTCCCCGGTCTTTCGTGGGAGATCATGCGTCCCAAGACCATTCACATCGTGGGTCGTGATCTCGACGGCAACGAAATCGAATACGAGGCTGACGAGCTGGAGTCGCGCATGTTCCAGCACGAATTAGACCACCTCGACGGCACGCTGCTGATCGAGCGTCTCGACGACGACACCAGGAAGGCCGCGTTGAAGACCCTTCGGGAACTCCAGATCGGGCGTCCTGAGAAGCTCGCGACAGGCGGCTTGACACTCCCGTGAGCGTCGCCCCGCCGGAGACGATCCGGCGGATCGCCTATCTCGGTACGCCCGGCCTCGCCGTGCGCCCGCTGCGCGTCCTTACCGAGGCCGGTTACGACGTGCCCCTCGTGGTGTCGATGCCGGACCGTCGCCGAGGTCGCGGCAAGGATCTGATGCCGTCGCCGGTCAAGGCCGCAGCGCTCGACCTCGGGCTGCCAGTCAGTGATGACCTCACCGATCTCGCCGATTTGATCGAGAACGAAGGGGTCGATCTCGCGGTGGTGGTTGCCTTCGGACGTATCATCCCGGCGTCGCTGCTGGAGGAACTCGCGTTTGTGAACCTCCACTTCTCGCTTCTGCCGCGGTGGCGAGGTGCCGCACCGGTCGAACGAGCGATCCTCGCCGGCGATGACACGACCGGTGTCTGTCTGATGGATCTCGACGTCGAACTCGATACAGGTGCTGTGTACCGCCGGACCGAAACGCCGATCGATCCCGACGAAACGCTCGAAGCGCTCCGAACCCGGCTTGTCGAGATCGGCACCAGACAACTCGTCGGCGCGCTCGAAGACGGCTTCGGGAAAGCGACACCCCAAGAGGGCGATCCTGTGTATGCGCACAAGATCTCCGCCGGCGAGCGGGAGATCGATTGGGCGCAATCAGCGTCGGCAATTCACCGACGGGTCCGCGTTGGTGGGGCGTACACGACGTGGGAGGGCAAGCGATTCAAGATTCACCGAACCCGCCTCGCAGTTGGAGACGGCGCGCTCGTCGTTCCGACCGGTGATGGCGATCTCGAACTGCTTGAGGTCCAGCCAGAGGGGAAACCCCGTATGGATGCTTCCGCATGGGCCAACGGGGCACGTTGGAGTCGCGAGCAACGGTTCGGTTCATGAGCGAGGTACTCGACGACCCCCGCCGGATTGCGATTGCAGCCATCGTTCGCATAGACGAGGACGGCGCCTTCGCCAACGTCCTGTTGCCAAAAATACTGGCGGCCACGTCGCTTGATCGCCGAGACAGGGGGTTTGTCACCGAGCTTGTCTATGGCTCGACCCGGATGCGCCGAAAGCTCGATCATCTCGTGGACCGGTTTTTGCTCGAACCTCCACCGCCGTCGGCCCGGGCCGCTTTGCGCATCGGTGCCCATCAATTGCTCCACCTCGATACGCCACCGCATGCGGCTGTCTCGGCGACGGTTGCCGCCTCACCGAAACGGTTCCGCAGCCTTGTCAACGCAGTCCTTCGGAAGGTGTCTACCGCCGTGAAGGAGGGGGTCACCTTCCCGTCGATCGGTATCGAACTCAGCTATCCGGACTGGATCGTCGACCGATTGGGAGCAGACCTGGGTCCAGAACGCGCTGCGGCGTCCATGATGGTGATGAACCAGGCCGCCACGGTGCACACTCGCAGCGACGGCTACGTGCAGGACGCGAGTTCGCAACTTGTTGCTGCGGCCGTGCCTGCGCAGGCCGGCGATCTCGTACTCGACGTCTGCGCTGCGCCCGGTGGAAAGGCCACGGCACTCGCATCGCGCGGCGCTCGTGTGATCGCAGGCGACCAGCGACTCGCCCGCGTTGGCCTTGTCGCTGCCAATCGTCAACGTCTTGAACTCGACGATCTGCATGTGTTCCAGGGTGATGCCTGCTCACCACCATTTGCACCGGCGACCTTCGACGCGGTTCTCGTCGACGCCCCGTGCTCGGGCCTGGGCGCGCTTCGGCGCCGCCCCGATGCTCGGTGGCGGACCACGCCGGGCGACGTTGACGAGTTGTCATCGCTTCAGGTGGCGATGCTCGCCGCTGCCGCCCCTCTGGTGAAGCCTGGCGGAACGCTCGTCTACAGCGTCTGCACACTCACGCGCGCTGAGTCGGCGGGGGTGGTCGCCGAGACGGCACCGATCCTTCGCGCGCTCGGCTTCGTTGCCACCGGCATGCCGGTCGGTGACTGGGAGCAGTTCGGTCCTGACACGAATGTGCTCATCCCGGGGCCCGATGCCGACGGTATGGCGCTCGCACGCTGGGCTCGAACTTGACCTGGGTGGCTAGGGTGCGGACATGTCCGAAACCCGGTTGTCGGTGAAGATCGTGACGGTGTCTGATGGCGTCATTGCTGGAACGCGCCAGGACGCGTCGGGCCAAGTACTCGAGGACTACTTCGACAAGGCCGGGTGGAACGTGGTGGAGCGTGTGGTCACCGAAGATGGAGCCGAACCGGTGGCAACCACGTTGCGACGACTCGCCGCCGACTTCCATGGTCTCATCGTCACCACAGGAGGCACCGGCTTCGGGCCGCGTGATCGGACGCCCGAGGGAACGAGTGTCGTGATCGACCGTGCGGCACCGGGCCTCGCCGAGGCGATGCGCCTCGTCAATCCGCTGGGCCGACTCAGCCGAGGTGTTGCCGGGACCCTCGAGACCGCCCTGATCGTGAACACGCCGGGTTCTTCGAAGGGGTGTGTTGAAACGATCGATGCCGTGATCGACGTCTTACCTCACGCAGTCAC
Organism: uncultured Acidimicrobiales bacterium; assembly: GCA_905480195.1. GTDB lineage: Bacteria > Actinomycetota > Acidimicrobiia > Acidimicrobiales > Aldehydirespiratoraceae > UBA11606. The sequence goes on from CAJQPN010000020.1 coordinate 194,701, forward strand.
TCTGCTCGTCGACAACTACGACCCGCACCCTTCCAACGAGGGATCGGGCCGTGGTCGTCACGGCGCCGATCACGGGCCCGGATGACGGCCGACCAACGGTGGATGGAGCGAGCGGTCGCAAACGCCGCCCGCGTCCGACACTCGACGTCGCCCAACCCGTGGGTGGGTGCGGTCGTGGTCGGTGCCGATGGCTCGACGTATGACGGCGCCACCGAGCCGCCAGGTGGCCGGCATGCTGAGCGAGTGGCGCTTGACGCTGCCGGCGCCGCTGCATCGGGCAGCACCGTCTACACCACACTGGAACCGTGTAATCACACTGGTCGGACCGGGCCGTGTACCGAAGCGTTGATCGAGGCTTCCGTCGCTCGAGTCGTCGTCGCGACCGGGGACCCCGACCCGCAGGTTGCCGGCGCCGGCATTGCACGGCTCGAGGCGGCGGGTATCGACGTCACCGTCGGGGTAGGTGCCGACTTGGCAAGAGATTCACTCGGGCCGTACCTGCACCACCGTCGCACCGGCCGACCGTTCGTGGTGGCCAAATTCGGCGCGTCACTCGACGGGCGCACAGCGGCCCCTGACGGCTCCTCGAAGTGGATTACGAGTGCAGAAGCGCGTGCCGATGCCCATCGGCTCCGGGCGGAGAGTGATGCGATTCTCGTCGGTGCGGGCACGGTGCGAGCCGATGATCCGTCGCTCACGGTGCGTGATTGGGAACCCCCGGAGGGCACCCCTGCTGCAATCGATCCCCGCCGAATCGTGCTCGGATCGGTAACGCCAACCGCAAAGGTGCAGCCCTGCCTCGCCTGGGACGGCCCGCTCGACCGTCTCCTCGAGCGGCTGGGTGACGAAGGTGTCGTCCAACTACTGATCGAAGGTGGAGCCGGTGTCATCGGTGACTTCCATCGGGCTGGCCTCATCGACCGATTCGTGGTCTATCAGGCGCCGCTGCTGTTTGGTGGCGACGACGCGAAGGGACTTTTTACCGGACCAGGAGCTCCGTCGATCGGGGCGGTCGACCGCGGTGAGTTCGTGGCCGTTGACCGGGTCGGTCCAGACCTCCGGATCGAATTCAA
>CAJQPN010000021.1 GCA_905480195.1 uncultured Acidimicrobiales bacterium
TTCGGGATCGGGCTGAAACTGAAGCCGAGCACGCTCGCCCGCCCGGTCATCTGGGGCGGCGCCACCATCCACGCAGGCCTGACCACGTTGATCATCGGGGGCCTGCTACTGGGGGTTGGGGCCCTGGGGCTCCCCCTCGCCGCCGAGCTCGGTGTACGCGATGCGGTGCTCATCGGGTTTGCGTTCTCGTTCTGCAGCACGGTGTTCGCCGTGAAAGCCCTCGAAGACCGGAACGAGGTCGGTGCGCTGCAAGGTCGCCTTGCGATCGGCACGCTCGTCGTGCAGGACCTCTTCGCCGTCGTCTTCCTCACCCTCGCAGTCGACGAGGCGCCATCGCCGTGGGCCCTCCTGGTCGTTCCTGCGGTCCTCCTCGCCCGACCCTTGTACGGCTGGGTGCTCGATCACGCCGGGCACGGGGAACTGATGCTGCTGCTCGGTCTCGTGCTTGCGGTCGGCGTCGGTGGGCAGGTATTCGAGGAGGTCGGTCTCAAACCCGATCTCGGTGCACTTCTGATTGGGCTCACGCTCGCCAATCATCCGAGGAGCAAGGAACTGGCGTCCGCCTTGCTCGGATTCAAAGACATCCTGCTGATCGGGTTCTTCTTGTCGATCGGGCTCGGTGGCGCTCCAGACGGGGCCGCGCTCACCATCGCCGTGATCGTTCTGGCCGTTCTGCCGATCAAGACCGCCGGCTTCGTCTACCTCATCTCCCGTTTCCGCTTTCGCGTTCGCACGGCCTGGCACACCTCGGCCAGCCTGGCGACCTACAGCGAGTTCGGCCTGATCGTCGCCGTCGTCGGTGTCGACCAAGCCTTCCTCGACGAGCGCTGGATCTCGGCCATCGCCGTCGCCGTGTCCATCTCGTTCGTCCTTGCAGCTCCGCTCAACACCCATCGCTACACCCTCTACGGCCGGGTGAGCGGTCGACTGCAATCGATCGAGCGGAGCCCGGTGCGGACTGACGATGCACTCATCGATCCGGGCACGGCGCAGATCATCGTCTTCGGAATGGGGCGTATCGGTTCGGGCGCGTACGACGAGCTCCGGGAGCGGCGCGGCGATGTCGTGCTTGGGGTCGACCGGCAAGATCGAAACGTCGAGGCCCAACGTGCGCTCGGGAGAGAGGTCGTGCGAGGCGATGCGCTCGACACAGAGTTCTGGGAACGACTCTGCCTCACGACCGACACCGACCTGGTCGTGCTCGCAATGAGCGATCACGCGGCGAATATGGAAGCTGTCCGCCAAGTGCGGGCCTTCCTGCCGGACGCGACGCTCGCTGCGGTTGCCACCCACGTCGACGAATTGGCCGAACTCGAAGCCATCGGCGTTGACGTCGCCCGCAATCTCTACGGCGAGGCCGGTCAAGGTCTCGCCGGGGATGCATGCGACTACTTGGCTAGCGAGCAGCGGAACCAGAACGACTGAGCCGTCGTCAAACCACCATTCGGACCCGCATCTCACTGCGATTCGAAGCCGGCGAGATCGGGGTCAGCGCCGGGTGCAACTCGATCGGCGGGACCTACACGGTCGACAACGACACCCTCGTGATCGACGACCTGTTCTCCACCGAGATGGGGTGCGATCCCGAACGCCACGCCCAGGACGACTTCATCATCGCCGTGTTGACGAGTCGGCCGACGCTCGCCACCGGCACCAACACGCTCACGATCGCCTCCCCTACGGTCACGATCGAGTTGCTTGATCGTGAGGTGGCCGAGACCAACGAGTCGCTCGCCGTGACCACGTGGACCGTCGACGGCTTCTTCGATCCACTCGCTGCGACGTCGTACGCCGTCGACCGTTCTGCACACCTCGTCTTCAGCTCCGACGGACGCGTGGCCGGATTCGACGGCTGTGAACCGTTCGACATTCCCTACGAGACGGCAGAGACCGCCATCACGTTCGCTCCAACTCCGGCCGCTGCGGGCAGCGACTACTCCGCGGCGTTCGCAAACGTCGTCGGGCGGGGAACGCTCCTCTACGAGATCAAGGGACGACATCTCACACTCACTGCCGTGGACGGGACTGGCCTCACCGCCCGAGCAAACTGAGGCGATTAGGGCAATGCCGAAACGACAGCTACCGTCAGCGCTTTGCTCCATGGAGGAACCAAGATGCGACGCCTCACCGTTGCCGTGCTGACCGCCGTCGTAATCGCCTCCGGATGCGGCGGCGACGCAACCGACGCCGACGCAGGCGACATCACCCCATCGCCAACCACGACATCACCGACGACGAGCGCCGCGCCGACGACCGCTCCCGAAACAGCGACCACGACCACAGTGACGAAGACGACAGAGCCGGCAGCCGTCGGCGAATGGGTCGTGCACAATGCCGAAGGGTGCGTTTGCGCCGACGGCTCCGACTACCGGTACATGACCTGGGCCGGCGACCCCGACAAGGTCGTAATCTTCCTCCAAGGTGGCGGTGCCTGCTTCACCGCAGAGACCTGTGAGATCGGTGGCCCGGCACAATCGTTCTCGCACGACATCACCGCTGATCTCGAAGCCGCCCAAAGCGGAGCCTTCCGACGCGGCCTGTTCGACTTCGACAACCCGGAGAACCCGGTCGGCGACTGGTCAGTCATCTACCTGCCCTACTGCACCGGCGACGTCTTTCTCGGCACCCGGGCCCACGCCTACAGCGACGACGTTGTGGTGAATCACACTGGCAGCCTCAACGCACGCAAGGGCATCGAACACCTCATCGCCAATCATCCCAACGCCACCAACGTCTTCGTCACCGGTTCATCCGCTGGTGCCGTCCCATCGCCGCTGGTGGCAGGCCTGGTCGCCGAGCAGTACCCAGACGCCGATGTCGCCGCATTGGGCGACGGTGCTGGCGGCTACGGCGCCAACCCGGTGATCATGGGCTTCCTCAACGCCCAATGGGGTATCGCAGACGGCATCCCCGATTGGCCCATTGCCGAGGGCATCGACGTGACGACCCTTGGCGCTCCCGACAACTACATCTTGGCGGTCAACCAGTTCGACAATCTTCGCGTTGCCCGGTTCGACGATGCCTATGACTCGGTCCAGGCCGGCTTTGCCAGCCTCTTTGCGCTGAGCGGTGGGGGCACCGTGCTCGACGTCGTGCTCGAGAGCGAGGCCTACATCGAACGAGCCGGCATCGATCTGCCGGTCTTCATCGCCGCAGGCAACGACCACACCACCATGCTGGCCGAAGACTTCTACGAACTCGAAGAGGGCGGAGTCCGCTGGGTCGACTGGCTGAGCGACTTCGTCGACGGTGAACCCGTCACAGACGTCAAGTGCACCGATTGCGGCTCACCGTCGTCGTAAGAAGTTGCGCCCGACTGGCTGGCCAGGCAGAACCAGTGCCGTTCTTGACATTTTGGGACCTGGGTTCGACCCCACCCTGGCCACTCAGTACGATGTGAACGCTCGCTAACACGCCTCCCGGAGGACAGATGTCCGACACCCTCTCCCCTGCCGAAGCCGACGAATTCCGCGCCCGGTGCACTGCATTCCTCGAAGAGCACGCCACCGGCATCAGCCTCGACGGTCAACCCGACCCCCGCGGCTCGATCCGAATGGGCCACGCCAAGACCTTCCAGGGGGCACTCACCGATGCAGGCCTCGCCGGTCTCACCTATTCCAGTGAGTACGGCGGACAGAGCCTCACCAAGGATCACGAGCGGATCTGGCGTGAGGAATACGGCAAGTTCCCGAACATGACCTCCGAACTCACGATCTCGCACGGGATGTGCGTGCCAATGCTCAACGAGTACGGAACCCACGAGCAAAAAAGCGCCTATCTGGCCGACGCCATCGCAGCCCGCACAGTGTGGTGCCAGATGTTCTCCGAACCCGGTGCCGGATCCGACGTGGCGAGCCTGCAGACCAAGGCTGAGCGCGACGGCGACGTGTGGGTGATCAACGGCCAGAAGGTCTGGACCACCACCGCGCACCTGTGCGACTACGGCATCATCATCGCCCGCACCGACCCGGCCGTCGCCAAACACGCCGGTATCTCGATGTTCATCATCGACATGAACGCACCTGGCGTCGAAGTTCGTCCGATCAACCAGATCGACGGTGGTCAGCATTTCAACGAAATCTTCTTCACTGACGTCGAGGTCCCAGCCGCTCACCTGCTGGGAGACCTCAACAACGGCTGGAACATGGCCACCGCCATGCTCATGTACGAACGAGTCGCGATCGGTTCGGGCTCGACCAGCGGCGTCCGGCACAACCTCACTGATCAGCTGATCGAGACCGCCACCAAACTCGGCCGGATCGACGAACCGGTCATCCGCGACCAGCTGATGCAGCTCTACATCATGGAAACCACCGCTTCACTCGTCTCGATGCGGACACGGGCCGACCTCCAGGCCGGTAAGACCCCGGGGCCCGGCGGCTCGCTCGGCAAGTTGATCGGCACCCTCAACATGAACTTTGCCCGCGATCTCGGCATGGAGATCTACGGCTCAGCCGGCGTCGCCTGGGACGGCGACGGAGGAAACTGGGCCCGCTTCGCGCTCACGAGCCTGCAGGGCGGCATCGCCGGTGGCACCAACGAGATCCAGCGCAACATCATCGGCGACCGCGTCCTCGGTCTGCCCCGTGACGTTGACGTGTCGAAGAACGTGCCGTTCAACGAGCTCAAAGTCGGCACGCAACGCGACTGAGCGAAGTAGGTTCCCGGGAACGGCGTTCGCGGGAGACACACATGCAGTTGGCGATGGTCGGCCTCGGCCGAATGGGTGCGAACATCGTCCGCAGACTCATGGCAGGCGGTCACGAGTGTGTGGTCACTGACGTTGACGCAGACGCGGTCAACGACCTCGTCAACGAAGGCGCAACCGGCGCCAACGATCTCGCCGCACTGGTCGAGCAACTCGACGCACCGCGACGAATCTGGCTGATGGTGCCCGTCCATTTCGTCGATTCGCTCATCGATGAATTGACACCATTGCTCGAACCGGGCGATGTGATCATCGACGGTGGCAACTCTCTCTACCGCCTCGCCATCGACCGTGCCGACCGGCTTGCCGAGCACGGCGTGCACTACGTCGACGTTGGCACCAGCGGTGGCGTCTACGGCCTCGAGCGAGGCTTCTGTCTCATGGTCGGCGGCGAAGCCGACGCAGTTGCCGAAATGGGACCGCTGTTCGACACGATCTCGCCGGCGATCGACTCGGTTCCACGCACCGCCAACCGGGCGGGGGATGTGGTGCCGGCCGAACACGGCTGGTTGCACTGCGGCCCGGCCGGCGCCGGCCACTTCGTCAAGATGGTTCACAACGGCATCGAGTACGCGATGATGGCCGCGATCGCCGAAGGGCTGGGCATTCTCGAAGCTGCCGATGCCGGTACCGAGACGCGCCAAGCCGATGCCGAGACCGCGCCGCTCGATGACCCCCGCGCCTACCAGTACGACTTCGATCTCGCAGCGATTAGCGAACTGTGGCGCCGCGGCAGCGTCATCAACAGTTGGTTGATCGATCTCACTGCGAACGCCTACGCCGAAGATCCAGAGCTGTCGCAGTTTGCCGGTCGAGTTTCTGACAGTGGCATGGGACGGTGGACGGTGAAGGCCGCAGTCGACACCGGAGTGCCTGCGCACACGATCACGGCGTCGCTGTTTGAACGCTTTGCCAGTCGAGAGAACTTCGACTACTCCGGAAAGGCTCTGTCCGCTATGCGGATGCAATTCGGCGGCCATCGCGAGACGTCGGTAGAGGAGGCCTGATGGAGCGCGCCGATGCGCTCGTCTTGTTCGGAATTACCGGCGATCTCTCTGAAAAAAAGTTGCTCCCTGCGCTCTATGAACTGACCGTTGAGGGGCGGCTCGACATCCCGGTCGTTGGCGTGGCCCGAAGCGGCTGGACGCTCGACGACCTGTGTGCCCACGTTCGCCGTGTGCTGGCCGACCGCGATCAAACGGCCGTCGACCAACTCTGCAGTCGCCTCCGACACGTTGACGGGGACTACCAAGATCCCGCAACCTTCGCCGACCTCGCCGAGCAACTCGAGGACGTCCAACGTCCGTTGTTCTTCATGGCCATTCCACCGTCGCTGTTCGAAAAGGTCGCGACCTCGCTCGCCGGTGTGGGTCTGAGCCAACGGGGTCGTCTCGTGATCGAGAAACCGTTCGGGCGTGATCTCGCCAGCGCAATCGAGCTCAACGACATCCTCCACCGTCACTTCCGTGAAGACCAGATTTTCCGGATCGATCACTTCCTCGGCAAGGAGCCGGTACAGAACTTGCTCGTGTTCCGCTTCGCCAACAGCCTCCTCGAGCCGATCTGGAATCGCCATCACGTCGCAAGCGTGATGGTCACCATGGCCGAGTCGTACGGCATCGAAGGACGGGGACGCTTCTACGACGGGGTCGGAGCCATACGCGACGTCATCCAGAACCACCTCCTGCAGATCGTCGGTCTGCTCGCCATGGAGCCACCGGTCTCCGGCGACCCCGACGCACTGCGCGACGAGGTCGTGAAGGTGCTCAAAGCAGTCCAACCGCTCACCGACGACAACGTGATCCGTGGGCAGTACGACGGCTACCTCGACGAGTCCAATGTCGCCCCCGACTCCACCACCGAGACGTTTGCTGCGATCGATCTCCGGATCGACAACTGGCGATGGGCCGGCGTGCCGTTCTGCATCCGGGCCGGCAAGGGCATGGCCGAAACGGTCACCGAGGCGCGCATCGTGTTGCAGGAGACCCCGCAAGACCTGTTCGCACCGGCCGGAAAACCCCCACCCAACGTCATCACCTTCCGGATGAAACCCGACGACGTCATCTCGATGACCATGCAGGCGAAAGTCCCCGGGCAGGAGACGAGAGCCGAAAGTCTCGATCTCACCGTCGACTACGGCGAAGCGCTCGGTGGCGACGGTCCCGACCCCTACGAGCGGCTCATTGGCGATGCGATCGATGGCGACCCTCGCCTGTTCGCTCGTCAGGACAGCGTCGAACAAGCGTGGCGAATCGTCGAAGGGGTGCTCGACCCGTCGGCTCCCATCCACACCTACGAGCGAGGCAGTTGGGGTCCCCAGCTCGCCGACACCATGCTGCCGCCCGGCCGATGCTGGCCCGAGGACGAATGACGATCGACGTCATCACCACCCCCGATGCCGAAGCCGCAGCCTGGGCAGGAGCCGAGTTCGTGGCCCACCGTGCGACCGAGACAATCGAACAAACCGGCCGGTTCGTCTGGGCGGTCTCGGGCGGCTCGACCCCGGCCCGATTCCTCGGCGCTCTTGCAGAACACGACGACATCGACTGGTCGGCGATCCATCTCTTCCAAGTGGACGAACGCATCGCCCCGGCTCAGGCACCGGAGCGCAACGACACCATGATCCGGGAACGTCTCGTGGCACGACGACCCGAGGTCGACTATCACCCGATGCCGGTGGAGGCCGACGATCTCTCCGCTGCCCTGGTCGCCCATCTCGCGACCATGGCGCAGCTCGCCGGGTCACCTGTCGTCCTCGACCTCGTGCAACTGGGACTTGGCGATGACGGCCACACGGCCTCGCTGATCGACGGCGACCCTGCGCTTCGCTGCGGTGACGACCTCACCGTCACGGGTTCCTACCGGGGGACTCGCCGGGTGACCATGACAGCGCCACTTCTCAATCGTGCCCGACGCCGGCTGTTTCTCGTGACCGGCGCCGAAAAAGACCAGGCACTCGATCGGCTCGCGCAGCGCGATCCTCACATCCCGGCAACACTGATCACCACAGAAGCGACGACGCTCGTCACCGACCGGAGCGCCGCTGAATGATGCGGCCGGCCCGCTCGAACAGGCCGATCGTCGTGGCGTGCAACAGATCGCCGAACGATTTGGCAGCCTTGCCGGCAAAGGCTCTGGCGTGGGTTCCCTCGAGAATGATCCCGGTCTTGTAACAGGCGAGAACGGCGTACCAGTCGAGGGCGTCGATCGAACGAGGCGACCGCTCGTCGTAGTGGCGCACCAGTTCGTCGATCGTCGGAAAACCGTCCCACGGCTGTACCGACATCATGCCTGCGTCGCCGTCAGCCTCGGGCCAGAACGCCACGACAAGCCCGAGATCGATCAGCGGGTCGCCCCGGGTCGCGAGTTCCCAGTCGACGATGGCGGCGATCTCACCACGATCATGGCGAAACATGACGTTGCTGAGGTGATAGTCGCCATGGATGATCCCGGTCGGCGAGGGATCCGGACGGTTCTGCTCGAGAAAGGCCTGGATGTCGGCGAGATGCGGCAGGGCAGGCCCGGGATAGCCGTCGAGTTCGCGGTAGCTGTCGAGCTGGGCCTGCCAACGCGGGACCTGCCGCTCGAGGTACCCGTCAGGCTTGCCGAACCCGTCGAGTATCCCGGTCTCGGAATCGACGGCGTGAAGCGACAGGAGCGCATCGACGAACGACAGCCCCATGGTGTGGCGAACGGCTGGGTCGCCGGCGTGGAGCGCTGGGAGCCCCGACGTTGCCTGGAACCCGTCGATCGGTTCCATCAGATAGAACGCTGCGCCGAGCACGCGCTCGTCGGACTCGGCGGCGATGAGCGCGGGATGGGGCACGTCCGAACCCGCCAGTGCACCGAGGACACGCGCTTCACGACGCATCGTCTCGTCGGAGTTCGCACGCTTGTGTTCGGGGGGACGCCGCAGCACATAGGTTCGGCCGTCACGATCGAAGCGCAACAACAGGTTCTGGGTACCCCCGGCGATCGCCTCGAACCGTTCGAGTGGACCGGACCCCAACCCCCGTTCGTCCATCCAGCCGCACAGGATGTCGCGATCGACGATCGAGGGATCGACCGGCTGTTCGTCAGCCATTTCCTGCGATCCCCGACACGCCGCCGTCGAGTCGGATGATCGAACCGGTGATGTAGGAGCCGGCGTCGCTGGCCAGCAGCAACGCAGCGCCGACGATCTCGTGTGGCTCACCCGCCCGCTGCAACGGCACCGCCGTCTTGAAGTGCTCGAAGACCCCCGGATGCCATGCCTTGCTGATGTCGGTGGCGAACGGGCCGGGCATCAGACAGTTGACCCGGACCTCGGGTGCGAACGTCTTGGCGAGCCCTGCCGTCAGGTTGTTGATCCCCGCCTTCGCTGCGCCATACGGCAGCTCGGCGGCAGATGGCGAGACCGACGCGGTCGACGACACATTGATGATCGAGCCGCCACCCGCTCGTTGCATCCGTTCACCGATGAGCGCCGACAGCCGCCACGGCCCGGTGAGGTTCACGTCGATGACCTTGCGCCAGAGGTCTTCGGTGACCGCACTCGGCGAATCGTAGAGCGGTGACATCCCGGCATTGTTGACGAGCACGTCGACACGACCGAACCGCTCGTACACCTCGTCGGCCAGCACACCGAGCGCATCCCACTGACCGACGTGACACTGCATCGGGGTGATCGTGCGGCCAGTCACTTCCGCGATTTCGGCCGCCGCTTGCTCAAGGACGTCGAGCTTTCGACTCGCGATGATGACGTCGGCACCGTGTTGGGCGAACGCCAGCGTCATCTCCCGTCCCAGCCCGCGTCCCCCGCCGGTGACGAGTGCGATCTTGCCGGTCAGATCGAACGGGCCAGCCGCCGCTCCGGTCTCGGCCATCAGACCGGCAGATCGCCCGTGGCCGACCGGGTCGTGCCGAAGTCCTTGTAGGCCGCAATGGCGCGTTGTGCGATACGCATCTGATGAATCTCGTCGGCGCCGTCGGCAAACCGGGCCCAGCGGGCCTGCTGCAACATGTGGGCCAACGGCGTGTCGGTGGAGTACCCCAACGCGCCGTGGACCTGAATGGCCCGGTCGATGATGCGATTGAGGCTGTTGGCAACGAAGTGTTTCGCCATCGAAACCTCGGACTTGAAGTCGACGTTCTCGCCACGGTGGGCGGCATCGATCTTCGAGGCTGCGTGCAGGACCATCAGCTTCGACTGGTACAACTCCATCGCCGAGTCAGCAATCATCCATTGCACGCCTTGCTTCTCGGCGAGGATCGAACCATGACTGAACCGGTCGAGGGAACGGCCCACCATCATGTCGAGCGCCGTCTCAGCCTGCGCGATCCAGCGCATGCAATGGGCGAGTCGAGCCGGGCCGAGTCGATACTGCCCGAGCAGGTGACCCTGGCCCCTTCCGCCGAGCATCTGGCGCTCGTGCACGCGCAGATCCTCGATCACGATCTCGCTGTGTCCGGTCGAGCCGTGCATCGTTTCGATCTGGCGGACCTCGGTCCACCCCTCCTGCGGGAGATCGATGAGGAACGCGGTGTTGGCGGCCTGGGGCAGATCGGGGTCGTCCTCGGTGCGGGCGATAAGGATCGCAAAGTTGGCCCGGTGTGCGTTGGAGATGAACCACTTGTGACCGTTGATCACCCACTCTTCGCCGTCCTGATATCCCTTAGTCTGAATCAGCGTGGGGTCCGAACCGGCGACCTCCGGCTCGGTCATCGCAAAACATGACCATGTGCGGCCCTCGCACAGCGGCCGAAGGTACTTCTCCTTTTGTTCGTCAGTGCCCCAGTGCAAAAGCGTGTGCATGTTGCCCTCGTCGGGGGCCTGGCAGTTGAACACCCACGGGCCGTAGCGATTCTTGGCCGCTTCGGCCTGCACCATGGCGAGCTCGACATGGCCGAGCCCCATTCCACCCCATTCCTCGGGCATGTGCGGCAGCCAGATGCCTGCTTCGTGGGCTTGCTTGCGCATCCCGACCAGAGCATCGAGCCGCTCACGGCCGTCGAGGCCCGGATGCCCGTCTTCGCCGTCGATTTCTGCACCCTTGGGCGCGATCACGTCAGTGACGAAGGCTCGTACTCGGTCGCGTAGGTCTTCGAGCTCGGGGGTGAGGGTGAAATCGATTGCCATGCCGTGCGAACCTAGTGGGCAGAGACAAATGCTGCGAAGCCCGCTACGGAAGCCCGGCGCGAGGCACGTCGACGTCGACAGCGATGATCTTCGTCAGACCGCGCCCAGCCGTCTCGTCCTTTCCTGAACCCGGTGAGACGAAACCGAACAGGGTCTGTTCATCGGCTCCACCGAGCATGCACGCGACGGCGGCGCCGTCGACCGGGATCTCGCGGCTGATCGTTCCGTCCTGGTGGAGCCGGACGAAGCGCTCACCGACGAAATCCGAAACCCAAATTGCACCGTCAGCATCGAGGCAGCAACCATCAGGTGACCCCTCGATCGACGCCCAAGTCCGCGGATCGACCGGATGGCCGCTCTCGTCGAGGGTGAACGCGGTGTACCGCCCGCCGAACGTCTCTCCGACGATCAGCGTCGAACCATCCGGGCTGATCACTGATCCGTTCGGGAACGCCAGCGGGTGATCGACCCGGCGCACCTCGCCCTCGGGCGTGACGTGCGCAAGGTACGCCACTGCGAACTCTGCATGGTTGTCGAGATCGAAGCCGAAGTTTCCGACGTAGGCGTGGCCATCGGCCGAGACGACGAGATCGTTGCAGTTGGCAGTGGCGATGTCGGAAAGATCTGCATACTCGTTGACAACGCCGTCCGGCGACACGGCCAGGAGCTTTCGGCTGAGCATCGCCACGACGAGCATGGTGCCGTCGGGCAGCCATCCAAGCCCCGAGGGCTGCTCCCCATCGAGCTGGAGTTCGTTCCGCTCATCACCACCCTCCGCGCCGATCGAAAACACGGCATGGCGATGAAAGTCCGAGAACCAGAGACGACCGTCGCGCCATCTCGGACCTTCGCCAAAATCGACACCGGTGTGAATCACTCTGGGTTCGCTCATGGACGAACCCTACGACAGCGCTAGGCGTCCAGGTAGCGGGTGACAGCCACCAAGGAGCCGACGATCGACACGACGATCGCGATTGCGAGCACGAGAATGCTCGTGGTGAAGAACTCGTTGTCGCTCACCTGGAAACCGGCGAGCAACTCGAGGCCATCAGGGTCGCTGAACTCCTCGATCACATACCGATCGAACGCCCACAGACCAGCCCACGAAAGCAGCGCACCGGTGACAGCCTGGGCGACACCTTCGAGCATGAACGGAATGCGGATGAACCAGTTGGTCGCACCCACCACCTTCATGATCTCGATCTCCTGCCCCCGGTTGCGGATGGCAGAGACGATGTTGGTGAGGATCAACAGCGTCGCTGCGCCGAGCAGCACAAACGAGCCGATGAACAAGAACAGCCCGGCTCGGTCGGCAAGATCTTGGATACCTCTGATCGTGTCGTTGGCCGACACGACCGTTTTCACGCCCGGCCTGCCGTCGAACTGACCTGCCAGCTCTTCGACGACATCGGCGTCGGGATCGACCGGGACCACGCGATACGAAGGAGGCATGGCTTCGGGCGTGACAACTTCGATCAGCTCCGGGGTATCGGAGAAGATCTCCTTGAATTCTTCGTAGGCGGCGTTCTGGTCGACGTACTCGTAGTCGCGAATCTCGGGGCTGGTGGTGATGGCATCGAGGATGTTCGCGTTCTGTTCGGGCGTGGCCTCGGGGTTCATCCACACCACGAACTCGATTCCACCCTCCCAGCGCTGCGTGGCGTTGGCGACGGCGTAGTCGAAGAGGAAGAAGGCCCCGAACATCAGCAACGACACGCCAATCGTGAGGATCGTGGCCGTGCTGAGCAGGATGTTGCGCCAAAGATTGATGCCGGTTTCGCGCAGGGCGTAGAGGGGTGAGATCGCCATGGACCGCTCGCTACTCGTAGACGCCGCGGGCCTGATCGCGAACGATCGCTCCGCGGTCGAGTTCGATCACGCGGCGTCGCATCGTGTCGACGATGCCGCGATCGTGCGTGGCCATTACGACGGTGGTGCCGGTCCGGTTGATCCGGTCGAGCAGCTTCATGATGCCGACTGATGTCTGTGGGTCGAGGTTGCCGGTCGGCTCATCGGCCAGCAAGATCAGCGGCCGGTTCACGAACGCCCGAGCGATCGACACACGCTGCTGCTCGCCGCCAGAAAGCTCGCTCGGTCGGCTATCCACCTTCTCGCTGAGCCCGACCAGTTCGAGGATCGCAGGGACCTGCTTCTTGACAACATGGCGAGGCTTGCCAATCACTTCAAGCGCAAACGCAACATTTTCTGCGACGGTCTTGTTCGGCAGGAGCTTGAAGTCCTGAAAGATGTACCCGATGTTGCGACGAAGGTACGGAACCTTCCAAGAACCGAGATGAGCAATGTCCTTGCCCGCCACGAAGATCTGGCCGTGCTCCGGGATCTCCTCACGATTGAGCAGGCGAATGAACGTCGACTTACCTGACCCGGAGGCGCCGACGAGGAACACGAACTCACTCTTTCCAATGTCAACTGTGGAGTCACGCAAGGCGACGTTGTCGCCCTTATACACCTTCGTGACGTGCTCGAGTTTGATCATGAGAACCCCGTGGACAGCTCGTGCGCCCGGCCGACAGACGCTACCAGTGCAGGGTTTCGAATCTGCGGCATGTCAGTTCGCCCCACTCAGCTGATGGTCGACGACTGCCACGCTTCGAAACGCCACGACCCGCTGTGCTTGACCCATACCGCCAAATAGCGGAAGTTCAGTTCGATCGGCTTTCCGTCAAATTCGATGCCGGCGACGGCAACACCGCGCACAATCACCGTGCTGTCGCCAGCCGCATACGCCTCGATGTCGCTGCGATCGAACGACCGGTACTGGATCGGCCCGTTGCGAACGTGCTCCAGAAACGACTGCTTGGTATCGAGCAGACCCGTCGAGTGCACGTAGACCATTGAGTCGCTGAGCAGACCGTCGAGCGTTGCGTCGTCCTGCTCGCACAGGGCAAGAACGCGGGCGTCCTCAAGGGCCATCACCATTTGCAGTTCGTCGCTCATCGGTATCTCCTAGGCATCGGTCGTCTGGGCGCGGGTCCAGCGCAGCCAGGCTTCCATGAACGGTTCGACGTCGCCCCCCAGCACCGAATCGACCTGCGCCGTCTCGTGCTCGGACCGCAGATCCTTCACCATCTGGTACGGCTGCATCACATAGCTCCGAATCTGGCTACCAAACCCGACATTTTGCTGCTCGCCGGTGATACCGGCGATCTCTTCCTCTCGCTTTTTTCGTTCGAGGTCGAGGAGTTTCGCGGCCATCATCTGCATGGCCCGATCCTTATTCTGGTGCTGGCTTCGCTCGTTCTGGCAGGCCGTGACCAGTCCGGTCGGGAGGTGAGTGATGCGCACCGCCGAGTCGGTCACGTTGACGTGCTGACCACCAGCGCCAGATGACCGGTAGGTGTCGATCCGGAGGTCCTTCTCGTCGATCTCGATCTCGTCGGAGACCTCTTCAAAGAACGGGGCGACCTGAACGGCCGAGAACGCGGTCTGGCGCTTTCCTTCGTTGTTGAACGGCGAGATGCGAACGAGCCGGTGAACGCCGTGCTCCGACTGCATCAACCCATACGCGTGACGACCCTTGAGAATGAACTCGACATTGCTGAGCCCGGCTTCAGTGCCTTCCGACACTGCGGTGATCTCGACTTCGAAACCGCGCCTGTCAGCCCAGCGGTTGTACATCCGCATCAACATCTCAGCCCAGTCCTGAGCGTCGGTGCCGCCCTCACCGGACTTGATCTGACAAACGGCATCACCTTCGTCGAACTCGCCGGTGAACAGTGAACGCATCTCGAGCTCGTCCAACACAGCCTCGACAGCTGCCGCAGCCTCGGCGATCTCGGGCTCGAGGGATTCATCGCCTTCTTCACGAGCCATCTCGTGGAGCGTGTCGGCGTCGTCGACGTCAGCGGTCAACCGCGCGAACAAGTCGAGGTCCTTGTTGACGGCCGAAAGCTCCGACGTGACTTTTCGGGCCTTGTCTTGATCGTCCCAGAGGTCGGGGCGCGACGCTTCGGCCTCGAGCTGCGGCTGCCGCAATTCGAGTTCGGCAATCCGCAAGTAGCCGGCAGCCTCGGCGAGGCGCCTCCGGATTGCGGCGAGTTGGTCGGTGAAGTCCTGCATGATGTCGGGATGGGCCGGTCAGAGGGCGTCGGCACCCGGCCGACCGTGACACGCCTTGTACTTCTTACCGCTCCTGCACGGACAGGGCTCGTTTCGCCCGACCTTCTCGAGCTCAGATTTGACCACCGGCGCCTTCTGGACCGGACCGGGCGCCCTCTGAACAGCTGGTGCGTTGGCATCGGCGATGGCGGCAGCCGATGCTCCCGCCCCGGCGTCAGTCTTGGTCGCAGTGACTCCGGTGATGTTTGGCTCGTCGGACATGTCTCCGGGCGTGGGGGCCACCTGGACGTGCATGACGTACTTCACGAAGTCGAGTGCGATCCCCTGCATCATCATCCCGAACATCTCGAAGCCTTCGCGCTGCCACTCCGATGCCGGGTCCTTTTGACCCATTGCCCGCAGGTGGATGCCCTCGCGCAACGAATCCATCTCGCGAAGGTGTTGCCGCCAACGCTGATCGATAATGCGCAACATCACCTGGCGTTCAACCTGACGGAGAATCGCTTCGCCGAGTTCGGCTTCGCGTTCCGCGTAGTGCAGATACGCCTCGTCGTAGAGGAAGTCGACGAGCTCCTCGAGTGTGTCGGCCTTGCCGAGGTCGTCGACTGTCAGCTGGGAGGGCCAGAGGGTGGCGATCTCGGTCTGCAACGCGTCGAGGTCCCATTCCTCGATGATGTCGGACACGCAGTAGGTGCCCACCGAGCCCCGCACGGCATCGTCGAGATACTCGAGCGCTTCGTCGCGCAGATCGGCACCGTCGAGGATCTGATCGCGGCGCCGGTAGATCACCTTGCGCTGCTCGTTCATCACCTCGTCGTATTTGAGGACGTTCTTTCGGGTCTCGGCGTTGCGGGCCTCGACCGTGTTCTGCGCCCGTTCGATCGCCTTCGTGACCATCTTCGCCTCGATGGGGACATCGTCGGGAAGCGCTCGATCCATAACCCAGCTCATCGCTCCGGTGGCGAAGAGGCGCATGAGATCGTCTTCGAGCGACAGGTAGAATCTGCTCTCGCCGGGATCGCCTTGACGACCGGAGCGGCCACGCAGCTGGTTGTCGATGCGACGGCTCTCGTGGCGCTCGGTACCAAGCACGTAGAGGCCGCCGAGCGACAGAACCTCTTGCCGTTCGGCGTCGGTGGTGGCTTTGTGTTTGGCGAGGAGTTCCTCAAAGCGGGCCCGACCGTTTTCGACATCGGGGTCGAGTCCTTCGGCGCGGACATCGCGGTTGGCAAGCCCCTCGGGATTCCCGCCGAGCAAGATGTCGACACCACGACCGGCCATGTTGGTTGCGACGGTGACCGCACCGAGACGCCCCGCCTGAGTGACGATCTCGGCCTCGCGGTGATGCTGCTTGGCGTTGAGTACCTCGTGGATCACCCCCCGCTTCTCCATCATCCGAGACAGCACTTCGGACTTCTCGACCGAGACAGTGCCGACCAGAACCGGCTGGCCCTTCGCCGATCGCTCGACGATGTCGTCGATGCACGCATTGAACTTGGCTTCCTCGGTCTTGTAGATGAGGTCACCTTCGTCGAGGCGCGCCAACGGCTTGTTGGTTGGGACGGGCACGACGTGGAGGCCGTAGGTCGCCACGAACTCCGACGCCTCGGTCTCGGCTGTACCGGTCATACCGGCAAGGCGGTCGTAGAGGCGGTAGTAGTTCTGCAGTGTGATCGTGGCGAGGGTCTGGTTCTCCTCCTTGACCGACACGCCTTCCTTTGCCTCGATGGCTTGGTGAATACCATCGGACCAGCGCCGGCCTTCCATGACCCTTCCGGTGAACTCGTCGATGATCTTGACGGCACCGCCTCCGTCGACCAGATAATCACGATCCTTGCGATAGAGCTCCTTGGCTCGCAGCGCAGCCTGGAGTTGGTGCACGAGGTTGGCCGAGACCTGGTCGTAGAGATTGTCGACTCCAAGTGCTCGCTCGACGGCATGGACGCCCTCTTCGAGGGGCGCAACCGTGCGCTTTTCCTCGTCGACCTCGTAATGGACGTCGCGTTGCAGACCACGGGCGATCGATGCGAACTTGACGTAGAGCTGCGCAGCGTCTGCGACTTTGCCAGAAATGATCAACGGCGTGCGAGCCTCGTCGATCAGGATCGAGTCGATCTCGTCGACGATGCAGTAGTGGTGACCACGCTGGACCTGCTTCTCGCGTGACATCGCCATGTTGTCGCGGAGATAGTCGAAACCGAACTCATTGTTGGTGCCGTAGGTGATGTCCGCCCCGTACTGCGCATGCTTGAACGCCGAATCACGACTGCCGGGAAGCACGAGGCCCACCTCGAGACCCATCCACCGGTGCACCTGTCCCATCCACTCGGCGTCACGACTGGCCAGGTAGTCGTTGACGGTCACTACGTGCACGCCTTTGCCAGTGACGCCGTTGAGGTAGATGGGCAAGGTGGATGTGAGGGTCTTGCCCTCACCGGTCTTCATTTCCGCCACCCAGCCCAGGTGAAGGGCTGCGCCACCGACCAGCTGAACGTCGTAGTGGCGCTGGCCGAGCACTCGCTTTGCGGCTTCTCGGATGGTGGCGAAGGACTCAATCAGGAGGTCGTCAACCGCTTCGCCCTGGTCGAGCCGGCCGCGGAACTCACCGGTCTTGGCCCGAAGCGCATCATCGGACAAGGCCTCGAACTCGGATTCAAGCGCGTTGATGTCGGGGACCAAGGCCTCGAGCGCCTTGAGTTTGCGCCCCTCGCCGCTTCGGAGAACACGGGTGAAGATGCTCATGAGTGCGTCGTAGCCTACCGACCGCGAGCTACCGCCGTAGCAGCCGCGGCGCGCACGAAGCGCTGTGTCAGCAGGCGGCGTTCAGAGAAGCTCGGCGTGTTTGGGAGTGTTTCATCCCGCTTCGTCGATGAGCCCCACGTCTCCGTCGTCGCGTTTGTAGACGACCGCAGACCGGTTGGTCTCGGCGTTGATGAAGAAGAAAAATCCGTGACCGAGGAGATCCATCTTCAACACCGCCTCCTCGGTACTCATTGGCGCAAGGTAGAAGCGCTTACTCTTGACGATGACCGGAATCCGCTCGTCATCTTCGCGATCGGCTTCCGGCGAGCCATCGACTGCAACCGAGCCAGGGTCCATTTCGGGCGCAGGAACGTCCATGCGTCGAAGTGTCTCGCCCAACCCATGATGACGCCTCTGAAGACGGGTGCGGAGCTTGCGGATCTGGCGTTCGAGCTTCAGCGTCGCAGCATCGATCGCACTGAACGGGTCTGCGGCGTGCACCTTGCAGCGCAGGTGGTGCCCATGGCCCTCGACGACAACCTCACAAAACTCCTTGTCCACGATCCGAGGGTTACGTGCCTCGTCGAAATGGACCTCAGCGCGCTCGAGGCCCTGAAGGAACTTGTCGAGCCCACCGATTTTCTCATGGATCACCTCCTCCAGTCGCGGCGTGATGTTCACGTGCCGTGCGCTGATGGAGACGTCCATTCGTACCCTCCGAGTGTTGGTTGTGCTTTCGACCGTACACCGACCCGTCAGGCCGTGTCAGGTCGGATGCGCAGCGCTTGCGTCACGACTAGGCCGTGCACGCAGCCAGCTCCGGAGCGGCGAATGACCGTCGCTGCCGAGCGCAACGTGGCGCCGGTGGTCGCCACATCGTCGACCAACAACACCGTCGGTCGATGCAGCAGTTTCCCCGCAGGTCGAAGTCGCGGGCCGACGAGGCGGCCTGCTCGATCTCGTTGGGTCTGCGGTCGGTCGCCCCGCTCACGGCGAAGCAATCGGCGAGCCGGAATACCGAGCCGATGAGCGAGCGCACGGGCGAGCAACTCGCTCTGGTCGTAACCACGTTCTCGCCGAGCGGCCGGCGTTGCCGGGCACCACGTGACGACATCGGCAGGTGCGGCAATCGCAGCCATGGCGTCAGCCAGAACAGTGACTGCAGCAGTGCGATCGCTGTACTTGAGTTGCCGCACCCACTCGGCTGCTGTGCCGCTATGCGTCCACACGGCTCGAAATGAAGCAAGCACTGCATCGTCGACCTGGCTTTCTGCCACGATCCGACCCTAGGAACGCAATGTGACAGGGACGAAGGATCAGTGTTCGTCTACCTCGGCGTAGTTCGGGGGCCGCTTCTCGAAGAACGCAGTGACCGACTCGACCTGATTCGGCGTACCGATCAAGGCGCCAATCTCGTCACGTTCCATCTTGAACCCGGCGGCGAAGTCCTCCGCGTAGGCCGATTCGACGAGGCGCTTGCCGGCCCGGATCGCGTGCGGGCTCTTCCCGGCGATCGTTCGGGCCAACGCCATCGCATCGGCGTGGGGATCGTCACTGACATGGGTGGCGAGTCCGATGCGGACGGCCTCGGCTCCATCGACCTCACGGCCGGTCCAGATCAACTCTTTGGCCACATCGGCACCTACGAGTCCAGGAAGCAGATGAGTGATCGTCATGTCGGGGCTGATCCCCCACCGGATCTCGAGGATCGACATGCGCACGTCGGGATGCACGAATCGGATGTCGCAGCCGGTAGCCAATTGGATCCCTGCGCCGAAGGCCACTCCATGGACTGCGCCGATCACCGGTACCGGCAGCTCTCGGAACCCCCAGACGGCTTGCTGGGCGCGGTGTGTGATGCGGTCTTGCTCGATCGACCCGATGTCGCTGGTGCTGGTGCCTTGGGCGGACTCGGACTCCGCACTACCCGCCATGGCCTCGAAGCCGGAGAAGTCGAGGCCGGCGCACCACGCCGGTCCGTTTCCCGACAGCACCACCGCGCGAAGCCCTGGCGTGGCCTTGAGCTGTTCCGACGCACCGATGAGGGCCGCGAACATCAGCCCATCCATGGCGTTCATCTTGTCGGCCCGGTTGAGCCGAACATCGGCCACACCGTCGACGATGTCGATCGTCACTCGTTCTTCGCTCATCGTTCCTCCAGTCATCGTCTTCCTCGCCACAGGCCGACTACCTGCACTGCATCACCTGCGAACCTGCGTGCACCGAGTTTTCAGCTCGGAGCGAAAACCTGCAGCGCTGCGTCGTCAGGGCGACCCTGACCCTCGGCGGGATCGAGGGGGTGGATGCAGACATGCGACGCACCAGCATCGGCGTGTTCTTGCAAGCGGTTCTCGATCTGCTCGGGTGTACCCCATGCAACGATCGCATCGACGAGGCGATCGCTCTGGGTACTGATGTCGTCGTCGGTGAAGCCCATGCGTTTCCAGGCGTTCACGTAGCCCGGTGCGCGACTGTAGAACTTCAGGACCTTGGCACCGGTCGCCCGTGCGACCTCGGCGTCCTCAGTGAGGATGACCTTTTGTTCGACGAAGAGACCAGCATCGGGGCCCATAACCTCGCGCGCCATCGCCGTGTGTTCGGGCGTGGTGTTGTACGGGTGCGCGCCAGCGGTGCGCTCAGCGGCAAGTTCGAGCATCTTGGGGCCGAGCGCCGCCAATACGATCGGTACGGGCTCCGGCGGCGCGACCGAGGTGTACATCGAGCTCTCCATCGCGTCGAGATAGGTGCGAAGAAACGACAGCGGTTTGTCGTACTCGATGCCTCGTACCTTGTTGACGATGGCGGGGCTCGACACGCCGATGCCGAGTGTCATCCGGCCATTGGTCTGCTCGGCGACGGTGTTGGCCCCTTGCATCATCACGCCGGGGTGGCGGTGGTAGATGTTGGCGATGCCGGTTGCGAGGCCGAGGGTGCTGGTGGCAGCCCCAATCGCAGCAAGTTGAGCGAACGGGTCTCGACCCAGGGTTTCGCCGACCCAGAGATGCGTGTAGCCGAGCGACTCGACCCGTTTGGCGAAGTCAGCGACCTCCGCCCCTGAGATGCCTTCCGGCGAGAACCAAACCCCACGTGTCGTCATGGTCGGTGACGTTAGTTGGCGCGGCAGGTCGGCTGGGCATTCGGGTCCTCTTCAGGGCGAACATCGTCAGGACATCTCGACCCTGTTTGCACCCAAGACGCGGAGCAAATGGTCGCTCAGTAGCGGTAGTGCGACGACTTGTACGGGCCGTTGACGGGGACGCCGAGGTACTCGGCCTGATCGGAGGTCATCGTTGTGAGCTTGACCCCGAGCGCATCGAGGTGCAGCCGGGCAACCTCCTCGTCGAGTTCCTTCGACAAGACCTCGACACCGAGCTCCATATCGTCGGCTTCGGTGTGCAACTTCATCTGAGCGAGCACCTGATTGGTGAATGAGCAGCTCATGACGAAGCTCGGATGCCCAGTGGCGTTGCCGAGATTCAGGAGACGACCCTCCGACAACACGATGATCGAATGTCCGTCAGGGAAGACGAACTCGTCGACCTGTGGCTTGATGTTGACGCGCTGCACGTCCGACATTTTGAGTAGGCCGGCCATGTCGATCTCGTTGTCGAAGTGCCCGATGTTGCCGACGATCGCTTGGTGCTTCATCCGGGCCATGTGGTCGGCCAGGATGATGTCCTTGTTGCCGGTGGTGGTGATGAAGATGTCAGCGGTGTCGACCACCGACTCGAGCGTGTCGACCTCGTACCCCGACATGGCGGCTTGGAGCGCACAGATCGGGTCGACCTCGGTGACGATGACGCGAGCTCCTTGCCCGCGAAGCGACTCTGCACAGCCCTTGCCGACATCGCCGAAGCCACACACCACAGCGACCTTGCCGCCGATCATCACGTCGGTGGCACGGTTGATGCCGTCGATGAGGCTGTGGCGGCAGCCGTAGAGATTGTCGAACTTCGACTTGGTCACCGAGTCGTTGACATTGATCGCTGGGAACAGGAGCTCGCCGGCTTCCATCATCTGATACAGGCGATGGACACCGGTGGTGGTCTCCTCAGACACCCCGCGGATGCCGGGCGCAATCTTGGAAAAGAACTGGGGGTCGTTGGCGAGGATCTCACGACAGCGTTCGAGGAACACACCCCACTCGTCGGAGTCGCCTTCGTCGGCAACCGGGACCGACCCTGCGTTCTCGAACTCGAGCCCCTTGTGCACGAGCATGGTGGCATCGCCGCCGTCGTCGAGGATGAGGTTGGGGCCACCACCGTCAGGCCAGCGGAAAAGCTGCTCGGTCGCCCACCAGTACTCCTCGAGCGTCTCCCCCTTCCAAGCGAAGACCGGAGTGCCGTTGGGGGCATCGAGGGTTCCGGTCGGGCCAACCGCAACCGCCGCCGCCGCGTGGTCTTGCGTGGAGAAGATGTTGCAGCTCACCCAACGGACATCGGCGCCGAGGGTTACGAGCGTTTCAATGAGCACCGCGGTCTGCACGGTCATGTGCAGCGAGCCAGCGATTCGGGCGCCGGCAAGCGGCTGCTCATCGGCGTATTTGCCTCGAAGCGCCATGAGGCCAGGCATCTCGTGCTCGGCAAGGCGGATCTCGTTGCGGCCAAAGCTGGCCAGTTCGATATCGGCGATCTTGAAGTCGCCAGTGGTCAGAGCCACGGATGCTCCATTCGTGGGAGATGATCAGGTGAACGGCGGGCCGGGGTCTGCTGACACCATCTCGGAGCAGCCCGCAGCACATCAGTGTACGGCGTCGACCGGCCGAGACCGCGCTAAGGAACCACTCCGACGCCGGCGCAGTAGAGGGCTCCCCTGCCGGTGACCTCCACGGCCCCGTCGGCGGCCGGGAGCCAAATGGCTGCGCCCCGGTCGAGGGTGTGCGGGCCGATCTCGATCGATCCATCGGTACAGACTGCGATTGCCGGGCCGGCGGCAAGGGTGTGAACTCCGTCGACCTCGATGCGGCAGAGTGAAAATTCCGGCACGGGCGTGTCGTAGACGGCGACGCCGTCGACGGTGACGGGTCGCTGGATGGCGGGGTCGATCGGCTTGGCATCGACCACGTCGAGAAGGGCAGGGATGTCGACGTGTTTGGGGGTGAGACCCCCTCGAAGGACGTTGTCGGAGTTCGCCATGATCTCGACCCCGGTGCCCCGCAAGTACATGTGGAGATTCCCGGGGCCAAGAAAGAGCGCTTCACCCGGTTGCAGCGTGACGCGGTTGAGCAACAGGGCGGTGACCACCCCGGCATCGTTTGGGTGACGGGCGCCGAGCGCCGCAGCCATCGCCCGCTCCCCGGCCCCAACATCGGAGCCGGGACGGCCACAGGCGGCCACGACGGGACCGACGAGCGCGTCGGCATCAGCAGCACTGAGGGTCAGCAAGTACTTGAGGAGGGCGTTGAGGCCATCGGCGTTCGGCTCGGCTTTGATCCGAGCCCGGATCGGGTCGAGTACGGGGGTGTCGATCGTCGCGAGGATCGCAAGGGTCGCGAGCGGGTCGCGGAAGCCGCAAAGTGCCTCGAACTCGGTGAGCGCGCAGATCAACTCGGGCTTGTGCAGGCGATCGCGAAAGGAACGGTTGGGTGCATCGAGGGGGACACCGGCAGCGTCTTCGCGCGCGTGGCCGGCTTCTGCCTGCTCGATCGACGGGTGCGCTTGGAGTGAGAGGGGTTCCGCTGCGGCGAGAATCTTGAGCAGGAACGGGAGCGAACCGAAGCGGTGGGCAATCTGAGGGCCGAGAGAGGTGTCCGGGTCGCCAGCAACGACTGAGTCCAGTCGCTGCTGGGTGGGGCTGAGCAGAGACGGTGCCGAGGGGTGGGCCCCGAACCAGAGTTCAGCCCACGGTTTGCCATCCTGCGGACGGCCGAGCAACGACGGAATGCTCGAAAGGGAACCCCACTCGTAGTTTTTGATCACACCTTCGAGTAGCTGCATCGTGCATCCCTGGATCGAGGGTCCAGCTCCTCAATCGGCGGCTTCGGCGTCTTCGATGAGGACAGCAGCAACGGCGTCACCCACCAAGACGAGGTCGAGGAGTTGGGCGAGCGGGCCCTCACCTTGGGCCTGGATCTCGAACACGTGCTCGAAATGCTCTCGAGCGAGCAACACCCCTCCGTCGAGCCCTGCGGGTTCGGCAGCGTGCCGGAGCATGACCAGCACGACGCCGTTGGCGGTCGATGAGTGGAGCCGGAGGCCGGTCTCGACGTCGGTTCGGCCCGTTGGAAGTCGGCGGCGAACTGCTGAGACACCACCGACGCGGTCGAGTTCTTGCACCCAACGCCGGGCGGCGTGCTTGCCGATAGAGCCGGCTGCGGTGACGAGCGCAACCCGACCCGGCAAGACGGTGGCCAGTTGACGTACCTTTTCGTCGTCGAGGAGGTCGTCGATGCGTCGGCCGAGCCGATCTGCAGCCTCAGAAACCGTTCGAGTCATGCCCGAGACAAAGCCAAGACGCTCGAGCAGCACGAGCACGGGGACAATCGTCGCACCGAGCCCGACCGCCGGGCCGGCAACAGGGTCAACCGGAACAACAGGCACGCCCCATGAGCGGGCAGCATCACCGAGCGCGCCACCTGCCGTGATCACAACGAGCGACGCACCGGCCCGACGCGCCTCCTCGGCGGCCTCCACCACACCTCCGTCGTCGCCGGAGCGCGACACGACGATCGCAAGGCTTGATTCGCCGACCCACGCCGGGCAACGCGCCCCAGTGGCCACGATGGGAACCTTCGCAGTGAGCTCACAGATCGCCTCGAGGGCATCGCCACCGATGCGGGCACCGCCGGTTCCGAGAATCACCACAGAGGTGACACCGTCGACGTTCGGTAGGCCGTCGAGATCAGCGGCGGCCACGGCGATGTCACGCAGCTGATTCGGCAAATGCCGAACCGACTCGGTGAACTCGCCAGTCGTCACGGTTCAGGCGCCGAACGTGAGGGAGACGCCGTCGGTCTCGGCTTTTGCGGTGAGGCGATCGTGCTCGGCCGCGTCAACGTCTTCTGCCTCGTCGGGCAGCATCACGGGGATGCCGTCGTGGATGCGGTAGCGCTTCTTCAGACGCGGGTTGTAGAGCGCATCTTCGTCTTGAAAGTAGAGCAGGCCCTGCTTGTCGGTCGGGCAGGCGAGAATCTCGAGCAGACGGGAGTCCAAGGTCATGCCAACAGTAAACCGCGAGATGCGGTTCCTCAGGCGAACAAGGCCCGAACCTCCTCGACACGCCTGGCGACCTCGGCCTCGTCGGTGGCCTCGAGGTTGAGGCGAAGGAGCGGTTCGGTATTCGACGGGCGCAGGTTGAACCACCAGTCCCCGAGGTCCACCGTGAGGCCGTCCAAGCGGTCCTGTGGCGCATCTGCATACACCTCGGCGACACGCTCGATGACTGCAGCAGCATCACCGACGGTGGTGTTGATCTCGCCCGATGCGGCGTAGCGGTTCAGCGATGAGACGAGATCAGCGAGGCCGGCTGGATGGTTCGACACTGCCTCGAGGATCACGAGCGCGGCGATCAGACCGCTATCGGCACGGTAGTTGTCGCGGAAGTAGTAGTGACCGGAGTGCTCGCCACCAAAGACGGCTCCCGTCTCGGCCATGACTCCCTTGATGAAGCTGTGCCCGACTCGGGTACGCACCGCAACACCGCCGCCCTCGGCGATGACCTCTGGGACCGTCTTCGAACAGATCAAGTTGTACAACACCGTCGAACCCGGATTCTTCTTGAGGATCGACCGGGCGACCATCGCCGTGGTGAGTGAACCCGAGATCGGCCGGGCGGTCTCGTCAACGAGGAAGACACGGTCGGCGTCACCGTCGAAGGCCAGACCCACGTCGGCCCGCAGCTCGAGCACGCGAGACATCAGGTCGGCCTGGTTCGCCAGCTGGATCGGGTCGGCCGGGTGGTTCGGGAAGGTGCCGTCAAGTTCGGGATACAGGTGATCGAGCTCGAACGGGAGGCCCTCGAAGACCGCTGGCACGACGAGACCACCCATCCCGTTGGCGGTGTCGGCAACGACCTTCAACGGCTTGAGTGCAGCGTGGTCGACGAAGGAGTGCACATGCTCGACATAGCCCGGCAGCATGTCCTCGGTGGTTCGCGAACCCCGGGAGCCGCTGGGATCGGGCCCCGCAAGTGCCAGTTGCTTGATGAGATCGAGGCCTGATTCGCTGCCGATGGGTGCGGCGCCGGCGAGGCACATCTTGATGCCGTTGTATCCGGCCGGGTTGTGCGAGGCCGTGAACACCGCGCCGGGCATTGCGAGTCGGCCCGATGCGAAATACAGCATGTCGGTGGCGCACAGCCCGACGTCGACCACATCGATGCCGTGCTCGATGACGCCCTCGCCGAACGCAGCAGAGAACTCCTCCCCTTCCGGTCGCATGTCATGGCCAACGACAACGGCAGCCGCTCCTTTGGCTGCGACGAAACGCGCAAACGCGCCGCCGATAGCACGGGCACCGTCGGCATCAAACTGGTCGGGCACGGTGCCGCGGACGTCGTATGCCTTGAAGATGGCGTCGAAATCAGTACTCATGGTGCCTCGGTTGCTGCCTGGCTCGGGGGTGGGAAGATTTTGGAGAAGGTGCGTCGCTCACACGATCGATCGCTCGTCTGTGACGGGGAGCACATCGTCTCCCAGCACCGGATAGCTGCCGCGACGGGCAGCCCATCGCACCCGCACAATGTCGTACAGCACGCCGATGCCATCTCGGAATGCGCTGACGGTCGATGTCTCGGAGTTGACGACCTCGACCGGCAGTTCGGTCATCGCAAGGGCATAACGCTCGACGAGGTGCAGCACCTCGATGTCGAACGCGAACCCATCGACCGTCCCCGTCGCCATCACGACTCGGGCGGCATCACTCCGAAAGGCCTTGCAGCCGCATTGGGTATCTCGATAGTTGCCGAGCAACAGCAGATTGGTCGCCATGTTGATGGCCCGACTGCCGAACGACCGAAGGCGAGAGGTTCCGACGAGCGTCTCGGCGTCGCCATGGTGGCGATTGCCGATGGCGACGTCGTACCCGCTCTCGATCGCGTCGAGGAAGGCTGCGAGTTGATGCGGCGCATACGCAAGGTCGGCATCGGTGAATGCCACGGTCCGGCCACTCGATGCGAGCACGCCGGCGCGAACGGCAGCGCCCTTGCCACCATTGCTCGGCTGAACGACGACGTGGTCGGCACCAGCGGCCCGTGCAGCGTTTGCGGTGCTGTCGAACGATCCGTCGTCGACTACCACGATCTCGAGATCGCCTGCATCGTGAAGCTCGGCGAGGTCGTCACGAATGGTCGCAATGGTCTCTGCGATCCGTTCTTCCTCGTTGAAGGCGGGGACGACGACTGAGAACCGCAGGTTGCCGGGCGCCGGCGGTCGGGCGCGTGGCAAGGATTGTTCTCGCCGCACCGCCCGGAAGAGGACAAGACGATGAAACACCGAACGCACCAGGGCTGCGGCGATGATCGCAAGGAACTTCGCGGCGCCGGCTGGACCTCCGACTCCGAGGAAGATCGCCATATCGATCGCCCCTGCGAGGATGGCCACCGTGACGAAGACTGGGGGTTGGCGGATCCAGCGATCGACAGCGTCACCTCGCAACGTGACCTTGCCGTGCAACAGCAGGGACACCGCCGCAGCGAGGGCGAGCGCAACGGTGTTGGCGACCAGCCGGGAAACTCCGCTGGATGTCAGAGCGACAGCGAGTCCGAAATCGATCGCGGTTGCCGAAAGACCGACCAGCGCGAACCGTCTCGGATCGGGGCGGTCAGCCGAGTCACCGACGAAGAGTCGAGCGACGATCAGTTCGGCTGGTCGGAAGTGGGAACGACCGTCGGGTTGCCGGCAGGCGGCTCGGACGATCGTGGCGCGGTAGACGTGCAGACGGACGAGTCCGGGAATCAGGGTCGTGACGAGCGCAAACGCCCCGACCACACCCGGCAGCCAGATCATGATCGCCAACAGTGGCTCGACCGTCGTTGGCCGGACATTGACGTGAGCGAGCACCGTCGCAGCCACCAGTGCGGTGGCGACAGCGACCCGCACGGTCTGTTGCCGGACCGAGAGGTCGGTCAGTTCGATCGCGGCGTCTACGCCGCTCTCACCCGAGTCTGACGCCGCTGTCTCAACCCCCAAGGTGTCAACCGATGGAAGCCGATCGGTGGGCGAAGATGAGAGATCCCAGGCGACGACATCCCGGACGTCGGGCACCCGGCGGACGACGGCGAGGCCGACGAGTCCGAGCAACGTCAAGGCCATAGCGAACAGCTCGACGCCGGATCGGCCGTAGTTCAGCTCAATCTCGGTCTGCGTCGGCACCACGACCATCAAGTTGGGCGCTACGCGATAGGGCCCGTCGGCACCTGAAACCGTCCAGTTCGGGAAATAGCTCGTACGAACGAGGACCGGCGACCCGATCTGATCGACGCGGAAGGAGATCGTGAACTCGTCAGTTTCGATGTCGCTGACCTCCACCGATTCGGTGGTTTGCGACGGGAGCACATCCTTGAGGCCAGCGGAAAGGGTGAAGATCTCGGCGACACGCCCCCCGTTGGTCTCGATCGTTTCGGCAAAAGCGGGGATCGACGCCTCGATCTCGTCGGTGGAGATCCGCGGCCAGCCAGGCGGACCCGACTCGGCGATCAGCGGGACGTCACCGGCCTCCCAAGCAGCGACCGTCGGAACCAACCACTCCTCGCCACCCCCCTGCGCGCCGTCGACGACGACGGGTAGTCGGTCGAGTCCGACGACGAGATCGGCATCGTTCACGAGGAAGATCACCCACGGACCGCTGGTAGCGATCTCGGTCAGCCGCAGGTCGCTCTGCGCCTGCACGATCGCCTCATCGGTGAAGGCCAGGTAGTAGCGAACCCCCATGTCTTGGAGGTGCCCCACACCCTGGGCCACGTTGAGCGGCGAGTAGGGAAGATCGCGCTGCGCTCGCGACGGCGACTGCGACAGCTCGGACTGCATCAAGAAGTGGTACGGCGTGGTGGCGGATGCTTCGAAATAGAGGCCTTCCATGGAGCCGATGCATCCGTCGGTCCAGTGGGGTAGCAACATCGGCGCCATCGGGGTGCCGTACGAGCCCAAGCGTTCGCTCTGGTATTCCCAGAGCGAACGGCCGCACCCGTACTCTTCACCGACCCGAGCCATGGTGGTGATGAGCTGCTCGTACTCCGCCGCTGCAGCGGTGCCCTCGTAGCCCCGGAAATTGTGGGCCAGCCAATACGGCCCGAGATGGAGATCATCGGTCGACCAGAACGTCCACGAGTACCCGTTGGAGGTGTCGGTCGACCCGTACGGGAGCGAGTGCAAGGGAAGCCCGAGGTGTACCCAGATCGCCAGGGTCGCAACGAGGGCGGGGCCGGCCGTGACGAAGGCTCTTGCGGTGTCGCCGCTGTTGCGGACGAGACCGACGAGCAGGCGGCCCATCTCGGCGACGCCGATACCGGCGAGCAGGTTGATGCTCAGGTAGTAGAACGGGAGCAGGCGAACGTTCCAGAGCCGACCTTCGGGCAGGAGCAGGAAGGCAGCGGCGAACACGACGGCGACGAACCCGAGCGCCATGCCGAGCCGGACCCGCCGGGCACCGCTCAAAATGAGGCCGATCACGGCGAGCACGATCAACAACTGGAGCGGTGGGCTGTTGATGAGAAACGTCTGGTCTCCGAAGTTGCCGCTGCGATCCCAAAGAGCGGCGACGTAGCGGCGCTCTTTGCCCCAGCCCATGTCGTTGAGCAGCGCTCGGTTGGCGAAGAAGGGCAGGACCCAGAACGCAGCGACAAGCGCAGAGGTGGCACCCATGACCCCGGTCCACACGAGTGTGCGGGTGCTCGGACGAATGATGAACAGCGCGAACGTGGCGACGAGCGCGAAGAAGGCAGCAAAGAGATGCATCAGGCCCGCGAGCGCAAGCAACGCTGCGGCGAAGCCCTTGGAGCGGCCAGTCTCGAGACCACGAGCGGCGACACCGACGTAGACCACGGCGACAGTAAGCCCGAGTGAGTACGCGAACTCACCCGCCATCGTCGACAGCAGGTTGCCGCCGTAAATGTTGTAGCTGTGATCGAAGAGGAACGGCAGGGTGAACACGGCGAGGAGGCCGGGTCCGGGGAAGGCGAGCCCGCCGAGTCGGCCGGCGAGGTACGCAGCAGCTGGCAGGGTGACCATGCCGGCGACGACGACGAGTTTCATCGCGATGCCGTACTGCACGGGGAGCAACAGCAGCCATATGAGCAACGTTGTGAGATAGATCCATGCGACCTTTTCGGTCGTGTCGGCCCACCGCTCGCGGGCGCTGACCGCTGCGTAGGCGAGGAGTCCGGCCGCCGGCACGAAAACGGAGGGACCACCGGCCAGACCGACGTTGAGGATGACGATCAACAACGACGGAATGACCATGTAGAACGTGAACGCCGGGAAGCCGGCATACCAGTCGGGGGACCAGCCGGTGAGGCGCCAGTTCGACAGCAAGACACTGCGGAGATACTCCGGCGACCAAACGTGAGCCCCCATATCGCCACCGGTGGGGGTGGTGTCGTCGAACCAGAGACCGATCCTGAGATTCCAGATCACGAAGACGGTTGCAAACGAAACAAGGCCGATGGTGATCCACGCCTCGCCAGAGGACACCCACGCCGGCCACTCGATCGAGGCGCTGTCTTCGGTCGAGGGGTCGTCGGAAGTGTCGTCGGCGACCGGATCGTCGGGAGTTTCGAGGCGTTCGGTCATGACGGCGTCCATCGTGCCACCTCGGTGAACCTTGGTCGCGCCGCCTGCGGTCGAATCACCGTGAGCCTCCGGGTCGGGCGCACCAGGAATTCCTGCCCTGCGAGCGACATCGCAGACGAAACGGAGTAGCGGTGGGCTACGCCCGGCGGTATGGGCGCTGGCCCACCGGTCGGCTGAGGTCGCCAATGACACCAGCGAGGGTGGTGACACGACCGTCGCTGTGCCACCAACGCTCGTCGCACCTGGCGCAACTACACATGGTTCGCTCGCCGGCCCCGACATTGATGGAGATCGTGACGAGCGGTGCGCCGCATGCAGGACAACATCCGTTTGACATGGTCACCATCTCCCGTCGACTGACGATGCTCCATCGGATCAGGGGGCGTGATCTTGAGTCATGCAGCCAGGAAAACTCACCACGGATGCGCGACGAGTCCGCTTCTACGCCAACAGGAGAATGACCGTGGTGGCGTTGAAACCGACGTGCGCCCAGATCGCAGTTGCGAGCCGGCCGGTGCGTTGGAACAGCACTGCGGCCACGACACCGAACAGGAAAAGGCCGGGGAACTGCACGAACTGGAAGTGCGAGATCGCGAACACGAGCGACGACGCAACGACTGCGAGACCGACAGCGAGGTTGTGATGCGACGCCTCCATGTCACGGATCCCGCGATACAGAAGGCCCCGATAGACAATCTCCTCGGCGAGCGGAGCCATGACCGCAGTCATGACGACGAAGGCGAACACGTCGACCAGGCCGTCGACGTGGGCAACAAGATCTTCGGCGGCCTGACCGACGTCTCGTCGATCAGCGACGAGCCATACGAGTTCGTACAACGGTATGAGGACGAACTGGGTGGCGACACCGACCCCGAGACCGAGCGGCACGTCGACGGGCTTCATCGTCCAGCCGAGATCACGACGCCAGTCGAGGCCGTTGCGACGATCGAGGAGCGGTACGCCGATGAGGCCGACCCACAACGGAAGATTCAGAAGCGCCAGAACGAACCCGGGCGGGCGCAGATCATCGAGGGGAAGGTTTTGGCCGAACTGCATCGCAGTGCGGCCAGCTTCAGCACCGATTGCAGCGCTGACATCGAGACGCCATCCTTGGGCTGCAACGATCGAACCGCCGACGAGGATCGCCAAGAACAGGCCGCCTCCGAAAGCGACGAGGGCGAGCACGACCAGCCGCGTTGGCGGGTACGGCTGCGATTGCTCCACCTAACTGGCGTAGCGAAGGACGACCGGCTCGACCGCCTCGACCAGAACCTGGGCATCGGTGGCGGACGCTCTGCGGTCACGCAGTGCCCATCCCCTGGGAGGGTGGGTGCGGTCGGCATGGCGGCCACAGAGATCGTGGTTGGCCGGACTGTCGAACGGATGCAGCGCATCAAGCCAGACCTGCCGGCTGCTGTAGTCGAACGACAAGGTCGTGTCGGCACTCTGACCGCAACCGGGGCGGGCACATCGACGGCTCATAGTCGCACCGTAACCTCAACACTCGTTTCATGCGCGGAGCCTGGCAGCGAGCCCACGCAACGCGTACGGGCCCGACATCGGTAGCGGGCCATCCCCCGTCTACCCTGACCTTATGGCGTCGAACCCTCCCCCGCCCCCACCCCCTCCGCCGATCCGCGACGACGACCGCCCCGACCGTTCCCGCAAGCCGCCGGCGAGCGGCATTTCGCGTTACGCCGTGTGGATTGCCCTCGCCTCGCTGCTGGCGTTGATGAGCCTCAGCATGCTGCTCCCGAGCGAAACCCGCGAACCGGTGGGCTATCGCGACTTCATCGAACGGGTGGCCGCCGGCGAGGTGGTCGAGGCCGAATACGACAACACCGACGGGGCGATCTCGTTCACCGATGGGGACCAGCTGTACTCGACTGTCGGTCCGCTGCCGTTGCCCGACGACGACCATGATCTGATCCTTGCCCAGACCGAAGAATTCCGGTTCGTCACGCCACGACCCAACTTCTTCCAGTCGCTGCTGCCGTTGCTCATCCCGGTGTCGTTGCTCATCTTGTTCTTCGTGTGGATGCAGCGCCGAGCACAAGGTCAGATGGGCAACATCATGTCGATCGGGCGAAGCAAGGCGAAGACCTACAGC
>CAJQPN010000022.1 GCA_905480195.1 uncultured Acidimicrobiales bacterium
CTGCCTAACGCGAGACGGGTTCCGTCCGGCGACCACGCAACCGATTTGACGCTGGACTGGCCCCGATGCTTGCCAGCGTGGCCGTGCAGTTCTTGAATCTGCTCCCAGCCGGGTTCATCCACGCTGCTACCCATCACGACACGTTACTTCCGCACTCATCAGGCGATTGAGGCCTGACAGACCAACCGATAAACCAACACTCAGAACGAACAACACGAGCACACCGAGAGAATTGCTGAATCGTTTTGGCCACCAATTCGTTCCCAAGTGAATCCAACAGATAACCAACATGGCAGAAGGGTCAGCCGAGCTTCTCTCGTGCTCCCCTGACGCTCCCCTGAGTCGCCGTGACGCCGAGCGCAAAACACCAGTAGACCACCCAAACGCTGGAATTGCAGGTGTTTCTGTTGTGGGCGTTGAGGGACTCGAACCCCCGACCCCCTCCTTGTAAGGGAGGTGCTCTAGCCAGCTGAGCTAAACGCCCGAAGGGGGGAAGGGTATCGGCAAGCGCCCGTCACCGGCGTGCTTGGTCGCCGTGTTCAGTGCGATGATGGCGCCCGTGACACATCCCCTCGATCCGTGCACCGTCGACGAACTTACGACGGCCGTAGCCGCGTTGCAGGCAGCCGGCAAGCTTGGCGACCGAGCATTCTTTTCCGCCGGCTGGGCCGCCGAGCCAAGCCGCTCCGATGTCGCTCGCTTCGAGGCCGGAGAACCAGTCGACCGAATCATCCGCCTGATCGGGCACGACCGTGACCAAGGGCAGAGCTTCGAAGCCGATGTGGCGATGAACACCGCTGCGCTCACCGCCTTCCGGTGGATCGAGGACGGGCAAGCCCCGATCTCGATGGACGACGTGATGCAGGTCATTTTCGCGCTCATCGAGCACCCGGATTGGCTCGCAGCACTCCAAGCGAGAGGCATCACCGACCTCGACAAGGTGCACGTCGAACCGTGGCTGGCCGGTATCAACCCGCCCCACATGCCGACCGGTCGCGTGATCCGGGCGATTGCGTTCCTTCACGAGCACCCCGACGACAATTACTACGCCCGCCCAATCGAAGGGCTCACGGCCTACATGGACGCCGACAGCGGCGAAATCATCGTCGAAGACCACGGCATCGTTCCAACCCCGACCGAGGCCGCCGACTACGCCGCCCAGTTCCAAAACGAGTTCCGCGACGACATCAAGCCGCTCGATATCGCCCAACCCGAAGGGCCCAGCTTCGAGATCGGCGGCAACCTGATCAGGTGGCAGAAGTGGAGCATGCGAGTCTCGCTCAACGCCGTCGAAGGCCTCGTCATCCACGACGTCCGCTACCAAGACGGCGACCGCAACCGCAAAGTGTTTCACCGGATGGCGTTGTCCGACATGGTCGTGCCCTACGGCGACGCATCCCCGCTCCACTTCTGGAAACACGCCTTCGATGCCGGCGAAACGTCGCTCGGCCACCAGGCAAACTCGCTCGCGCTCGGTTGCGACTGCCTCGGCGAGATCGTCTACCTCGACGCCGTGATGCTGCAAAACAACGGCGAGCCACGCATCATCGAGAACGCCATCTGCACCCACGAGGAGGACTTCGGGATCCTCTGGAAACACACCAACGTGTTCCAGCCCGAACTGCCACCGGAGGTGCGCCGTTCACGGCGCTTTGTGGTGAGCTGCGTCCACACCGTTGGCAACTATGAGTACGGCTTCTTCTGGTACTTCTACCAAGACGGCACGATCCAACTCGAGGTGAAGTTGACCGGCATCATCGGCGCATCGGCGCTGCATTCCGGCACCGATTTCGAGACGTCACCCCAAGTCGGCCCCAACGTAACCTCGCCGATCCACCAACACCTGTTCTGCGTGCGACTCGATCCAGCTCTCGACGGCGGCACTAACTCCGTGATCGAGACGAACGTCGAGGTCGACAGCGAAGGCGCCCATCCCTACGGGGCCGGGTTCCGCGCGGTCGCCACACCGCTCACCACCGAACAACAGGCGAGGCGTGTCATCGACCCGGCGACAAGCCGCACATGGAAGATCATCAATCCAAACTCGCACAATGCGATGGGCAACCCGGTCGGCTACAAGCTCGTGCCGCCATCCACACCCACCCTTCTTCCGCCAGATGAATCCCCCGCCGGACGGCGCGGCGGTTTCGCCCGCCACAACCTCTGGGTCACGCATTACGACGAAAACGAGCACTACGCCGGTGCTGGACCATTCACAAACCTGCACCCGGGCAACAGGGTGGGCCTCCCCAGCTACGCCGCAGCCGACCGTTCGGTCGACGACACCGACATCGTCGTGTGGCACACCTTCGGCGTAACCCACGTACCCCGACCCGAGGACTGGCCTGTCATGCCCGTCGAGTACGTCGGGTTCACGATGATGCCAACAGGATTCTTTGACCAGAACCCGGCACTCGACGTTCCGCCGAGCGGTCACTGCAGCAGCTGAGCGGGCAGCAACGCCTCAAACGATCCGCCCGTCCTTGAGTGTGATGACCTCATCGGCGAGATCGAATGCGAGCTGGCGATGTGACACGGCGATGACCGTGGTGCCTCCCTGTGCACGCAGGCTCGTCCAGAGCTGAAGCTCGGTCGCAACGTCGAGCGCACTCGAGACGTCATCGATGAGGAGCAGTTCGGGCTGGGTGAGCAAACTTCGGGCGGCTGCGACCCGCTGGGCTTGCCCGCCTGACAGGCGAAGTCCCCGCGCACCGACGCGTGTGTCGATCCGGTCGGGCATTTCGGCGAGGTCGTCCGTAAGTGTGGTCAGTTCGAGTACGTGCTCGAGGTCGTAATGGTCACGACCGAGCCGAATGTTGGCTGCGATCGACTCGCTGAAGAGCCGCGGGATCTGCGGCAGATAGGCAGCCTGCGGCGGGACCATCCAGGCCGCAATGTCATCCACGGCTTCGCCGTTCCACTCGATAGAGCCGGCGTCGAGCGGCTCAAGTCCCGCCAGCACCCGCAGCAACGTTGACTTGCCGCAGCCAACCGCGCCGGTGACCACGATGAACCCGCCGCTGACGACCGACAGGTCGATGTCGCGGACACCACCGCCAGTATCGAAGAAAACCGACGTGACACCCCGAAGGTCGAGTCGTCGAAGGGCGACCCGATCAGGGTCGGGATCGCGCTGACGCATCCGGTCGCCCGACTCGATCGTGACCTCGGTGGGCTCCACAAGATCAGCGGGCCGCCCGGGCGCCACCATCTCACTCATTCGCTCGTAGGCCACGGTCGCCTGCTCTCGGGCCGTGATCAGACGCGCCCCAAACCGGGGCACCCGACCGAGTTGCACGGCGTAGGCGACGAACAGCGCGATGTCACCCACGCTCAACGTGCCGTCGCGCATCGGGCCAACGAGCACCAACAGCGTGAGACCGATCGTGACGTCAGCGGTCGACGATGCCATGCCGTCGATGGCCTGCTGCAGCACCGTGTCGCGCACCGCAGTGCGACGGCGTTCGGCCGTGTGCACCTCGAGACGTCGGATGGCGGCTTCCTCCCTGCCTGCGAGACGGAACGCCAGCATTCCGGCAAACATCTCACCCAGGTACGAGTTGACCGTCGCCCCAGCCCGACGGTCGGCAGCACGTGCGGCATAAAGCCGCGGAGTGAGATAGCGGGTGATGATCGTGACAGTGACCAACGGAACCAGCGCGATCAGCGCAGCGCCGACGTCGATCGTGGCCATGATGACGAGCGCACCGATGCCGTAAAGCATGATTCCACCGCCATCGAGCCATGAATCTGCCCAGATGACGGTGTCTCGAGTGTCGTCGTGGAAACGGGTGATTGCTTCGGATGGGCTCAGCGGCAAGGTCGCCGCCTTGGGGCCTCCGCTCGCCGTTTGTGCCTCGAGCATGTTGGTCCGAACCAACGTGCTGACACCCACCCACCACCGGATGACATACCAGACCGAAATGGCAAACAAGACCCATGACACCGATTCGGTGACCCCGAGCAGTACCAGCAGTCGGCTGATCGAGCGAGACTGCTCGAGTTCGTCGAACACGAGTTTCAGAAGCCAGCCGGTGAGCAGCGGACTCAGGTAGAAGCTCGTCCAAAACAACCAGCATTTCGCCCAAAGGCGCCCGCGGAACACCGCCGTTCGCCACGCAAAGTAGTCGGGCCGGATAGCAGGCTTCATCCGCCCGCCCCCGGGTCGAGAAGTGCCGCATCGACCTCGCTGTTGGCGCCGGTGGAGAGCAGTCGGGCGTAGCGACTGTGCGCGGTGTTTCGCAGTTCGTGCTGAGAGCCGTATTCGGCAACGCGCCCTCCGTCGAGAACCACGATTTCATCCATGCGCTCCACGGTCGAGAGCCGGTGGGCGATCACCACCGCCGTCCGCCCTCGTACCAGCCGGTCGATCGCACGGGTGACCCGTTCCTCAGTGACCGGATCAACCCGGGACGACGCCTCGTCGAGCAGGATCAGGTCAGGTTCTCGCAAAAAGAGGCGGGTGAGCGCAATGAGTTGACCCTCCCCTGCCGACAGCCCGCTCCCTGCCGGGCCAAGCACCGTGTCGAGACCGTCGGGCATCGCCTCAACCCAGTCGAGAAGCTCGAGTTCGGCGAGGGCGCCTCGCACACGTTCATCGGGGATCGTGTCGTCGAACAACACGAGGTTGTCGCGAATCGATGCGGCGAAGAGGTGCACGTCCTGTGACACCACACCGGTTCGAGCCCGGAGGTACGACAGTGGCACCGACGCCGTGTCGACCCCACCCATCAACACCTGACCGGTAGTTGGTTCGACGAGGCGAAGCAGGATGCGAGCCATGGTGGTCTTACCGCTTCCGGTGCGCCCGAGTACGCCGAGTGTTCTCCCCGGGGCGAGTTCGATCGACACGCCCTCCAGCACAGGCGTGCCATCCTCCTCGTCGGCGTAGGAGAAGGAGACGTCGTCGAAGGTCAACGACAACGCACCGGCCGGGAACGAGCCCGAACCACTGTCATGGATCGCCGACCGCTCGGCCATGAGTTCGATCGTTCGAGCCATGCCTCCGGCTGCCCGTTGGACACGCTCGGTCTCGTCCGCGAGTTGACCAAGCGGCTCGCGAAGGATCTGGGTGTATTGGAAGACGACATACGCGGTACCGAGCGTGATTGAGCCACGAGCCAGCAGCGCAGCATCGATCGCAAGGATCGCAATGCCGCCGAACGCGAAGACGGCGTTCGAAGCCACCCAGAAGATGACTGCCTGCTTCTCACGACCGAGCATTGCTCGAAGCAATCGCTTACTCGCCACCTGGAATGCGGCGACTGCGTGCGACCCTCCTCCGTTGCCGCGGAGGTCGTCGGCGCCCGTGAGCCGTTCCTCAACCTCACCCAGCAGCCGGCCCATCGCGGCCTGCTCCCCCGCTGCCTCGTCGACGGACTGGTTCCGCAACGAATACATCACACCCACCGCTACGAACAGGTAGACCGCGAGCCCGAGTCCGATCCACCAATCCTGGCTCGTAACCACCACGACGATTCCGATCAGTGTGAACGCAGCAGCGATCGCCTTGACTGCGAACTGGGCGATGAACTCGCTCAGTGCTGTCACGTCACCATCGACACGGCTGACGAGTTCACCCGGGCTCGTGCGTCGGTGAAAACCCAGGTCCAGCGAGAGTACCTGCCGGGTCAGATCCGAGCGGAGTTCGTTGGTGACGGTCCACGCAAGGTCGGCGGCGGTCCAAGCGACAACGACGGCCATAAGTTGGCGGGTGAGGCCGATCGCAACGTAGAGCCCAGCGACGACGAGCAGGCGGCCGGAGGTCGCACCGTTGACGGCATCATCGATGAACCGACCGATGAGGAGTGGTCCGGCGAGCGGGAGCGAACCGGCGACGGCCAACACGACGGACATCCCTGCGACTCGAGAGCGATGCGGCGCCACAAGGCTGATGAGGGCACGCCACGGAGAGATCACCACATCACCGACGCTACTTCCGCACAAGCAGGGCAGCGCTGACCGCAGGGCGCGGAGGTACTGCTCGTGACGAACACTCAGACCCTTGGCATTTGCAGTGACTAGGGCGCTCACCACGAACGTTTCGAAGCGGGGTAGCTCGGCCGCTCGCCCCACATCGCGTCGTCGCTACAACCGAGGAGGGCAGATGAGACAAAACGGATGGCCAGCAGGATCGGCCATGACCACCAGCGGATCGGTGGCATCGTCGGAGCGATCGTCGAGTACCGACGCGCCGAGCTCAACTGCCCGCTCGAGTTGACGACGCTGTTGATCGGGGGTTCTCACGAGGAGATCGAGATGGATCTGCTGGGCGATGTTGCCGTCAGGCCACGTCACTCTCGGCAACGACTCCACCTGTTGCACAGCGAGTTTGGGGGTGCCTGCCGGATCGTCGATCACGATGAAGTTCGGGTCGTCGTCGGGACCTTGACCGGGTCGGTATGGCAACCGAAGGAATTGCTGCCAGAACGCAGCGAGGGCTCGCCCGTCCTCGGCATCAAGGCACGGTGCGATCAGCTCAGGCGGCGTTTCATTCACGCTTTGATCGAGTCGATCAGAGGCGATACCTCGAGCCCCAACATGCGCCGATAGGTGTTGTGGTAGTGGTGCAGGGCCGGTTCGTTGCTGCCGAACACGATCTGGTCGAGCGCTGCACCATTGGCGCTTGTCTGCTGGCTCGATGACATCACGTAGTCCTCATCGCGGATGATCTCGCTGAAGTTCGTGGCGATGTTCGCGGCCATCTCCGTCAGGTCGGCGACGCCCATGTCCGCTGCCGCCTGATCCAGCTTGTCTCGATGGAGATAGAAGTCAATCTTGCTGACGTGGCGGCCAGGATCGTTGCGATCCGGGATCACGCGCACGAGGAAGACACCGACCTCGAACGGCATGAGGATCACGTTGGGGAACAACCAGTAGACGGGCAACCCCGCCACCGTGATGTCCCACTCGGTTTCGGGCAGCCGACGCATCTCGTCGATCGCCTTCTTGCAGAGGATCATTCGGTGCAGATGGCCGTCCTCGTCGTAGCACTGCACGTTGCCGTGGAAGTTGTTGGCCAGCGTGTTCGCGTGCAGGGAGGTGAAGTGATACGTCTCACCAAATGTGTCCATCGCCAGCTTCCAGTTGCAGGCGGTCTCGTACTCGTCGGCTGTGAGGCGCTCGAGTTTGTCGAACCCCCAGGTCGAGAACTCGTCGTTGAACCAATCGCCAAGCAACCAGTCGAGGTCGATCTCGCCACCGGGGTCGGGGTGAACGAACAGCAGCCCATGGCGCTCTTCGGCTGCCAGCTCGCGAAGTCCGAGGCATTCCTTGTCGACCTCGCCGAAGTGCTCGGGCTTCGGCAGGCCCACGAGCGCACCACCGGGGTCGTAGCTCCACGAATGGAACGGGCAGGTAAAGCGGCGCTTCGTGCCTCGCGCCTCTGACTCGACGATCGCACCGCGGTGGCGGCAGGCGTTGACGAAGGCCCGAAAATTGCCGCTCTGATCGCGCGTCGCAAGGATCGGAATGCCGAACTCGTTGTTGGTCAGGAACGACCCGTTCTCGGGGAGATCCCCACTCATGCCGAGCAGTTGCGGAAGACCCACGAACCACTCATCCCATTCCCGGTCGGCCTGTGCCGGGTCGGTATAGGTCGCTGTCTCGTTCAGGCGCAGCCCACCCGCATCAACGTTCGTTCCCGCGTCGAGATGGGCGAGCAGCGTTTTTATTAGTTCTACCTGGACGGCATGGCGCATCTCCCTAGCCTGCCGAACACCGGCGGCAGGCGCCAGTCGCTGGTCGGTATCTGCTGGCAACGACACCGCCCGAGCTTGGGTGATTCAGCGCCAGAGGACGGTCGGCCCACCGCTCGTCACCGCAGAGTGGAGGGTGAGGGCATCCTCGGCTTCTGTCTCGAGGGCAGGAGGCGCTGAGGGTTCGAACCAGCCGACACCATCAAGTTCTGGGGTCTGCACCCGGATCGCATCGAGATCGGTGTTGTCGACAAGCTCGGCGCGAAAGACCGCGTCGACCCGGCGCATAACGGAGTCGTAGACGATCCACGGATCGCCGGTCACCGCGATTGTGATTCCGAGTTCTTCGGCAAACTCGCGGATGACCGCAGTGGCGGGATCCTCGCCCCGATCGATCAGTCCGCCGGGAAGTGACCAACCCTTGCGGTACACCGGGCTGACCATGAGCCAGCGACCGTCGTCTCGTTCGAGAATCGCCACGGCCCCTGCGGTCCACGTCGGCGACGCCCAACGAATGACAAATCGACGCGCCCGGCTCGGCAGGTGGCCGAACCCCCGCAGGAGTGTGCGGCGAATCACCGGGAGGCCTGGCGTCGACGAGCGCCGACAAGCTCGTCAAAGGCCGATCCGATGGCAGCAACAGGGGTGCGGCGAGCGGCGTGGTCGCCCACGACCAACGGACGGCCGAACGCGTCTTCCACCCGCACCCCGACCTCTTGGCAGATCAGCATGCCGCCCAGGTAGTCCCAAGGTCCGAGCGCGTCGGTGTCGAAGTCGACGAAGGCATCAAATCGTCCATCGGCGACGGCACACAGGTCGAGAGCCGCAGCGCCGAAGCACCGAAACTGGCTCCAGCCGGGGTTGGCCGTCGGCAGTCCGTTGATTGCCACCACCGACTCGTGGAGAGGAACCATCTCTCGAGTCGGCAACAACACGCCGTCGATGCGGGCGCCGCCACCGGCGATCGCGTCCCACCGGACGCCGCTTGCATGATCGTGGACGACGGCAGCGCGTGCGCTTCCGTTGTCGATGACGCAGATACTCGTAGCAAACCATGGCAGGGGTCGAGACGCGTTCGTCGAACCGTCGAGCGGGTCGAGAACAGCGATCGGTCCCTCACCGGCGCCCCCACCGGACTCCTCGCTCAACACGGTGATCCCCGCCGCTTGGAGAACCTGCAATGCCGCCGCGTCTGCGGCGAGATCGCTTGCGTATTGGCCGTCTCGTCTCCCCGAGAGACCCCAATCGTCATGGCCCGTAAACACCTCGACCACGGCATCGATCGCGGCGTGGAGCAAGGCGAGGAGGTCGTCGTCGGTCACGGCGGCAGTAGACCACACCGATGACGCTGCGGGGAGGCAACTGGTCTGAATCGTGGCAGGCTGAGGGGGTGGCAGTGATCGACCTTCAGGGCTTCGTCGCCGACCTCAAGGACCATGTTGCCGAACACGGCTTCCACGTCCACGACGAGCGGCACTTCATCGAGACCTACACGAACCGGCAGACCTGGGAGATCGATCTCCATCCGGATCGTGCCTGCGACGGACCGCTCGACATGCATATGGCGCTTGAGGTCGACCCTCGCACACTCATTGCGTTTGAAGACGAAGTCATCCGGGTCGGTGAAGAAGGCGAACCCGACGAGACGATTGCGATTGCGGTCACGATCTCCTTCGCGCTGCCGCCGCTTCCCGCAGGGCCCGATCTCCTCGTCCTCGCCACCGAGCTGGCTGGCATCGGCGGGACCGAACTGCCGCTCGAGGTCTCTGCGGTCGACAGCTTCGCAGCCGTCACCGACGCACCCGAGCGCGCCGTGGCGATGGTCGCCCGAGTCGATGTGAGCCTCGGCCGCATCTTGCTCGGACGCGAAGTTCTCTGCGAAGAACTTGACCTTTGCCAGCAGGTCGCCGAGTTCCTTCTCGACCGAGCACCCGTCTGGCTCGACGACACGCTGAGCTGATCAAGCAGCCAGACTCCGCAAGGCGTCGAGTGCTTCATCGGCGTGCGCCAACATGCTGGACTCGCTGCGGATCGCCTTCAGGAGCGTTCGATCCTGACCAATGACGAACGTCACCCGCTTGCCCGGCAACTGTCCAAGTCGCTTCGTGCCGAACGCTTTGTGGACCTTGCGGTCGGGATCGCTCAGCAACGTAAACCCAAGGCCGTTCTTTTGGTCGAACTGCTTCTGCCGATCCACCGGATCGGCGCTAATCCCCACCCGCGTCGCATCGAGTTCAGCAAACTCCGATGCAAGGTCACGGAAGTGACAGCTTTCCATGGTTCAACCAGGGGTCATGGCTTTCGGGTAGAAGAACAACACTACGGGGCCGGACTCGACCAAGTTGCTGAGGCGCACGACCGAACCGCGCTGATCGAGCAATTCGAAATCGTCGACGGTGTCACCTTCGTTCACGATCACTCCTCAGCTTAGGCAGGACAAGATCTTGCAGGTTTGTCGTGTACTACGGACTCGTCGTGGCTGACAGATTCAATCCGTCAGCCGAGCACGGCGAAGAGCACACCCACCACTGCGATCATCGCTCCAGTGACCTGGTAGAACCCATGGACACGGTCGCGCCACAGCATCTGCGACCGCGCCACCAGCAACCGGTAGACGACGAAATCCGACCGGGTCCGACCCCAGCGCATGAAGAGCGCACCAATGGCCACCATCACTGCGCCCCAGAACGTTTCCACAAGTACCCCGCCACTTTCGACGCCAAGCCGAGGATACAGACGTTTGACGGGGCTTCCCTCCGGCTCGCCCTGCCCTTCACGTTCGACAGAGGAGACACACAGCAGAGAACCTCCGCCAGCCCCAGGCAAATCGCTGCGTACCGTCCCGACCCCCTATCGCCGACGGGAGCTGTGTGGAAGACGTCTCCGCTTCGATTTGCGCCGCAAGGTGGTGGGATCTCTATGGTGAACTCTGATGTTGAACTGGTTCGTCGAAATGCGAATTCACCCGATCGTGGTGCACTTTCCGATCGCGATGTTGACACTTGCTTGGGTCGCGATCGTTGCGGTGCACGCGGGTTGGGGCGACACATCAAAATGGAAGGCATATATCGGGCCGTTGGAATGGTTCGGCGTCATTGCGCTCGCACCGACAGTCCTGAGCGGATTTCGCGACGCTGGCTGGATGGAGTTGTTCGAGACGGCGTCGTTCTCGCAACCTCTCATCTGGCACGTGTTGTTGGGCTTGTTGACGGCGCTGCTGTTCACCGTCCATGCGTTCTGGCGTCGCAACCGGGACGTGGCTGGCAAAGCCGTCCAGCTCGA
Organism: uncultured Acidimicrobiales bacterium; assembly: GCA_905480195.1. Lineage (GTDB taxonomy): Bacteria > Actinomycetota > Acidimicrobiia > Acidimicrobiales > Aldehydirespiratoraceae > UBA11606. The sequence continues at coordinate 10,980 of CAJQPN010000022.1, forward strand.
CGTGGGTCTTGCGAGTGCAGGATTCTGGGCTCTGGTAGTTACCGGCCTCCTTGCCGGTGAAGTGGTGTACGGATGACGATGAGGCTCCTCGCAGTGCTGACGATGGTCGCCGGCACCCTTTCTCTCCACAGTGCGGAGGCTGTCTCGGCCGATAGTGCCAAAGTCGTGACAGTCGAAGTTGGGAGTTTCTACTTCGAGGACGGCTCGACCGGGTCCCGAAGTCTCGTCAGTGCCAACGTCGGTGACCAGCTTCGCTTCGTGTTCGTCGACAGCGGGCACAGCGCAGACGTTGACGCACTCGGTATCAGCACTGGCACGCGCAACGGAGGCGATGTCTTCGTCACAGCGCCGATCAGTCAAGCCGGTGACTTCGAGCTGTACTGCAAACCTCACCGAAATCGGGGCCACCGGACGGTGCTGCGCGTCAGCAACACACAACCCCCTACGTCGACAACAACCCTGCCACCCTCCACCACAACAACCCAGCCATCCTCCACCACAACAACCCAGCCATCCTCCACCACAACAACCCAGCCTGCGATCCCGTCGACCACAGCAGAGCCGTCGAACCCGGACGGCAACGCCACGCCCTCGCCAGACGAGCGCACGCCAACGACTGAACTCTCCGGCACCGCAGCTGCCTTCTCAGATTCCGATCTACAGAGGTCGGAAGCGGGTTCTGAACCGTCAGCGCCCCTTCCTGTAGGGCTGATCGTTTCGGAATCAAACGTCTGGATACAGTCTGTGTGGGCTGGCGTCATGGCCGGCATTCCCATCTTGGGAGCTGCGTTCGTCGCAACGAGGAGAGGCACGTCGCGAGGCCGCACGGACGGCTGAGCAATGTCAGCTTGGGTCAGTGGACTCGTCCAGTGCCTGGCAAGGTTGGCTTCACATCGTTGTCCTCACCATTGCGCTGTCCTCCGTACCTCCCAAAAAGGGAGCCGAGTGCGAGAACCGTTCAGATGTGTCGATCCGGCAACCTCAGCGGGAAGCGACCCGCTGCTGACCCCTAACCAACCTCACCGATGAGGTGTCGGCATGCGAACAACGGTTGTTTTTGTGTTGCTTACGCTGGCGTTGACAAGATGCAGCGGCGAGCATGGCGTAGTTGGTGCGCTCGCCCAAGAGCCTTTCAGGAGTAAATGTGAGTTACCTCTACGTCACCGCACTCACAGCCACAGATGTCGACGGGTTCGCCGACTCCGGCGCAACCTGGGCGCAAGATCACTACAGGGCTCTCGGTGCCCTCACCACCACGGCCAGCCAGATCATCATGGGTGGCGAGATGGCCGGAACTATCCTCGTGGCCTTCGAATACGAGACCGTCGACGGCGCAATGAACGGCCAGCAGGCCTTCTACGCCGATCATGCTCTCGTTCAACTCATGCACGACCATCAAGTACAGATCAGCCGCCGGAGCCTGATGCGAGTGCAAACCGAGTTCGGCGACCGGACCGGCGACTATGGGTCCGTGCTGTACCTCTCGAGCTCACCGATGGATGACGCATCCGCCCAAACCAATTTCGGCAAGAACTGGGCGCACATGCAAAACGGAGCACACGGCATGACCGTGTTGGCAAACGTCGCTGCGGGGCCGTCACCCTTCACCCATACCGTGGTCACCTGGGCAGACTCTCTTGACGACCTCCTGGCCGCCTCGGCACAGAACATGGCCGACCCCGAAGTTCAGCAGATCATGGTGGACTGGAACGTCAGTCTCTTGGGTCGCGTTCTCTCGCGTCGGTTGTTCTGAGCGGCCTCGCCTGACTCCTTCGCTTCAGGAGTTAGGCGGTCACCCAAAGCGTTCCGTCAACGCTTTTCGGCCTGCGTGCGCGCACGCCCACACGACCATGTCGCCTGTTCCTCAGGAGCCTTTGGCGTATCAATGATCTGCGACGTGAGTCGGGTCGAGAAGCCCGCGTTGCAGCGCATCGAGAAGGTACCGGTACTCGACGTCATGATCACTCGCCGAGGCCTGGGTGCGCTGAAGCGCAAGGAACCCGTGGATGGCGCTCCGCATCGCGCGCGCCGCGAGACGCGCGTCTTTGTCCTCGAGTCCTATTGCTCGATAGACAAGCACGAACACCTCGATCAGCGTTGCGTTCGCCGTCGCCAACTCGTCGAGATCGGATCGTGGCGGCAGCAACGTCGACGCGAACTGACCGGGATGTTCGATGGCAAAAGTCCGATAGGCCGTTGCCATTGCCGTGAGCGCGTTGAGCCCAGACGTCCCGATCGCTGAGTTCCGGATCGCTTCGGTGAGGTTTCTCGTACCCGCTACCGCAACCAGCGTCTTTAGGCCATCAAGGCCATCGGTGTGGGAGTGCAGAGTTGAAGCCGCCACGCCAAGCTCGGTGGCGACTCCGTTCAGCGTCAGCGTCTCAAAACCTTCGCGGTCCGCAACAACAATCGCCGCCGATGTCAGAGCAGCGAGACTCACGCGCTTTTTCGGCATTCGCAGATCCTACCCTTGAGCGGCGCAGGACCGGTGTTATCAAATTTATATCGTATACTTCGAATCAACATCGATTTAATCGAATCCCATACGATAGTCGAGGTCAGACCACGACAGAGACGGAAACATGAAGACAGCGAATCTCACTCCCGGCGGCACAGCTCGAAGGAGCAAGCTCCTGCTCTTCACTCCCGGGCCAGTAAACGTGGCTGACAACGTCCGAAAAGCGATTGCCCGCGAAGACATCTGCCATCGAGAAGTCGAGTTTGAACAACTGTTCTGCAGCGTCGGCACACAATTGCTGCAGCTCTTGGAAATCAGAGAGTCTCACCACTACCAGGCAGTGGTCATCACTGGCTCGGGCAGCGCCGCCAATGAGGCCATGTTGGCGTCAGTTGTTGGCGACCAGAACATCCTCATCCTGTCCAACGGAGAGTTCGGAGAGCGACTCCATGCGACCTCTGAGATTCACAACAGCAATACCTCCCTCCTGAAATTTCCGTGGGGAGCCGCATTGGATCTCGACGTCGTCGACAACTATCTCCGAGATCACCACATCGACGTCATAGCAGTCGCTCACCACGAGACCAGCTCGGGCATGTTGAACCCGCTCGCCGCGATCGGTTCCCTCGCCAAGGCCCACAGCGCAATCCTGCTGGTCGACTGTGTGAGCAGCGCTGGAGCCGAAGCGATCGACATGGAACGCGACAACATAGCGTTCTGCTCTGCGTCCAGTTCAAAGGCAATCGGTTCCTACCCAGGATTGTCGTTCGTCATCGGCAAGAAGACCGAGTTCGAGAAACTGGCCGTCCTCCCAGCAAAAACCGCCTACCTGAACCTCCACAAGTTCTTCCAGTTCGCCACCCAGCGTTCCCAGACACCGAACACCCCAGCCGTACCGCTCTTCTTTGCGCTAGACGAAGCGTTGGCCAACATCTTGATCGAAACCGTCCCAGGCCGACGGGCAAAGATCCAGCGGACCGCTGCACGGCTGCGCAAGGGCATGACAAAGCTCGGCCTGACCTTCCTGTTGGAGACCGATGACATGTCCTCGGTCTTGACAACGGTGCACCTACCTTCACACGTACACATCGATCAGCTCCGCCACTCACTTCGTGAGCACTCGATCATCATCTACGAGGGCAAAGGACCACTGGCTGGTCGCATCTTCCAGGTGGGCAACATCGGTGAGCTTTCCCAACTTGACATCAAGCGGTTCCTCCGGGCCCTTGGCGATGCGCTCTCAGCAACGCAGCGGGAGACAGGACTAGGCGTCGAGCAACCGCTGCACCTCTCGCCCGCACCGGCCGCCGTCCCGGTCTGACAGCAACACCCATGAACGACAAGATGACGCGCCTTTGGGCGACCAAGACCCCCAACGACGAGTGGTGGTCTTCGTTCGTCACCGCTCCAATCGCTGTCGTCTTCAACTACCTCGTCGTTGACATCAAGTGGCTGACCCCGAACCTTGTCACGCTCGCATCGTTCGTGACCGCTCTGATCGCTGCTGTGCTCATCGTCATCGGCGGCATGGCCAACTTCATCCTCGCCGCCGCTCTCATTCAGCTGAGTCATGTCTTTGATTGCATGGATGGGCAAATGGCCCGGTATCGCCAGGAGACAAGCGCGTCTGGCAGTCTCCTTGATCAGGTCACAGACCAACTGCAGGTTTCGCTCTGGTTCGGTGCAGCTGGCTTCGCCGCCGCTGAACAGTCCGAACGAGTCGTACCGATCATGCTGGCTCTCATCGGACTGGCGTTCTATTCACTGCGCGGCTACGCCAAATACGTTGAGATCCACATCGAAGTCTCACGGAACAACCGCTACCTGCAACAAGACGCCGAGAAACTGCCAGCCGACACCACACCGGAGGCGGCAACCCGCTCGCGAGATCTGTTCGGAACCCTGAAATGGTTCACGCGCGAGCAACGCAAGATCCTCAACTTCAACGAGGGTGTCTTCATCTTCATGCTGTCGCTGGCGCTGGTTCTTGACCAACTCACACCGATGCTCTGGGTCTTTGCCATCAGCCAAGTTGTGCTGGGTACCTCTCGTACATGGCAGCGATGGCGCAGTATCGAACTCGGGCTAGGCCAACGAGTCGCCAAATGAGCTCACTCACCGCAGATCTTTCACCGACCAAAGCCGTCATTTTGGCGGCTGGAGTCGGATCGAGAATTCGCCCCATGACCGACAACTGCCCCAAGCCACTGCTGGAGGTCGGGGGAGTTTCAATCTTGGAGCGAATGCTGACCAACATCCGATTGTGCGGCATCGAGGAGATCATCATCGTTCTCGGCTACCGGCCCGACCAGATCGAGTCGTTCGTTCGAGACACGTTTCCCGATCTCCCCGTGACGTTCATCGTCAACACTCGTTACCGCGAGACCAACACCGGTTACTCGCTGATGCTTGCAGAAGAGGCAGTTGGAGACTCCAACGTCGTGAAGTTTGACGGCGACGTGGTCTTCGAGGTCAAGATTCTTCAGCAATTACTGTCCAGTGCCGCAACCAACCAACTCTGCATTGACCGCAACATCCACCTCGACGCAGAAGAGGTGAAAGTTGCGTTGTCGGTTAACACCCACGTTGCCAAGGTCAGCAAATCACTGCCACCGGCCGATGCAATCGGCGAGTCCATCGGCATCGAGAAGATCAGCGCCGAGACCGCCAAACTCCTCTTCGGCGAACTCAAAGCAATGATGCGGAACCCGCGGAACCTTCAGGAGTACTACGAAGGTGCATACGAGCTCCTGATCGCGAATGGCGTTGCGTTCGAGGCGCTCGACATCACCGGCCTCGCTTGGACCGAGATAGACACTCACGAGGACTTTGCATCTGCCGCCACGATCTTCGGCTGACGCACGGCCGAGCCTGACTGCTCCTCGGACGGCCGTTCCAAGCAGGGAACGACCAAGGCTTACCGCAAAACCATTCGCAACGCGGCCACGCTGGAGAAGCAGAAGATCTTGCTCGTCGCACTTTTGCAACACGCGAGGTTTCGCAGATTGCACGTCCACGCCGAATCTCGGTTATGCACCGCACCCAGACTTGAGAAAATCACAGTTGAACGCAGACGGGCCACGCGGCCCGTGCCGCTGCGAACCTCATGCAGCCCCAGCTAACCGGAGAACGCCGTTCGTGTACCCACGGCGTGACCACAGCGAGCATGGACGCCTCACCGAGCGCCGGCGAGGGTTGCAATGACTGGTGGGCCCGGTGGGAATCGAACCCACGACCGAGCGATTATGGGTCGCCTGCTCTGACCATTGAGCTACGGGCCCGACGGGACCCTACTGCGCACAAGGCAAAGCCCCGTACGCGAAGCGACCCGCACCTCGGTGCGGGTCGCTTTTCAGCTCCGGGGGTGGGGATCGAACCCACGACCTGCGGATTAACAGTCCGACGCTCTGCCAGCTGAGCTACCCCGGATGGTCGGTTGAGGAGGGTACCAGCATGCGCGCCAGCATCAGCCCCAGATTCGGTGAATCCTGAGCCATGATACGCGCTGCTCATGACTACGCCTGCTCCTCTGCTGGGCGAGGTCAGGCACCTTCGAGGTAGTCGCGGAGCCGATCGGATCGGTGCGGGTGGCGCAGCTTGGCCAGTGTTTTCGCCTCGATCTGACGGATACGTTCGCGGGTGACGCCGAACTGTTTCCCGACCTCTTCGAGCGTGCGCGGTCGGCCGTCATCGAGCCCGAACCGGAGACGGACGACCTCTTGTTCTCGTTCGCTCAACTCGACCAGTACATCGCCGAGCGCAGCCGCCAGCATGTGGCGGGCCGCAACATCAATCGGGGCGGCTGCGTTCTGGTCCTCGATGAAGTCGGCAAGGTTCGAGTCGTCCTCGTCGCCGACCGGCGAGTCCAGCGACAACAGATCGAGTCCGATCCTGAGGATCTCTCGCACCTTCTCGATCGGTTCATCAACCTCAGCCGCTAACTCCTCGACGGAAGGCTCCCGTTTAAATTCCTGATGCATCTGGCGCTGCACCCGCTTGATGCGATTCATCGCTTCGACCATGTGGACCGGGATGCGGATTGTCCGGGACTGGTCCGCGATGGCGCGGGTAATCGCCTGGCGAATCCACCAAGTGGCATAGGTGGAGAACTTGAACCCCTTGGTGTGGTCGAACTTCTCGACCGCACGCATCAGGCCCAGATTGCCTTCTTGCACGAGGTCGAGCAGCACCATGCCGCGCCCGACGTAACGCTTGGCGATCGACACGACCAATCGGAGGTTGGCGCGGATCAGCTCATCGGTGGCGCGATCACCGTCTCGCAGAAGTCGGCGATAGCGGGCGAGGTCGCCTGGGTCTACCGAATCGAGCTGACCCGACTGCTCGAACACCGCGAGGTACTCGGCCGCTTCCAGGCCGCGCCTGATCCGCGCCGCGACGCGAACCTCCTGCCGCGCATCGAGCAGCGGAACCTGACCAATCTCCTTGAGGTACAGCCGCACCGGGTCATCGCTGCTCCCACCATCGGCACCGCTTGGCCGCTTGATCTGGCGGCGGCGCCCAGGTTCTTCGACATCGTCACCGATCGACGCTGCGAAGGCGGCAGCGCGGGCGACACGCTCGGTATCGATGGGGGTCTGATGTTCGTCAGAGTCGGTGATTTCGCCATCAGGGCGGGCTGGCACCGTGATTTCGGCCGGCACCGGCGAATCGAGTTCCTCGTCGAGCTCGACCCCTGCTACCGCGCACGCCTGCCGGAGCCCATCGATGAGTTCCGGGTCGAACTCGACATCGTTGAGCGCATGCACGAGCGCGTCGAGACTGAGGTGCCCCGACGAGCGCGCTGCGTCGAGGAGAGATTGGAACTTCACTGCCGCACCCACAGGCAGAGGAACGGTTGGTGCGATGCCAGTCATCCGTTCCTCCCTTCGGCGTTCTGAATGAGCCACGGTAGCAACTGGGTGACCGCCGCTTCTCGCGTGTTGCGTTCGGCGAGACCTTCGGTCTGGGTCTTGACCCATGCGATGGCTGTTGCGAAGCCTTGGCGGTCGTCGGGGGATTCGGCCAGGCGGGTCCGATGCTGGAGATCGCGGACAACTCGATCGGCTGACAGGCGGACAACACCCGCCACGACGTCATCGGCCTCCGCGTCGGAGGACTCGACGGCGAGGCGGCGGAGCAGCGTCGCCGCGCGTTCTCCGACGCGGTCGGCCGCCGCCATCACACCGTCGGAATCGAGTGCCTCGAACGCTTCGCGGCGAATCGGATCGCCAAAAAGCACCGGCACAAGCCGACCGGCAACCTCGTCGGGGCGGTGGATCATCAGCCGAATCGCTTCGTCTTCAGGTGTGAGGCGAATACGTTCGGGAGGTCGATGATCTTCGTGCTCATCGTCGTCGTATGAATCGACCGAAGACGAAACATACTGCGGCGCTGCAGGCCTCGGACGCGACGGACTCGCCAGCAACTCGCGAAGCCGAGCCAGGTCGATACGGGTGCGATCGGCAATCTCGATCACGTACTGGTCGCGAACCAGCGCATCGGGATGCTCGCGCACCACATCGAGGGCATGCTCGGCAGCCCGCGCCTTCCCCTCTGGTGTGGACATGTCGCCTGCGTCGAGCACCCGTTCGAGTCGGAACTTGAGAAATGGCACCGCCTCGTCGACAGCTCGCTGCAAACCGCCCGGATCGTTGCGAGCGAGATCGTCGGGGTCGACGCCGGAAGGAAGCGCAGCGACTCGAATGTCGAGCTCGTACTCCTTTTCCCAGGCATAGACACGCTCGGCCGCAGCAAGCCCGGCGGCGTCGGCATCGAACGACAGCACCAGCCGGTTGGCAGAGAACCGTTTGAGGAGCTTTACGTGCTCCTCAGTGAGCGCCGTGCCGCACGTGGCCACAGCGCGTGGGATGTCGGCGGTGGCGAAGCCGATGACATCGGTGTAGCCCTCGCAAATGATCGCCTCACCAGCCTTCACGATGCCATCGCGATGGGTGTGCAGGCCGTAAAGCACTCTGCTCTTGTCGTAGACCTCCGCTTCGGTAGTGGTGTTCTTGTACTTGGGGCCCTCGTGCCCGGGAAGGATGCGGCCACCGAACCCGACCGCGTCGCCGCGCTCGTCGTGGATCGGGAACATGACACGGCCCCGGAAGGCGTCCTGCTGACGGCCTGCCTTGTTCACGAAGCCGAGCCCCGAATCGCGCAAGTCATCAGCGCTCAAGCGGAGGTGCCGGGCCAACTGGTCCCAGTCGTCGGGCGCCCAACCGATCTTGTACTTTCGGACGAGGTCACCGTCGTAGCCGCGACTACGAAGGTAGCCGCGCGCTTCGGCCGCGTCGCTGCCGCTCAACAGGCGTTCGTGATAGAAGTCGACCGCTTTGCCGACAGCTTCCTGCAACGACTTCTTGCGTCCCCGGCGCTGTCCCTCCCCCGCCGACGTGTACCGCAACTGAATGCCGTACCGGCTCGCCAGCGACTCGACAGCGCCGACAAAGTCGAGCCCATCGATCTCTTGGACAAAGGTGATCGCGTCACCGCTGCGCTGACACCCGAAACAGTAGTAGACGCCCTTTTCGGGGCTCACCGACAGCGACGGTGTCCGCTCCCCATGGAGCGGACACCTCGCCATGAAGTTGCGGCCCGACCGCTTGATCTCGGTGTGCTCGCCGATGACCGCAACGAGATCGGCGCTGCTACGAACCCGTGCGATGTCCTCGTCGTGGATGCCCATCAATGGGCAAGTTAGCAGTGCGACCTCGTGCGGATTCAGGCGAGGTCAACGAACGACCGTCTCACCACGTGTGCGTGACGATCGGACTACAGGTGATGGTGCCGCCGGCTTCGCAGACCCGCCACGAGGTGGTGCCTCCACCCTTTTGGCCGGTGTTGTCGAGATACGACCCGTCGTTGTCTTCGCCTGGCGCAATCACGGAACCGTCACGGTAAATATCGACCGCTGTCGTCGAACCGGACCAGCTGAGCTGTCCGACCTTCCTGCCTTTGCTCTTGTAGGCAGTGACCGAGAGGGTCATGTCGGCAGGCGGGGCCATGGTCGTTGTCGTGGTCGACGTCGTAGAGGTCGACGTCGTAGAGGTGGTAGAGGTCGACGTCGTGGAGGTGGTAGAGGTCGACGTCGTCGAGGTGGTCGACGGCGGATTGTTCGCGTCCACGACAAACCCGCGGTCGGCCGTCGCAAGATCAGAACTCTTTGCCACAGAGAACAGCAGCTCAGCGCTGTTGTTGTACAGCCTCGGAGCGCCCATGCCCGGCTGGTTGCCCCAGCCCCAGCTGTTGACCGAGATGATCACGCCGTTCCCGCCATCGACGGGCTGCAGCCAAGGTCCACCGGACGCTCCGCCAGAAAGGCCACACGAACCAAGGAAGAGGCTGACTCCGTATGTTCCAAGCCCTTCCTGACAGTGCATGAAGTATGGATCGTCGCTGTAGGAGTACCCGAGCGCGGTTGCGCTGGCACCGAGGGCGGGGGCCGTAAAGTCGACAGTCAACGATCCTGCCGCGACGTCGAGCGCTGACGAGGAGGCAGTCCCCGAGTGCGCGCCCGTGTCGGACACCACGTAGTAGCCGTAGTCCCAGGGAATGTTGTCCGACCATGTCCGATCAGCCCATTCCTTGTCGACGATGCCGTGGTCGACTGCCCAACACCCGATCGGGTCATTCGAGCAATTCGAATCAGTACGGTCACTACCACCGTCGTCTTGACTCGGAATAAAGATCGCATTCGAGGCGAACGCATCCGCAACCTCGTCGTAAATGCAGTGTGCAGCTGTGATGATGATTGACCGTCCGCTGGTCCCGTCGGTCGCCACCGTGCCTGAGCACACGTAATTGCTGCTGCCCATCGTGAACAGGATCCGGCCCGCAGCGGTCTGCACGGCGCCACCGCAGGTCCAACGCGAGTTGGTGACCAGTTCAGTGCTGCTGCAGTCGCCACCGCCACCACCACCGCCACCGCCACTACCGGTGTCTACAGCGAAGCCCACGGTGTTGGAGTACGTCCGCACGCCACGGGGCTCACGGACCTCTACGTACCACTCCCAGTCGCCGTTGCTGAAGCCCTCCAGATTGCTCTGCCATGTCTCGCCGCCCTGGAAGGTCATGGAAAACTTCGTCTTGGACGAGCCGACACGCCCGACAAACACGCTGACTCCCCGCACATTCGCATTGGCGACGGTGACGGTGAACGAAGAACTGGCTCCGATCGTCGTGCCCGATGCAGGCGACATGTTGTCGATTTCCGCCGCCAGCTTGCCGGCGTCCTTCCCCTGAGGTGTATATCGGGTCCCTTCGATCGGGGTGTCCGTCACGCGCGTGAACGGCGCGCTGATGTTGTGGCCGTATGGGGTGAGTTCGCCGTTTGCGCCCCTCAGGTACCCAAGTCCGTTCTTGGCGATCACGAGGTCGCGAGGGATGGCCGATGCAATTCTGTCTGCCGACCAGTAGTCGAACACGGCTGCGTTGTTGCGGTTATCGCCCGCATCTGCACCGCTTGGACGGGCTCCAGCTGCTCCGCTGACACCGAATGTTGCCGCAAGCACTGCCAACACGAC
>CAJQPN010000023.1 GCA_905480195.1 uncultured Acidimicrobiales bacterium
GGCATGTCGATGGCCACCACCGCAGCGTCGGGAACTACGTCTGCCAGCGAATCGAGGGCAGGAAGGAAGTGGGCTGTGGTGCTCGATGCGCCATCCCAGGCGACTGCGATCCAGCCGGTCGGGCAGCCATCGACCCCGACGAAACGCATCAGTTCGGTACCCCGCTTACGCCGGTTTCGTCCACAGCGACTCGGTCGGCCGAAACAGCACGTTCGTCATGGTCGGAAGTCTCGCGTGTCTTCGCACGTTGCGCTGTGCTGGCTACGCTTTGACCCATGGCCGCCCCGTCTCGCGTTCCCACCAATCCGACGCAGTCCAAGCACTACTCGTCGCCGCCCCGGCGATCGGGGTCGTGGCGTGCCGAGCGCCCGGGTGAGACCATCGGAATGGCGCACCCGACCGGTCCTGCGCTTGGCAATCCGGGCCCTGACCAGGGCTATGTCCTAGCGCTGGCTGCGGATCTCAAAGATCAACTCGTGCTTGCGCCGGGTGAGCATGTGGCCGACGTCATCACCGGGGCGTGCGCGGTTGCCCTTCGCCGAGCCTCGATGTTTGGCCGGGGCCCCATGCGCGAAGACCTTCAGATGGCGTTCACGCTGTATGGCTTCCTCGGCGAAGCGTCCCCCGAGCTGGTGGAAATGAGACGCAAGTTGTTTTCCGAGGTCCATCACACGACGGTGCACTACTTCGCCGGACGTGAGATCGCCGACCGGGTGGACGCCGACATGCTGAAGGGTCGCCTCGAGCGCGCCAAGAGGTCTGTGGAACGCGACTGGCGTTCCGCCTTCGGTGGCGACGACTAGGCCGGTAGCCTCGCGGGGGTGACCCCTCGAGTTCGTTTCGCTCCTGCGCCGACCGGATTTCTGCACGTTGGGTCGGCTCGCTCTGCGCTGTTCAACTGGCTGTACGCCCGCAACACCGGCGGGACGATGGTGCTTCGCGTGGAAGACACCGATGCGTCGAAGAAGACGCAGGAGTTCGTCGATGCGATCGTCGAGCCGTTGCAATGGCTCGGGCTCGATTGGGACGAGGGGCCCTATTTCCAGAGTGAGCGTCTTTCGTATCACGCTGCCGCGGTCCAGCAGCTCATCGACTCGGGCCACGCGTACTTCTGTGATCTGAGCCGCGACGAGATCGATCTCAAAGCCGAGGAGGCTGGTCTGCCCCCCGGCTACCACGGCTGGTCGCGCGACCGCAACGTCCTCGATGGTCCGGGCGTTGTCGTCCGATTCCGGGCGCCCGACGAGGGCTCGACGGTGATCAACGACGTGATTCGAGGCCGAGTCGAAGTCAAGCATTCGACCGTCGAGGACTTTGTGATCCGACGCGGCGACGGCTCGCCGGTGTTCCTCATCGCAAACGCAGTCGACGATCATGACATGGGTATTACCCATGTCATCCGTGGAGAAGATCTGCTCAACACGGCGCCGAAGGTGAAGCTTTTGTGGGATGCGCTCGGCTACGGCGAGCCCCCGACCTACGCCCACCTTCCACTGCTCACCAACGACCAAGGAAAGAAGCTGTCGAAGCGACGCGACTCGGTTGCCCTGGGTGCGTTTCGCCAAGAGGGCTACCTTCCTGAAGCAATGGTCAACTATCTCGCACTTCTGGGGTGGGGCCCGGCCGATGAGGTCGAGGTCCGTCCACTTACCGAGATCGTCGAATTGTTCAGCCTCGAGGCGGTCAACAAGGCGCCGGCGATGTTCGATGTCAAGAAGCTTGATCACATCAACGGTGAGTACATCAAGGCCCTGTCACCGGCAGAGTTCGTAGCCGCGGCGGAGCCCTGGCTGACCGGGAACGACACGCCGTGGCCGGCCAAGGCGTACCGGCCCGGAGTCGTCGAAGCGCTTGCGCCTGAGGTGCAGCAACGGATCTCGAAGCTCAGCGATGCAACCGATTGGCTGTCGTGGCTGTTCGTCGCTCCCGGTGACTACGACGAGAAGGGTTGGACAAAGGCGATGGTCAAAGGCATCGCCGCCGACCGGGTTCTCGACCGGGTGATCGACGGCCTGGAGACGGTCGACTTCCTCGATCCGGAAGCAATCGAAGCCATGGTGATGCGTGTCGGCAACGACCTCACCGCCGAACTCGATACGAGGGTTCTCTCCCAGGCACCGGTTCGTGTCGCGCTGACCGGCGGGGGAGCGGGTATCCCGCTGTGGCAGGCGATGTCGTTGCTCGGCCGCGGTGAGTGCCTCGCCCGCCTTCGAGCTGCCCGGGCTCGGCTCGCCTGACGTGGTGCGGATGCGCAGCCCGCTGATGCGGTTGCGTTCTTCGAGGGCGCTCATGATGGTCGGTGCGCTCGGTATGGCCTATGTCGGCTTCAACTTCCTAGCCGTGCTGATCGCTTCTGGCGCCGATCATCGCGACCCAGTCGACGCGATCGTTGTGCTTGGGGCTGCACAGTACGACGGTCAACCGTCGCCGATCTTTCAGCAGCGACTCGATCATGCATATTCGCTGTGGGACGAAGGTACTGCGACCCTGATCGTCACCACCGGCTCGAACCAGCCGGGTGACCGGGTGACGGAAGGCTTCGCCGGATTCGAGTACCTCCGGTTCGAAGGCGTTCCCGAGGAGGCTTTGCTGATCATCACCGACGGTGCGTCGACCTGGGAGCAGCTCGCGGCGACGACCCGTCAGCTACGCCAGCTCGGCCTCGACTCGGCGGTGCTTGTGTCTGACCCGTACCACGCCCTGCGCCTCACCCAGATCGCCGATGAGGTCGGCCTCGACGCTTCGGTTTCATCAACCGACAGTGCGATATCGATTCGTAATCTGTCCAGGGAAACCGCCGCGGTGAGTCTGGGCCGAGTGCTCGGCTATCGACGGGTCGACAACTGGCTCGGAGGGGTCGGCTGATGCTGCCAGAACGGATATCGTTTTGCCTGCCCTTCGCGGGCCATCCTTCGGGGATGGTGTAATTGGTAACACATCTGGTTCTGGTCCAGACATTGGGGGTTCAAGTCCTCCTCCCCGAGCTCAAAACGGCGCCCTGCGGGGCGCCGTTTCGCGTGGTTGCTGCGTCACACTCTCCTCATCTCGCGCTCATGACGGTCTCACCACGCCAGCCGAACATGAGAGTGTGAAACAGTTCATGATTGGTGGAACCGTGCTCGCTCTGCTGGCTGCGAGCTGCAGCGCTGCCGGTGCGGGGGTGGAGTCCGAAGCGCCTGCGGAGGTTGTCGCCAAGGAGTTGCTAGTCGGCGACGAGCAGACGGCCACAACTACCTTCACTGTGCCGGAGTCGCAGACGGCGATGATCGCCGAGCGGTCAACCATCGCGCCCGATCACCCGGTACCCCACTCTGTATCTGCGGGTATTGGTGGTGCTGCCCAGGAGCGGATCTCGAACGGTGGGATACCGGTATTTTCTGGCGATTTCGCCGATCCCGACGTGGTGAGCCACGACGGCTTGTTCTTCGCCTACGCCACCAACACCCTTTTCATGAACGTCCCGATTTTGAGCACCGAGCGCAACGGTGTCGCTGGCGATGCTCTGCCTGTGTTGCCGACGTGGAGTGAGCCGCACCATGTGTGGGCACCATCGGTCACCGAGATCGGTGACCGATGGCTTCTGCACTACACGACTCGCCACACCGATAGCGGCCGGCAGTGCATTTCGGTCGCAGTGGGAGATGATCCGGGTGGGTCGTTCGTCGACGACTCGACCGAGCCCCTCGTCTGCCCCATCGATCAGGGCGGCGCGATCGACCCGAGTGTGGTGTTCGACGGCGCCGACCCCTTCTTGTTGTGGAAGTCCGACGGCAATTGCTGCGGACTGCCGACAATCATCTATGCGCAAGCGTTGTCATGGGATGGCACTGAAGTCATCGGCGACCCTGTTGAACTGATCCGGAACGATCTGTCGTGGGAGCGGGATGTTGTCGAAGGGCCGTCGATGATCGAAGTAGGCGACACGTGGTGGCTGTTTTATTCGGCGAACCGGTGGGACGAGGCGGGCTATGCCGTAGGGCTCGCCGAGTGCTCCTCGGTGCTGGGCCCGTGCCTGAAGCAGGCCGAGCCGTGGCTCGATTCGATCGAGTCGCTCGCTGGGCCGGGTGGGCTCGAGGTCATCTCGCTGGCGGATCGGGCCGCCGATCTCGTGGTGTACCACGGATGGGTCGACGGCGAGGTCGGTTACCCCGATGGTGCTCGGGCGCTCTATGCCCGCCTCGTTCGATGGACGAGGGACGGACCGGTCCTTATCGGTGGTGTGAGCGAGGGATCGTGACCGTCTCGGGAGTACGGTCGGCGCATGAACGCACCCGTAGTGAATGAAAAGATGGAGTACCGGCGCCTCGGTGCCAGCGGTTTGAAAGTCAGTGTGCTGTCCTTCGGGAGCTGGGTCACGTTCGACACCCAGCTCGATGATGGCCTCGCCGTCGAGTGCATGGCGGCTGCTGGTGAGGCGGGCTGCAACTTCTTCGACAACGCCGAGGCGTACGCCGGTGGTGCCTCGGAAGAGATCATGGGCCGGGCGTTCGCGCGCCTCGGCTGGCCTCGCTGGTCGTACGTACTCACCACCAAGGCCTATTGGGGTATCCATCGCGGCGTGCCGAACATGCATTTGACACTCAATCGTAAGTATCTGCTGCAGTCGATCGAAGGCTCGCTCGAGCGCTTCGGCACCGACTTCGTCGACGTCTTCTATTGCCACCGCGCTGACCCGGAGACGCCGATGGAAGAGGTCGTGTTCACGATGAGCGAGATTGTCTCATCGGGCAAGGCGAACTACTGGGGTACCAGCGAATGGACAGTCGATCAGGTACGCGAGGCGATGGCCATCGCGGAGAAGTATGGCCTCCACAAGCCTGTCACCGAGCAGAGCCAGTACAACCTGCTCGAGCAGCGCATCGACACCGATTTCGCTGGCCTGGTCGAGGAAACTGGCTACGGCAACACGATCTGGAGCCCGCTCGCGTCCGGTCTACTCACCGGCAAGTACCGCGACGGCGTGCCGGACGACTCGCGAGCTGCTCTCGATGGCTATGACTGGCTTGCCGACCGTATGGCTGATACCGACACGATCGCCAAGGTGGAGAATCTGCGGCCCATTGCCGAACGTCTCGACTGCTCGATGGCGCAGCTTGCCTTGGCGTGGTGCACGCTGAGCCCCAACGTGTCGACCGTGATCACTGGAGCATCCCGGGTCGAGCAGGTCGTGGCCAACTTCGAGTCTCTCGACGTGATCCCGAAGATCACGGCGGAGGTGAAAGCCGAGATCGAAGCGGCGGTGGCCTGAGGCAGCGGAGCCGGTTGGGCAGCCCTAGCCGGATCGCTACACTCTCCGAGCCGACCACTCCGGTGGTTCGAACTCGCCCCGTTCGTCTAGCGGCCTAGGACGCCACCCTCTCAAGGTGGTAGCACGGGTTCAAATCCCGTACGGGGTACCAAATCGGTTTCGGCGGCAGCGGAGTGCTTGTTTTCGTTGATCCACCATGGGATTTCGGCGGTTCCAACTAGGTCGTCCTCGTAGGTGAAGCCCTCGGGAAACAATGCTCGCAGGAACTGCGGTTTTTCAAGGCCTTGTAGGCGGTTCCAACAGGCTGGCAGGTCTTGAAGCAACATCTGGGCAAGGTCGACAACCGCCTCTACGTCGACGTCCGGCA
>CAJQPN010000024.1 GCA_905480195.1 uncultured Acidimicrobiales bacterium
TGACGACGACTCCGACAGCGACAGCGACGACGACAGCGACGACGACAGCGACAGCGACGACTCTGACTCTGACTCTGACGACGACTCCGACAGCGACGACGACTCCACGACGACCATCCCGAACCCAGGTGGCTTCGCTTCGGTCAGTCACACCGTCGACAGTGTCGGCACCGTCGCCTTCACCTACGACAACGGCACTTGGACACTGACGAGCGTCTCCCCGGCCGCCGGCTGGACGGTCAGCGAGTCGTATGTCGATGCCGAAGGCCCGGACGTCTCATTCGAGATGGGCGAACTCGAGGTCGATGTCGATGTCGAGATCGAAAACGGCCAGATCCGGGTTCGGGTCCGTACCGAGAACGACTCGACCGACGAGGAGACCGAGGTCTTCTCCTACTACGCGATCAGTTGATCGCTACGGCTGAAGATCCCAGAGGGGATAGCTCGACATGATCTCGATCCCCCCCGAGGTCACCCGCACCAGTTGCTCGAGCCTCACCCCCTGGGATCCTCGGTCGGATCCGACGAAGCTCTCCACCGCCAGGACGACGCCGTCTTCCAGTTGGCCGTCGTAACCTGACCACTCCCAGTCCTGGGGGTACGGGATCTTCGGGTATTCGGCGGTCATGCCGACCCCATGGAAGGCAGAGGTGGACCGGTTCGCGATGAACTCGTCGGGATGCCGAAACACCGAATGCGCGAGTTCCGCGAATGAGGCACCCACATGCAGAAGGGCCGTGTTGTGCTCGATCTCGTGGAGCGCTCGCCGGTAGAGGTCTTGCTGGCTCGGCGTCGGCTCGGCCTCACATACCCAGGTGCGACCGATGTCGGCGCAGTAGCCGTACGGTCCGACCATGTTGGTGTCGAACGCGACAAGATCACCCGCTTCGATCCTTCGATGGCTGGCCTCTTGGTACCAGGGGTTCGTGCGGGGACCGGAACAAAGCACCCGTCCGTCGATCGAGTCACCGTCGTGGGAAATGTTGGCCTGGTGCAGAACCGCAAGCAGTTGGTTCTCGGTGATGCCGGGGTGAAGAGCTGCCTCCATGAGCGTCATGCCGTACTCGGCCACAGCAATCGCGTAGTCGAGCGCGATCAGCTCCAGGTCCGACTTGCGACTGCGGGCGAGTTCGACCGTCGGTTCAGCATCGAAAACGTTGAGGCCGATATCGGCGAATGCTCGGTGACCGGTCGGCGTGGTCCGCTCCACCCCGACAGACGCTCGCGAGTCGTAGCCGAGCTCTTCGAGTGCGAGTTCGATGTCGGCAGCAAACCGACCGGCAGCCACGGAGAGCTCGAGTCCAGCATCAAAGCTGGTGATCGCGTGCGTACGACGAAAGACCTCGATCAGCGGCAGATCCCCGATGGGCGGTCCGTGCATGATGATCGGGCCGACGATCGGCACGATGGCGTACGCGGACGGAATCCGGCTCTGCACCGACGAGCGAGCCCGATAGCCGGTCGCGTACCGGAGGCTCACCGGGTTGGTCAGAACGACAACGTCGAGGCCATCCACGAGCATCGTGCCTCGGAGGTTCTCCAGTCGCTCGGAGGCGAGGAGATTCTCGTCGATCTCCGGCGACGGGAGCAGCTCGATCAGGCGAGTCATGGCCCGGATCCTACGCCGCACTGTGTGGTCGGGAGCTTGTCGGCTATGACCGGCTCCGTTGCCCCACGCGATGGTCGTGAACTGCGCCGATCCTTTGACTCCTCGGGATGTGCCGTGGTCTCAGATGCCGTGGGCGCGGAGTTGGTAGTGGTTGGTGCTGATGGCGACGACGTTGCCGTCGCTGTCTAGGAGTTCCAACTCGAGGTCGTAGTCGGCCTTGCCGTGTTCGTCGGCCGCAGCGGCGACCGCTGCTGCCTGCTCCTCGGTCATCGATGCCTCGACGCTGATGTCGGTGGCGGCGAAGCGGCGGAACTGGATCTCGACCCCCTTCACGATCGGGTAGTAGCGCGACACATCGAAGGTGGTCGAGAACAAGGTGCCGCCCGGGAACTCGGCCAGCGCGAACAGCGCACCGGCGTACATCGTGCCGATGTGGTTTTGATTGCCAGCGAACGGCATGACGAGCTTCACTCGGCCGCGCTCAGCCTCGACAACACGGACGCCGGTTTGTTCGGCCATCGGTACCGACGCTCGGGTCGATTCGGTGAGCCGTTCGACATCCCAGATCGTGCCGTCACCCATGGTCATCTCCTCTCTCGAGCGATGCGCTGTGCGGTTCGGTCACCGTCACCATCACCTGATCGAGCGGCTTTCGCGCAAAATCAGGGACCTTGACCCCCGGCAACGGGTAGCCGATCGGGAACATCACGAAGGGCCGCTCGTTGTCGGGTCGGCCAAGCACTCGGGTGAGGAATACCATCGGGGACGGGGTGTGGGTGAGTGTCGCCAACCCCATGTTGTGGAGCGCAGCAATGAACATTCCGGCGGCGATGCCGACGCTCTCTTTCACGTAGTAGTTCTTCCGTGTCTCGCCATCAGGGCGCCGCTCGAACCGTTCTTCGAAGAGCACGACGATCCAGGGTGCGATCTGAAGGAACTCCTTGTGATGGTCGGTGCCGATTGGGGCCAGCGCCTCCTGCCACTCGTCGTTCATCCGGCTCTCGAGGTAGTTGACGCGTTCTTCTTCTTCTGCTGCAGCCCGGATCGCAGCCTTGACCGCCGCCGACTCCGTCGCCACGAACCGCCAGGGCTGCCGATGCGCACCCGACGGCGCGGTGGCTGCGGTGCGGATCGCCGACTCGATGAGCTCGCGGGGTACTGGCCGGTCCGAGAACAGACGAGGGCTGCGCCGTCGGCTCATCAATGCCTCGAACGCCGCTGCGCGCTCGGACATCTCGCCGGGCGGATACTCCACGAAGTCGAGTTCTCGGAACGGATGCCGGGCTTCCAGCTCGGCGGGCGGGTAGGGATGCTCGTAGATGGGCTCGGTATGAGGCACCCCTGCATCGTGCCAGACTGAGCGGGTGAACCTGTCGGAGACCCAAGAGCAGATCCTCGACGCGGCGATGGAGGTGATCGTCCGGGATGGCCTCGACTCGACGAGTATGCGCGCTGTCGCTGAGGAGGCCGACGTTTCGCTGGGGCTGCTCAGCTACCATTTCGACGGCAAGGAAAACCTCGTCGTTGCGGCGTTCCAGCGTGCTGCCGATCAGTTGATCGAGCACACAAGCAGCCGTATCACTGAGGCAGGCTCCGACCCACGGAGCCGGATCCGCGCTGCGCTTCACAGCTGGTTCGACCCGGAGTTCTCCGACCTCGAGCACCTTGAGATCTGGGCTGCGATCTGGGCGGTCGGCCGCACCAACGACGACGTCGCTGCAGCCGAACGAGACCTCTACGAACGAAACGCCGACCTCCTCCGAGACGCGATCGCCGATGCGGATCCGTCGCTTTCGCCCGATGTGGTCAGCCGCCGAGTCACTGACGTCATCGCGCTGCAGAACGGCCTCTGGATCAACTGGAACCGGTGGGCTGACCGCGAAGCTCTCGAGCGCGGGCTGGGCCGCTGCGAGGCCATCGCGTTGGAGGACTAGGGGTGAGCGACCGCCTCGCTGGCCTCACCACGATCGTCACCGGCGCCTCAAGCGGTATCGGCGAGGGGGTGGCCGCCCGATTTGTGGCGGAGGGCGCCACGGTCTTCGCGGCGGCAAGGTCCGAGGTTGCGATCGACGGTGCCACGTGGGTGCCGACCGACGTCACCGACCCGGCAGCGGTTGAGGTGCTGATCGCCACCGCAGTCTCCCGCTCCGGTCGACTTGATGCGATCGTCAACAATGCGGGCGTGCAGGTTGAGAAGCCAATCGAAGACACGACCGACGCCGAGTTCGACCTCGTCATGGCGGTCAACGTTCGGGGCGTCTTCAACTGTTGTAGGGCTGCGGTTCGTCAGATGGCTGCGCAGACCGATGGCGGCTCGATCATCAACATCGGTTCGGTCGCAGGCAACATCGCCGATCACAACATGGCCGTCTACAACGCATCGAAGGGCGCAGTACACGCTCTCACCCGTGCCATCGCAACCGACAACGGCCGCCAAGGCATCCGCTGCAATGCAATCAGCCCCGGTTGGATCCTGACCGCCCTCGCCGACGCCGCCTTCGATCTGGCCGACGACCCGGCTACAGCACGCGCAGAGGCCACCGCCAAGCACCCGGTGGGGCGGATGGGCACGCCCGACGACGTCGCCGGTCTGGCGGTCTACCTCGCCTCACCCGACGCTGCATTCGTCTCTGGTTCGTGCTTCACGATCGACGGTGGGCTGACAGCGCAGTCACCGATCAGCCCCGGCTGATCGTCCTTCACCCAAGGCCGAGATCGTCGTAGACGTCGGGGTTGTCGAGTGGAAAATTCAACCACTCGACCATCTGCCGCACCTGTTCGTATGCGGCGAGGCGGGCCTCATCGGTGCCGTCGGCCTCCGCCGTTGCGAACGGCTCGTGCAGCCGTCGTGTCATGCGCGGCCCGAGCTCGAGCAGAGCACTGCTCCCCTCAGACGACCATCGACACAGTACGTAGTGCACGATGGCCCCCACCGGCACACCGCAGCTGGTGCTCAGGTTCGTGATCGTGGTCAGCGGGTCGAGATGGGCATGCGCCGCAATATCTGCTTTCAGATTCGCATCCTTGTCGTCATCTGGCCAAGGCCCCGTCCAGCCCGTCAACTCGAGGGTCGTCATCCCCGGATGATGCCAGACTTGTGTCGTGTCGCCCGATCCGTACCTACACGGCCATTCCGACGCAGTGATGAAATCGCATGCATGGCGAACGATCGACAACTCTGCGCCACATCTCATCCCGCATCTCGCTCCCGGGCGGCGGCTGCTCGACATCGGTTGCGGACCCGGCACGATCACCGTCGACTTCGCAACTCGGCTCGCACCCGGCGAAGTGGTCGGATTCGACATCGCGCCTGCCGTGATCGACCGAGCCATGGCACTGCTCGACGAATCAGACGCGCCAGCCAACTGTCGATTCATGGTCGACGACGTCTACACCATGTCGTTCTCCAACGATTCGTTCGACATCATCCACGCTCATCAGGTCCTGCAACACCTGACCGATCCCGTCGCAGCGCTGCGCGAAATGAACCGAGTGTTGAAGCCGGGGGGGATTTTGGCGGTGCGTGACGCCGACTATGGCGGGATGACTTGGTCACCGGCGACTCAAGCGATCGAGCGATGGATGACGATCTACAAGCAAATCGCGGCCGAGCAGGGGTCGACCCCCGATGCCGGCCGCCACCTCCTCGGGTGGGTGCAGGAAGCCGGCTTCACCGACATCGAGGTCAGCGTCGACGTGTGGTCCTTCGCAGATCCTGTGAGTCGGCACTGGTGGGGCGACCTGTGGGCCGATCGCGTCGAGCACTCGTCGTACACGATCCACGCCACGGAGCTCGGCTTCGCGTCACTCGACGAGCTCGCCGAGATCGCTCGAGGGTGGCGCGCCTGGAGCGAAGAGCCAGCCGGATTCTTCGCCTGCCCCAATAGCCAGGTCATCGCTTCCACCACCTGAAGGCCCAGTGGCCTGACACCCCGTCAGATTCTCTGCTTGAATCTTTCCCACCAGCACCTGCTGACCCATGGAGGGACTCATGAAGACGATGCAGTCATCGAGGCTGTTCCGCCTGCTCGCGTTGTTGTTCGCCTGCTCGCTGATCGCTGCGGCCTGTGTGAGTAGCGAAGAAGACGAAGGCGCCGACGACGTCACCCAGACGACTGACGACTCCGGAGACGACGCAGCGGCCGACGACGAGCCCGCCGACGACGAGCCCGCCGACGACGACGGCGATGTTGCCGACGAGCCGGCCGAGCCCGAGGTCATCGAACCCTTCGACAGCTACCCACCCGGTGTGACCGCTGAACGGATCCTGCTCGGCATGTCGATGCTCAACTTTGAGCAGCTCACGAGCATGGGCTTGAGCCCGGCTGGCTGGGGCGACCAGCAAGGGATCTTCGAGGCGCTGATCGACGACCTCAACGACCGCGGCGGCATCAACGGCCGCATGGTCGAAGGGGTGTACGAGTTCTACTCGGCGATCGATGCCGCCGACGCCGAACGTGTCTGCTTGATCCACACCCAAGACAATCAGGTGTTTGCCAACCTTGGTGGCTTCGTCGGTCCGGCCGGCACCGCCGACATCTGCGTCACCGGGACCAACGACACGATCATGATCGGTGGCGAAATCGCCGGAGATGAGCTCGAGAAGTCAGTGGCCCCCTGGTTCCATGCCGGCCCGACAGCCGAATACCAGACCATCAACCTCCTCAACCTCTTGGTACAGACCGGTCGTGCCGACGGTGCGAAGGTCTTCACGATGGGTGGCGCTGCGGCGGCGTCCGAAGAGGCATTCTCGATCGAGCAACTCGAAGCGGCGGGCATCGAAGTCGTCGGATCGGCGATCATCGAAACGCTCGACGGCGACACGATCGCTCAGGACCAGGAGCTCGCCGTGGCCTTCGAGCGGTTCAAGGCGTCTGGTGCCAACACCTTGTTCGTGTTCGGCACGCCTTCTGCGGAGATTCGCGGTGCAGCCGCTGCTGGCCTCACCGGCCAGATCGGCATTTGGAGCAACGACTCTGGCGGACTTGCCAACCTCGGCGCCACCATCACCGACAAGTCGATCGCCAATGGCGCCCTCGTCAGTACCGGCCCGACCGACACCGAGATCTGGGAGAGCGAGTCGTTCCAGACGCAGTGTGTCGCCCCGGTCGTCGAACGGCTCCCTGACCACGACCTTCGCGATCCGTTGAGCTACGCCCCCGACGAGGACAACTGGTTCAACCCGCTTCGTCGCTATTGCATTGCGCTCTCGATTTTCGAGCAAATCGCCACCGCAGCTGGTGTCGATCTGACGCCCGAGACCTTCGAGGCTGCGGCATACAGCGGCGCCTTTGACGACTTCGAGTTGCCCGGTGTCGGTCCGGCCTCGATCTCGCGAGAGAAGCGCGGGGCACAGGACGGTGTGCGTCTCTCGGCCTACGACTCCACGCTGGGTGATGGCGGCATCGGTCCGGTCACTGAGCTCCTCGACGCCTACCAGTAGGTCACTTCTTTTTGGGTCGGACCCGCCTGGAAATCTGCGGGTTCGTCGACAACATCTGCACTGGTCGGGCCGCCCACGACGGGCGGCCCGACTGCTTTCTGCAACACTCTCGGAATGGCCATTCACCAAGACTTCGATCTCGTCTACGACCTCGTGGTCGCGGGCGGCACGGCCGGTGGGTTGAGTGTCGCGATCTCAAGCCAGCGGTCGGGTGTGCAATCCGTTCGCCTGATCTCGCGCAGCAACCAGGTGACGTTCCCGGAGCTCGTCCGCGACAACCAGCTCGACATCGGATACGGCGAACTGGTCGAGGCGGTCGATGCCATCGAGGGAACCGACGAGTTGCTCGTCGTCACCAACCGCCACCGCTACCGGGTTCGGGCGGTTTTACTGGCACATCGCCCTGCCTTGCACGACTACACGCCGCCGATTCCGGTCCCCGACCTGCCGACGATCACGGTCGACGCCGGACCCGACGACCCCGATGGGCGCGACGTCTTGGTCGTGGGCTACACCGATCACGCCGTCGAGTTGGCTGCAACAATCGCTGCGGCTGGTGGGAATGTGGTGCTCGCCGCCGGCGGTATGGATCCCGACCTCCTGTCCCCCGCCGCCGACAACGCGCTTCGGCGTATGGAGCGTGAACGTCGGATCACGGTCCTTTACCGGTCGGTCCCCGACGAGATCGACGTCGTCGACGGCCACCCGATGGCCTATTTCAACGACCGGCGGACGCCGGACCTCCAGTTCGATCACGTCGTTTTCGCATCCCATCGACGCACCCTTGAACCCGAGGAGCGCGGCGTGAGCGATGCGGCGCTTGCAACCGGCAAGGTTTGGCTTCTCGGCGAACCCGACGGTAATTCGATCGCAACGGTTTCGCCCGGCCATCGGGTCGGGCTCGACATGGCGGCCGCGTTCCCCGAACTCGATCCCGAACGAATCCAGCCAAGCAAGACGCGACGTCATCGCCACGGGGGGGCGGTCGAGGAGCTACGCAAGGAGCATTACAACGCCACGATCACCCACTTCGAGCCGACCCACTCCGACCTGTGGGTGCTGCGGGTCAAGCCCGACCACGGGGGCACCGATTACACGCCGGGTCAGTACGCCACGCTCGGCTTGGGCTTTTGGGAAGAGCGGATCGATGACGCAATCGACCCCAACCTCGAGAACCGCTGGTTCAAGTTGATCCGCCGTTCGTATTCCATCAGCTCACGTATCCTCGACGACCACGGCTACCTCGTCGATGAAAGCGGTCTCGACGAGCTCGAGTTCTACATCGTTCTCGTGCCACCGACTGACGACAACACCCCCGAGCTCACCCCTCGTCTTGCGCTCAAGCGGCCCGGCGATCGGATCTATCTCGGCCCGAAAGTGGCGGGCCGTTACACCCTCGATGCCGTGACAAACCCGGCCGGTACAGTCATGTTCTTTTCGACCGGAACCGGCGAGGCGCCCCACAACGCCATGGCGACGGAGCTATTACGAAAGGGGCACCACGGCCCGATCGTGTGTGCCGTTTCGGTGCGCAACTCGGTCGACCTCGGTTATCTGGAAACGCACCGAGAGCTTGAGCGGCGGCATCAGAACTACCACTACCTGCCGATGCCGACCCGCGAGCCCGACATCGCCAAGCGCTACATCCAAGATCTCGTGCGCGACGGCGACTTCGCCGCAATGGGGGTGTCGCTCGACCCGGCCACCACCCACGTCTACATGTGTGGCAACCCGGCGATGATCGGAATCCCCGATGAGGACGGAGTCTTCCCGGCGATTACCGGTGTGGTCGAGTTGCTCGTCGAGCGGGGCTTCACGATCGACAAGCGCGGCCAGCCCGGCAACATCCACTACGAGGAGTACTGGTAGTTGCCTGCTCGAGACGTGCACCTCGGCAAACTTGCGTACCAGGTCACTCGTAGTACCGAAAAACGCTTGTGACAGGTTCAACTCGCTCGCCACGCTGACTTCAGTCACTGGCGTCCCTAACGAACGTTCGGTAGGGTTGCCCCATGCCGGTTCTCGCGGACCCATCAATCGACCAACACGGAGCCCGACAGCGGATCCTCGACTCGACCGCCGAGTTGATCATCGAACACGGTGTCGCCGGGGTCGCCCAGCGCCAGATCGCCGGGCGGGTCGGCATCCGGGCCGCCTCGCTCTACCACCACTTCGCAAGCAAGAACGAGATCGTCGAAGCCGTCTTCCGTCGCGGAATCGATGTCATGGAGCACGCCTGGGACGAGGCCGCCGAACGCACCCGGGGAGCCGACCCTCGGACGCGACTCGCCGCCCACATCCGCGCCCACCTCTCAGCCCTGTTCGATCACGGTCCCTACACCGCAGCGCACGTCACCGCCTTTCGGACTGCACCGGCGACCGTTCGTGACGCGGTGGTGCCGATGCGCGATGCCTACGAAGCGCGGTGGGCAGCGTTTCTCGGGGAACTGGCCACAGACGGCGAGTTGGCCGACGGCACCCCTGTCGGGCTCAGCCGCCTCGCGCTGTTCGGCGCAATGAACACCACGGTCGAATGGTTCGATGCCGACCGTGGCAATCTCGACGAACTCGCCGACACGATCACCCACCAGTTCTGGAACGGGGTCGCCGCATGAGACAGATCGAATCCCGGATCGACATTGGTGGAGACGCATTCGCCTCCAACCAAGCGACATACGAACAACTCGTCGTCACCTTGCGCGATCGCCAACAGATCGCGATCGACGGTGGGCCCGGCCGCAGCCGTTCGATCGAGCGGCACCTGTCCCGGGGCAAAGTCATGGTCCGCGATCGCATCGACATGGTGACCGACCGCAACTCGGCGTTCCTCGAGTTCTCGACGCTCTCTGGCTACGGCCAGTACGGCGACGAGGTACCGGGCGGCGGGATCGTCACCGGGATCGGCCTCGTCCACGGTGTCCCGTGGGTGTTCATCGCCAACGACGCAACGGTGAAAGGCGGCTCACTCGTCCCAATTGCGATCAAGAAGCACGTCCGGGCGCAGGAGATCGCCGAGGAAAACGGCCTCGGCGTGATCTACCTCGTCGACTCGGGTGGCGCATTCCTCCCCCTGCAGGACGAGATCTTTCCCGACAAGGACCACTTCGGTGGCAGTTTCTACCGCCAGGCCCGGCTATCGGCGATGGGCCTCCCGCAACTCTCGGTCGTCCTCGGGGGCTGCACGGCAGGCGGCGCGTACGTGCCGGCCCTCAGCGACGAAGTGATCATGGTCGAAGGCATCGGCCGCATCTATCTCGGCGGCCCCCCGATCGTGAAGGCCGCGCTCGGCGAGATCATCGAACCCGACGACCTCGGTGGCGCCGAACTCCACACCCGGCTCTCAGGTGTAAGCGACTACATGGCCGAGACCGAACAGGAGGCCTACGGCAAGCTGCGCGAGATCTGTGCCACCACCAACCAGCGACGGGTCGATGCCCGGCAACCGTGGATGGACTGGACCGAAGCCGAGCCACCTGCCTATGCGGCGAGCGAGCTCTACGGCATCGTGTCGTCCGACGATCGCATCCCCTTCGACGCAACCGAGATCATCGCCCGCATCGTCGACGGGTCGAACATGTCCGAGTTCAAGCCCGAGTGGGGTCAGTCGATCGTCACCGGCTTCGCTCGCATCTGGGGCCACCTCGTCGGCATCATTGCGAACAACGGCATCATCTTCAGCGAATCGGCCCTCAAGGCAACCCACTTCATCGAGCTGTGCGAGCAACGCCGAATCCCGCTCCTGTTCCTTCAAAACACCTCCGGATACATGGTCGGCCGCGACTCCGAAGTCGGAGGCATCGCCAAAAACGGGGCGAAGATGGTTGCAGCAGTCGCAAACGCCAGCGTGCCGAAGTACACCGTGCTCATCGGCGGCTCGTACGGCGCCGGCAACTACGGCATGTGTGGTCGCGGCTTCAACCCCCGCCTGCTCTTCGCGTGGCCGAACTCGCGTATCGCCACCATGGCGGCTGACACCGCCGAGACGGTGCTCGTCGACATCCGACTCGCCGGAATGAAGGGCACCGAAACGACCAACGAAGAGATCGCTGCGCTCCGAGCCGAGGTCCGCGGGCAGTACGAGGAGCAGTCCGACCCCTACTACGCCACCTCGCGGCTATGGGACGACGGCCTGATCGATCCGGTCGACACCCGCGACGCGTTGGGGCTGTGCCTGGCCCTCGCCGCCCGCCAAGACGAACCCGAACCGGGACCGGGCCTGGTCTACCGGATGTGAGGTGAGGCACTGATGCGCATTCTCATCGCCAACCGGGGCGAGATCGCCCGCCGTGTCATCCGAACCGCCAAACGGCTCGGCCACGAGACCGTTGCGGTGTACGCCGAACCCGACATCGGCACCCCGTTCACCAACGAAGCCGACCGAGCCGAGCCGATCGGGCCGGCCGCCCTGGCCGAGTCGTACCTGTCGGCCGAGCGGCTACTCACCGTCGCGGCGAAGACCGGCGCCGACGCCGTACACCCCGGCTATGGCTTCCTCTCCGAGAACGCCGACTTCGCCCAAGCGGTCATCGACGCCGGGCTGACCTGGATCGGGCCGAAACCCGAGGCGATCGCCACCATGGGATCAAAGATCGAGGCACGGAGACTTGCTGCCGAAGCGCGCGTGCCGATCATTCCCGGCTACTCCGACTCCCAAGACCCTGACGATCTCGAAGCCGCTGCCGAACGGATCGGTTACCCGGTCTTGGTGAAGGCAGCAGCCGGCGGTGGCGGCAAGGGCATCCGTATCGCGCAGACGCCGGCGCACTTTTCGAACGCGCTGACCGAGGCGATCACCGAGGCCGAGCGTTCCTTTGGCGACGGGCGAGTGATCGTCGAGCGCTACATCACCCGGCCGCGCCACGTTGAGGTGCAGGTCGTCGGAGACAAGCACGGCACCGTGATCGAACTCGGTACCCGAGAGTGCTCGGTCCAACGGCGCTACCAGAAGCTTCTCGAAGAGGCGCCGGCCCCGAATCTGCCGGAATCGACGGAGACCGGCCTGCGGGAAGCAGCCGTGCGGCTCGCAGAATCGATCGGATACGACTCCACCGGCACCGTCGAGTTCGTGGTCGACGACGAGACCGGCGACTACTTCTTCCTCGAGATGAATACCCGTCTACAGGTCGAGCACCCCGTGACCGAGGAGATCACCGGACTTGATCTGGTTGAACTCCAACTCCGGGCCGCAACATCACTGCCGCTGGGAGTGGGCGACGTCACCTTCCACGGCCATGCGATCGAGGCTCGAATCAACGCCGAAGACGCAGCTGCCGGTTTCGTTCCGCAAACCGGCACGGTCACCGTCCTGTCGCTGCCGACGAACGCCCGATGGGATGCAGCAATCGAGATCGGCACATCGATCACACCGCACTACGACCCGATGATCGCCAAGCTCATCGTTCACGGTGCCAGCCGAGACGCTGCCATCTCGAACCTCGGCACCGCGCTCGAGAACCTTCTGGTCGGTGGCATCGTGACGAACGGAGGCTTCCACCGCTGGCTGATCGATCGTCGCGAGTTCCGAGAAGGTCGCATCACCACACGATTCGTCGACGAGGTCGACCTCCCCGACGACTATGGCACCGAGGAAGCTGCCGCCATCGCCGCGTTCTCCCCTGCCGGAAGCGGACCGTGGAGCAGCAGCGACCGGCGCTTCACCCCGCATCGCAGCGATCGCGTCGCGTCGGTTCGGTCGCTGAACGGCGATATCCATGACGTCGTTCCCGCGCCCGGCCCCTCCGTCGACGGGGTGGTCAACGTGCGAGGCCAGTCGCACACCTTTGAACGTCTTTCACGCTCGACCCGTTGGGCACCCACGTCCAGCGGCGCCCACGGGTCAGCCAACGCCGTCGTCGCACCGTTCCCTGCCGTGGTAGCCGAGGTCCACGCCCAACCGGGCCAGACCGTCGACGGCTCTGACCCACTGGTCGTGATCGAAGCGATGAAGATGCTCCACACACTCACCGGGGGCGGACCGGGCGTGATCGCCGAGGTGCGCATCGCAGCAGGTGATCAGGTCGAAACCAACCAGGTTCTCGTGACTTTCGAGGAGGAAGACACCGATGCGTAACGCATACATGACCGACGAACTCGAGGCGATCTACGACCAGACTGTCGAGTTCGTGACCAACGAGGTTCTGCCCCATGGTGCCGGATGGGAAGAGGCCGGCAAGGTCCCGCGCGACGTCCTGCACCGGATGGGAGCACTCGGCATGTTCGGCTTGCGCGTGCCGGAAGAACATGGCGGGCTCGGGTTGGGGATGCTCGCCTCCGCGACGTTTTCCGAAGCACTGGGTGCCTCAACCTTCGCCGGATTCGACGTGACCGTACTGGTCCACACCGACATGGCCGGCCCCCATCTCCTCAATTCTGGCAGTCCCGAGCAGCACGCCGAGTGGGTCCCGAAGATGTTGTCAGGCGAGGCGATCCTCTCGATCGGGGTGTCGGAACCCGATGCCGGCTCCGATGTCGCCGGCATCCGCTCGTCGGCTGTGAAAGACGGTGATGGTTGGCGGATCAATGGCCGCAAGATGTTCATCACCAATGCGGTCTACGGCGATCTGACGATCGTCGCAGCCCGCACCGACCCCGACAACAAGTACGGCATCACGATGTTCCTCGTGCCGGCCGGCAC
This sequence comes from uncultured Acidimicrobiales bacterium, assembly GCA_905480195.1. Lineage (GTDB taxonomy): Bacteria > Actinomycetota > Acidimicrobiia > Acidimicrobiales > Aldehydirespiratoraceae > UBA11606. The sequence goes on from CAJQPN010000024.1 coordinate 13,687, forward strand.
TGAGGGGTTTGAGGTGGCCACCAAGCTCAACAAGCATGGCTGGCTGTGCTCCGACACCGCAGAACTCGTGCTCGACGACGTGTGGGTCCCCGACGACCACGTGCTCGGCACGGTGCACCGCGGCTTCTACGAGACGATGAAGAACTTTCAGAACGAGCGCATGGTGCTCGTCGGGATGGGCCTCGGCGCGGCACAGGCCGCGATCGACATGACCAACGCCTACACCCAGGAACGCCAAGCGTTCGGCGGACATCTTTTTGATCTCGGAGCGATCCGTCAACGCATGGCGATGAACCAGGCGAAGATTGACGCCGTTCGGGCCTCGATGTACCACGCAGCCTGGATGCACGACGCCGGCCAGGACAATGTCAAGGCAATGTCGGGAGTAAAGGCGTGGGGCTGCGAGGTCGTCAACCAGGTGATGTACGACTGCGTGCAGTTCCACGGCGGTATGGGCTACATGCGCGAATCGGCCATTGAACGGATGTACCGCGATGCCCGCATCCTGCCGATCGGTGGCGGCGCAACCGAGGTCATGCTCGAAGAGGTCGCGAAGCGCTCCTACGTCCAGTAGGCAGCGCCCGCGCTCCAGGTGGCCTCGCGCACCGCGCTACAACCGCTGGGCAAGGAGCTCAGCGACCGATGACGCCTGCTCCAGACCGGCCGCAGCCGACCCGGCGTAGGAACGAAACTTCGCCATGACCTCGTCGTCGGTGAGGGGCGTGTGCGGATCGCCCGGGGCCTCGGTGTCGACCGACTCGACCCGACGGCCATCGGCCAGTGTCAATGTCACCCGGGCGAAGCGCCGAGCCGGGAAGGCCGCATTGTGATCGGCATCCTCGACGAGCCGGATCTTTGCTGAGAGTTGATTGATCGCTTCATCATCGAGTCCCCCCGTCACCATGGCGGGGGTGATCTCGCCGTACACGATCGTCGCTGCGACGGGAAACGGCAGCGAGTACTGCGCCTGCTCCGTGGTGGAGGGATGACGCACGGCCAGGCGGGCGCCTTCGTGAAACGTCGCCACCTCGACATCGACCACATCGGCTGCTCGTAGCCCATGGGCGGTCATCAGGTGCTGTGCAGCAGCGACTGCCGGCTGCGCCCACCGACAAACTGGGAACTGTTTGAGGTACTGATCACCAATCAGCCAGGCAGAGCCGAGATCAGACCAGAACTCGGCAACCTCGGGTGAGTCGATCGTGATCGCAGGAGCGCCCGTGAAGCCATCGGCAGCAAGATACGTCGCCGAGACGCCGGCCATTGCGCCCCAGCCCGACCCATCCTTGAGCATGCTGGGGTGGTCGATCACTCGCATCATCTGTGACCGGGGCCCGTGATACTCGGCGATACCGACCGCCTCTGCGCTCGTCGCTGCATCGAGGCCGAGCGTTCGACTGCCGATGAGCGCAACACCGACCGCGATCCACGCGCCCGACGTGTGATAGTCGGGCACCGTTGCGTGAAGGGCGATGCCAGCCCGAGTCCCGACCTCGTACCCCACGATCAGGGCGGCCATGAACTCGTCCCAGTCGTCGATCTGCTCGGCGGCGTGAAAGGCAAGCAACGCCGGCAGCAGGCCGCACCCGGTGTGACCCTTGGTGAGCCGATGACCATCGTGAGCGTCGATTGAGTCGATGGTCATACCACCAGCGAGCGCAGCGCCGGCCGGCGATACCGGCCGACCGTCGAACAGCATCGGCGCCGAACTCGCGCCCAGACCGGCGCCGAAGTGGGCGGCTGCGTGGTTGCGGATGATCCGGCTCAGCTCGGTTTTCGATCCGGCTGCGGCTACACCGAGTAGATCGAGCAGGAACCGTCGCCCCAACTGCACCGCATCGTCGGGAATGTCCGCGAGCCGGGTCTCGTTCGCAAAGGCGAGCACTCGCGAGAGCTCAGCCACGGGGCGGTTCGTGGGCGTCTCGGAACGAGAACGCATACGGCGACGAGCCGTGCTCGCGAAGATGCTCGAGCCGTTCGATCGCTTCCACCGGCGTTGGTCGGCGACCCTTCGCCACCCACCACATCACCGTCGTCGCCTCGATATCGATGTCGAACCACTCGGTGCGGCGCCGAAGGAACTCGACGTGCTCAGACTTGTAGGCGAAGTTCCAGAGCGACTCGATGTCACTCCACACCGTGAGGTTGAGGAGCAGGTTCGGATCGTCGAGCACCTGCGTCTCGATCGCGGCGCCGGAGCCGTCGGTGAATCGCCACACAGAACCAGGGGACCCGTCACCGAGCGCATTGATGCGGTCGAGGTGATCCATGAACCCGGAGAAGCGCGGGTCGTCGTCTTCGAATTTCTTGCGGGCGATGTTGAGCTGCGCGAGCTCGTAGCTCATTCGCGAGGGCCGAACTCCGGCCGACGCTTCTCCACGAACGACGCGATGCCTTCCTGGCCGTCACGCGACGCTACCCCGGCAGCCATCACACCCGTGGCGTACTCGTAGGCGTCGGCCGTAGCCATGTCGTATTGGGCGTAGAAGGCCCACTTCCCCTCCATCTTGGAGGTGGCGGAACCGCGAATCGCTCGGCGCATCAGCTCGTCGGTTGCGTCGATCAGCTCGGCATCGGGCACGACCCGGTTGACCAAACCCCAGTCGGCTGCGGTGTGCGAGTCGATCGGGTCGCCGGTGATCGCCATCTCGAGACCGCGCTTGCGACCGACCGCCCGTGCGATACCCACCATCGGCGTGTGGCAGAACAGGCCACCCTTGCCGCCTGGCGCCTGGAAAGCCGACGATTCGGCCGCGACTGCCATGTCGCACATCGACACGAGCTGGCAGCCAGCAGCGGTGGCGAGGGCGTGCACCCGGGCAATGACCACCTGCGGCAGCCGCTGGATAAGCAACATCATCTCGGTGCACAACTCGAGAAGTTCGCGAGCTTCGGCCTCGGTGGCGCCGAGCATGTCGCCGAAGTTGTGGCCGGCGGAGAACACCGGTCCCTCAGCGGCGAGGATCACGCCAAGCGCATCGGACTCGGCAGTGTGTCGAAACGCTTCCCGCAGTTCGAGCATCGTGTCTCGGGCGAGGACGTTTCGCTTGTCGGCGTTGGTAAGCGTGATGGTGACGACCGTGTCATCGCGTTCGACCCGGATTCGCTCGTACGTCATGCCCTCAACGATATCGCGGCCTCGACGAGCCAACCGAAGATCGGATCGGTTGCCCGCTCCGTCATCATCTCGGGGTGCCACTGCACCGCGACGATCGGAAGCGACTCGTGCTCAAGGCCCTCGACCCCACCGTCGTCACCGCGTGCCGACACGATGTAGCCGGGAGCAACATCGTCGACAGCCTGGTGATGCAGCGAGTTGACCTCCCGACGCATGCCGTACAGACCACCCAGTACCGAGCCCTCGGTGAACTCCACCGGGTGGACGGCGGCGTGGGGTGGCACGTCATATCGGGCGTGGGGTGGCACGTCCTGGTGAAGGGTGCCGCCTCCGTGGACATTCACGATCTGCAAACCTCTGCAGATGCCAAGCACGGGCAGGGAGCCGTCGATCGCATGTCCCATGAGGGCGAGCTCGAGATCGTCACGTTCGGCTTCGGGCGGAAACAGATCGGTTTCCGCCACACGCCCGTAGCGCTCGGGCCCCACATCGGTCCCTCCGGTCAGGACCAGGCCCTCGAGGCGGTCGATGTACTCCGACGGGTCGATGTCGACCGGAAGCAGGATCGGCAAACCTCCGGCCTCCCGCACCGCCCGGCCGTAGTCACTCATGTAGATGTCGATGTCGATCCCGTGGAGATTCTCGGACGTCCCCGCGATCTGATGTCCCTTCTTGCGGCGCCCGACGAGACCGATCAGTGGCTTCATCGGGCAGACGTTAGCTGCGCCCAAGACCGTTCGGCACCGAACGAGTAGGGTCTGCGACGCAATCCCAGAAGGAGGCTTGATGACTGCCTACGACCGCTATCGCGTGCTGTGGCCCGACCACCTCGGCCTCGCTCGCGGTAAGTACCTCCCGGCGCGCATCGCCGAGAGGGGTACCGGCCACTGCGCCAGTGCGTTCGCTCTCGGCTACGACCGCTCGCTCGTCCCTGCCCCCGGCTCGTACCTGCTCGAAGGGCTGAAGGACGTTTGGGCAACAATGGACCCCGACACGGTCAGACCGAGCTGGGAAGATGACCGCACAGGCGTCGCGGTGGCCCATCTCGACTTCGAGGGCTCGCCGTACACCTTCGCCCCCCGGCACGCTCTGCAAAAGGCGATCGCCGACTGGGCCGACCTCGGCTACACGGTCAAGGTGGGCATCGAGCTCGAGGCGTACGTCATCGAATCCGACGGGGACGGCGGTTGGAAGCGTTGGGAAACGCCACGCTCGATGGTCTACGGCACCGGACTGGGTTCTGATCCCGACGGCGTGATCGACGACATCATGTGGACCGCAGAGCGATGCGGCTTCAAGACCGAGTCCATCAACGCGGAGTTCGACGAAGCGCAGTTCGAACTCACACTCGAGTACGACGACGCGCTTCGGGCCGTCGACGACATCTTTCTCTTCCGAGTCCTGGCCCGCGAGGTCGCACTCGCCCACGGCCTCGACCTCACGTTCCTCGGCAAACCCTTCGCCGGCGTCTCGGGATCGGGCGTCCACGTCAACTTCTCACTGCTCGACGCCGACGGCAACAACGCCCTGATCGACGCCTCGTCCGAAGACGGCCTGTCGGCACTCGCAAAGGCTTGTCTCGCCGGACTCGTCGAACACCACAAGGGCATGACCGCCCTCTGCGTGCCGACCATCACCGGGTATCGCCGCCTGCAGCCTGGAGAGCTCTGCGGCTACTGGGCGAACTGGGGGTTCGAGCACCGCTGCGCCGGTAATCGCATCCCCGAGATCGGCGGACCCGGCACCCGCATCGAGAGTCGCCTGGCCGACGGCTCAGCCAACGTCCACCTTGCCGTCGCTGCCGTTCTCCAAGGCGCCCGTCTCGGCATCGTGAACTCACTTTCGTGTCCAGACCCGCTGGTTGAGGACGGCTTTGAGGAGGTGAACACCGACGTCCACTCCGCAGAGAACCTGAAGGACGCACTCGCCGATCTCGCCGCCGACACGGCACTGCAAGAAGCGGTCGGCCAAGACATCTGCGACAACTTCGTCTTCATCAAAGAAGCGGAGTGGGAACGATTCATCGATGCTGTGGGGACCTACGAGGGCGGCGACCAGGCCACGGACTGGGAACTCTCCGAGTACCTCATGTATCACTGACGCATCCCTGCGAACGGCGCCCATTGATCCCGGAAGGCACCATGCGACGTCTCGGCGACGACATCACGCTGGCCGACCTCGAGTTCGACCCCGATCCAATCATGGCGAGGCTTCGCGCCGAAGAACCGGTCTGCTGGGTGCCCGCGCTCGAGATGTGGCTCGTCGCCCGCTGGGACGACGTCGCCTTCATGGAGGCGAACCCCGAACTCTTCTCCGCAGCAACCGAGCCGTCGCTGCTCGCTCGGGCCCTCGGACCCAACATGCTCACCTGTGATCCCCCCGGACACACGCGGCTGCAACAGATCATGCAGCCACCATTTCAGCCCGGCGGGCGCAGCGGGCCGTTCGTTTCCAACGAGTTGGCCCGAATCGCCGACGAGCTCCTCGACCGCGTCGACCCGACCGGATTCGACCTCATGGCCGACTACGCCCAGTTGCTATCGGCAGGCGCGCTGGCGACGGTGCTCGGGCTGGACCACCACGGCTACGAGCAGATGTGGACGTGGTGTCGGGGCCTCTGTGCCGACATCGCCAATTTCGGAAACGACCCCGAGCTCACCAAGACCGGCGAGATCGCGAAGGCGTCTCTCGGCGAGGCGATCGCCCAACGCATTGCCCACGCCGGGGCCGACGATGCGGCAATCTCTTCCTTCGTGCGGGGCGGCGCAACGCCTGACGAGATTGTCAACAACGTTCGATTGATGATCTCCGGCGGCATCAATGAACCCCGCGACGGCATCGGCCTCGTGGTTCACGTCCTGTTGACCCGTCCCGACCTTCGCGCCGAGATCGACGCATCCCCAGCCAAGCTCCGACGTCTCATCGAAGAGGTCTTTCGCGTCTACACGCCCGTCGGCACCGTTACCCGGCAAGCAACCCAAGACCTCGAGCTCGCCGGGGTCTCGATCCGGCGAGGCGATCTCGTCAGTGGGGTGCTGCGGTCAATCAACCTCGACGAGACGCACTGGAGCGATCCAACCGAAATCGACCTCGACCGCCGCGAAGGCAGCCATGCCGCATTCGCGCTCGGCGCGCATCGCTGCCTCGGCGAGTGGCTCGGCCGCCAAGAAGTCCGGGTCGGCGTGGAGCGGGTGCTGGAGCGCTTTCCCGCTCTCCGGATGGCCGACGGCGCCGAGGTCGAGATCCGCGGCTTTGAGTTCCGCGGCCCGCACGCCATTCACGTCACTTCTCAGTGACACCCTCAACCACACCCAACCAGTCGGCGATCGCCCGGCCGATCTCGTCGGGGCTGTCTTCTTGCAAGAAGTGGTTGCCGGCGACGGTCACCTCGGTCTGATTCGGCCAACTCCGACAGAAATCGAGTTGCGGGCCCTTGAGAATCGCACCGGGTTCAGCATTGATGAGGAGCTTCGGAAGCTCGCTCTCGCTCAGCCAGTCGGCGTAGTCCTGCACAATTTCGACGACATCGGCGGGTTCGCCGCTGATCGGGATCTCTCGCGGCCAAGTGAGGGTCGGACGACGGTGTTCCTTCTCGACGAAAGGACGGCGGTATTCATTCATCTCTTCGTCTCGGAGATCGCGAATGATCGAGCCCGGCAGCACCGCCTCAATGAAAAGATTTTTCTCGATAACCATGTCCTCACCTGTCTCGGCGCGAAAGCCTTGAAATATCCGGGTGGCGGCATCGGGCCACTCGTCCCACGTGACGGGGCGAACAATGGCCTCCATGTAGCAGATGCCCTTCACGCGGTCGCGTTGCCGGTTCGCCCAGTCGAAACCAAGCGCCGACCCCCAGTCGTGGATGACCAGCGTGACGGCGTTACCGATGTCGAGTTCGGCGAGAAGGCCGTCGAGATAGTCGCGATGCTCGACGAACCGGTACGAACCAGGCCCGGTGTCGTCGAGCTTGTCGCTGTCACCATGACCGATTAGGTCGGGCACGATCACACGGCCGAGATGTTCAACGTGCGAAACGACATTTCGCCACAGGTACGACGAGGTCGGGTTGCCGTGGAGAAAGACGATTGCATCGCCGCTGCCGCGCTCGTGATAGGCCATCTGCTTCCCGTTGACGGTGGCGAAGGACTTGGAGAGAGGCGTGCTGTCGAGGTTGCTCATCGACACAGCGTCGCACAACAGCGCAACCTGCTAGAACCCAGCCATGCGATCGATGCGACAGCGGTGGGCCGACGGCGACAACCTCATCGGCGGGTGGCTTTCCATTCCCGCCACCCTCTCAGCCGAAGTGATGGCTCGGGCCGGCTTCGACTACGTGTGCGTCGACACCCAGCACGGCGCAGTCGAGTACCAGGTCACCGTCGAGCTCATCCGCGCCATCGAACACGCCGGCTCGACGCCGATCGTGCGAGTGCCGTGGAACGAGCCCGGCATCATCGGCAAGATGCTCGATGCCGGCGCAGAGGGCGTCATCGTTCCGATGGTCAACACCGTCGAAGAGGCTGAGGCTGCAGTCAGTGCCTGTCGTTATGCCCCCCAGGGTGGATCGCGGTCGTTCGGCCCGACGGTCGGTCGAATCCGCCGCGACGACTACGTCGAGTGGGCAGCCGAGAACATTGCAGTCATCCCGATGATCGAGACCAAACAAGCGGTCGACAACCTGCCCGACATCCTCCAGGTGCCCGGGATCGACGCGGTGTACGTCGGGCCTGCGGACCTCTCGCTCACGCTCGGTTTGCCGCCCGCCAACAACGACGGTGACGCTGCGTTCGACGAGGCCTATGCCACGATCATTGCCGAGTGCCAAAAGGTGGGCGTGATGCCCGGCTGCCACGCAACTGGGTCGCTCGTGCAGAAGCGTTTCAGCCAGGGCATGCGCATGGTCACCGCCATCGCCGATCAACTGGCGCTGGCGGCAGGAGCGAAGGCCGATCTCGCCCGGGCGCGTGGGGAGCAAGCCGACGCCGAAAGCAGCTCGCTCTATTGATCGATGCTCACACGGTGGTTCCGTCGAGGATCATCACCGTCTTGAGGTCAGCGTGGAAGTCGAGCGAATGTTCACCGCCCTCGCGACCGATGCCTGAGATCCCACACCCACCGAACGGCGCCGTCAGGTCACGGACCAGGAACGTGTTGACCCAGGTGAGACCCGACCGGATGGCTCGGCCGAGGCGCTCTGCCCGTTCGCGCGACCCGGTGTAGACGATCGAACTCAAGCCGTAAGCCGTCGAGTTCGCCAGCTGTACAGCCTCGGCTTCATCGGTGAACGTCTGGAAGGTGAGTACCGGACCGAAGATCTCCGACTGGACAACCTCACTGTCGTTTGATGCAGGCTCGATGAGCGTCGGTTCGTAGTGCAGCGAACCAGCGACCTTGTTGCCGCCACGAAGGACCCGATCGCCGTTCGCCCGGGCTCGTTCGACGAAGCCGTGCACCCGATCGCGGTGATCGGGGTGCGCCATCGGGGCGATGTCGGTGTCGGGTTCTCGTGAGTCACCGAGAATCAGAGCATCGGCGTAGGCGTGAAATCGCTCAAGGAACTCCGTGCGGATCGACTCCTCGACGAGGAGCCGCGTTCCGGCGAGGCACACCTGACCGGAGTCGTCGAACTGCCACGCCGCCTTCTTCGCCGCTGCGTCGAGATCGGCATCGGCGAAGACGAGGAACGGACCCTTCCCGCCGAGCTCAGCGGTGAAGGGGACGATGTTGTCGGCTGCAGCCTTGCCGATACGGCGAGCAGTCGACGGTGAACCGGTGAAGGTGATGCGTCGAACCCGAGGATCGGCCACGAGCGCGGCACCGACCTCTTCGCCGATGCCCTGGACGAGGTTGTACGCGCCGGGTGGGAAGCCTGCCTGGTTGGCGAGCTCGGCGAGAAGGGCCGCTGAGAGCGGTGACCATTCGGCCGGCTTGTGGATCACCGAGTTCCCCGCTGCGAGGGCGGGAGCCAGTTTCCATGTCGACAACATGAACGGTGCGTTCCACGGTGTGATCACCACGGCCGGACCTGCGGGCAAGCGGACCACCCGGTTGTCCATGTCTTTGGCGTCCCAGTGCCGCTCTTCGTGCTCAACTATCAGGTCGGCGTACAGCCGGAAGTTGGCCGCACCGCGCGCGACGAGGCGAAGCTTCATCGACGCTTCGAGGAACCCCATGTCGAGACACTCGACGTGGGCGATCTCTTCGGTGTGCTCCTCGATGAGGTCAGCAAGCACGTGCATGACGGCGGCCCGCTCGGCGACGGTGAAGCGACTCCACGCAACGAAACCTTCGACAGCCGCCGCAACCGCCGCATCGGCAGTCGCTGTGTCGCCCCGAGCCACATCTGCAAGATGCATCCGGTGCCAATCAAGCGGGGAACGGCTCTCAAACGTCGAGGACGAGGCGACCCAGGCACCCCCGATCAGATGACCGGTCGGGACTGCGACGCCACCGACATCTGCGAGGAAAGCGCGCTCGGCCATGGCGTGACGCTAGCCGACCCTGTAATTGTTAGACCCCTAACGAATTCTGTTCGATCCCGAACGAACGCACCGGGCCGCTATGGTCGGCCCGTGACCGAGCCGACCGTTGGCGCCGAGATCCTCGACGCCGAGCAGCAGATCCAGGCGGTACTCGGGGACCGGCCGCTCGACTTCATCTCGATGCAGGCCATTTCGAACATCTATCGGGCTGCTGCCTCGATTCGTCGACGAGCGGAACGAACCATTCTCGCCGAGCATGGCCTCTCCTGGGGCGGATTCACCTGCCTGTGGGTGCTGTGGGTCTGGGGCGAGATGGAGACAGCGAAACTCGCAGCCGAATGCGACTTGGCGAAAGGTACGCTCACCGGTCTTCTGACCACGCTGGAGAAGCAACGTCTCGTCGAACGAGAGCGACTCGAATCCGACCGCCGCCGCGTGGTGGTTCATCTCACCGAAGATGGCCGCGCCACGATCGAGACGGTGTTCCCGATCTTCAACGCATTCGAAGGAGAGGTGTCAGCTGGCCTCTCCGAACCCCAAAAGCAGGACTTGGCCAACCACCTGCGACGGGTGATCACCAACGCCACCGGCCACTGAGTCGGCCGAAGGCAACGATCAGAGCGGCGTCAGATCGTTACGTCGACGATGAGATCGAGGTCGGTGAAGGCAACCTCGCCCACCACTGCGCCGAAGTCGGCCGCCGCCGACTGGGTGACCTCGAGCTCATTGTTCAACTCGGCTTCCTCGACCGAGTCGAAGAAGATCAACTGGTGCACGACCCCGGGCCGGTTCCGGTCGGCGCAGATCATTGCTCTCCGGGCATAGGTCTCGCCTCGCGCCGCTTCGGCGTACTCGTTCAGCAAGCGAACTGCTTCTTGAGGGTCCAGTTCGAATTCCATGATCTGCACAAACACGATGAGACTCCAATTTTTTGGGCGGTGAGGCTTCGGTAGCCGCAGAAATCGAAGGTAGCCGAACCGGGGGCTTCGGCACACCTTCAGCCGGGCGTCAGTCGGCTCGCCGACGAAGCTCGTCGAGCAACCCGAGATCGTGCTGCCCGACAGCAGGTACCACCGGATGTGCGTCGGGCGTGTCGTCGATGTTGAACGGGGGCCGATACGTCTCGGCCCGACCGGTCGGTAGTTCGGTGGTGATGAAACGATCACGGGCTCGAAGCTGCTCGTGTTCCCAGACAGCGAGCGGGTCGTTGACTCGACCGACAGCGATCCGAGCGATTCGCAGACGGCCGAGCATCTCCTCGGCCGGTACCGACGCAAGACCAGCGCGGAGTAGCGGTTCGAACGCTTCGAGATTGCTGACACGCGCCTCGTTGGTCGAGAACCGCTCATCAGTCACGAGGTCGGGCATGCCGAACACCTCGCACGCAAGCGCCTCCCATTCGGTCCGGTTCTGAACGGCCAACACGATCTCGCTGCCGTCGGCCAGTGGATAGATGCCGTAGGGCGAGATCGTGGCGTGGCGGTGGCCGGCCCGGACCGGCCGAGCATCACGTCCGACAGCACCGTATGTGGGCGCTGCGGTCCATTCGGCGAGGCACTCGAGCATCGACAATTCGATGGTGGCCCCTTCCCCCGTCTGCGCGCGGCGATACAGCGCTGCGAGGATCGACGACAGCGCGTACATGGCGCTGGCGATGTCGGCGGCGGAGAAGCCGACCTTGCTCGGCGCCTCCTCCGAGCCGGTGAGCGAGATAGCTCCGGCCTCCGCCTGAATCGCGAGGTCGTACGCCTTGTCGTCGGTGCGGGGGCCGCCAAGTCCGTAACCGCTGATGCCACAGGCGACGATCGCCTGATGTCGATCTCGTACTTGATGGGCGAGCAGACCGGCCCGTTCAGCAGCACCAGGTGCAAGGTTCTGGATAAACACGTCGGCCCCTGCAAGCAGCGACTCGAGCGTGGCCCGATCACCGGTGTCCTTCAGGTCGAGCTCAAGGCTGTCCTTGCCTCGATTCCCCCACACGAAGAACGCGGAGCTGCCGTCGACGGTCGTGTCATAGTCACGAGCGAAGTCACCCGAGCCAGGCCGTTCGATCTTGAGGACCCGAGCCCCGAGGTCGACGAGCTGCCGGGTACAGAACGGAGCAGCGATCGCCTGTTCCACAGCGAGCACGATGATCCCGTCGAGGGGCGCGGCCATCAGCTGTCCTCGGGCAAAAACCCGCCACGTGTCTGTGGCAGCTTCATGTTGAGGATTCGGCCGGCCACGACCGTGCGGAGGATCTGTGCCGTTCCGCCGCCGATCGTGAACATCCGGACGTCGCGATACATCCGCTCGAGCGGGTTGCGTCGCGAGTAACCGGCAGCGCCATGCACCTGCAAGGCGTCACTCACGACCTGAATGGCAGTCTCCGACGTGAAGATCTTCGCCTGGGCGGCGAGGGTCGGATCAGGGAAGGCAGACCCGTCCGGGCCTCGCGACGCGGCAGCTCGATAGGTGAGACTCCTGGCGGCTTCGAGTTTCACGCTCATGTCGGCGAGCATCCACTGCAGACCCTGGAACTCCGCGATCGGTCGGTCGAACTGCTCACGTTCCTTCGAGAATGCGAGTGCCTCTTCGTACGCACCCTGGGCGATGCCCAGTGCCACCGTCCCGGCACCGACGCGCTGCGCGTTGTACGCGTTCATCAGGTCGGCGAAACCACGGCGAAGCCCAGATGGAGGCATCACGACCATGTCGGGGCCGACGTACATGTCTTCGAAGATGACTTCCATCTCCGGGATCGCCCGAAGACCCATCGTCGGTTCGCGGCGCCCGAAGCAAAGGCCCTCGGTTTCGTCACGGATTGCGAGGAAACCACCGATGCCTTCCTCGGCTCCGTCCTCATCGAAGACGCGGGCGAAGATCAAATGCAGACGGCTGACCGATCCGCCGGTGATCCAGTGCTTTGTGCCGTTGAGTACGAACCCGTCGCCCTTTCGATCGGCACGCGTCGTCATCATCGACGCAGCGGAGCCGGCCCCCGGTTCGGTGATGCAGATTGCAGGCTTGTCTCCGGCGAGCACGAGTTCGGCAGCGAGTCGCTTCTGTTCATGGGTGCCGTAGGTCATCACCGCAGAAATGGCTCCCATGTTCGCTTCGACCGCGATGCGGCCGGTGACACCGCAGACCTTCGCCATCTCCTCGACCACCAGGACGGCGTCATGGATCGACCGCCCGGCCCCGCCGTATTCGCTGGGGATACACATGCCGGTGAAGCCGGCCTGCTGCAATGCATCGACGTTGTGCCACGGATACTGTTCGGACTCATCGACTTCGGCGGCACGCGGCCCGATGACGACCTGGGCCAGCGACCGGGCCTCGGCCTGGATATCGAGTTGTTCGTCGGTCAGTTGCCAGGTCATGTCGTTCTCAGTAGCTCTTGGGCAGGCCGAGGCACTTCTGGGCAACGAAGGCCAGGACAAGATTGTTGTTGATCGGGGCAACTTGGTAGAGGCGGGTTTCACGAAACTTGCGCTCGATGTCGTACTCCTCAGCGAATCCGAAGCCGCCGAACGTCTGCACAGCGGCGTTTCCAGCTTCCCACGACGCCTCCGACGCCAGCATCTTCGCCATGTTGGCCTCCGCACCGCACGACTCGCCTCGGTCGAACAGGTTGGCGGCCTGCCAGCGCATGAGATCAGCGGCTCGGAGGTTGGCGTACGCCTTCGCAAGGGGGAATTGCACCCCTTGGTTCATGCCGATCGGTCGGCCGAACACATGCCGCTCATTGGCATAGTCGCTGGCCCGGTCGAGAAAGAACCGGCCGTCGCCGATGCACTCGGCGGCGATCAGGATCCGCTCGGCGTTCATGCCGTCGAGGATCTGCCGGAACCCCATGCCTTCGGTGCCGATGAGCGCTTCGGCGGGGATCTCGACATTGTCGAAGAACACCTCGTTGGTGTTGTGATTCATCATCGTTGCGATCGGGTTGATGGTCAGACCGGGGATGAGTTCACCCGACTCGTTTCGCATCTCGACGATGAAGACGGACAACCCTTCGACCCGGTTGGTCACCTCGTCGGCGGGGGTCGTGCGAGCGAGCAAGATCATGAGGTCGGATTGACGAGCTCGGCTGGTCCAGATCTTTTGCCCGTTGATGCGCCACACATCGCCATCGCGAACTGCTCGGGTCGAGATGGCCGTGGTCTCGGAGCCGGCGGTGGGCTCGGTCACGCCGAATGCCTGAAGTCGCTTTCGGCCGTCAGCGATCTGGGGGAGATAGTGCTGCTTCTGTTCGCGAGAACCATGGCGGAGCAGCGTGCCCATCACGTACATCTGTGCGTGGCAGGCCGACGGATTGCCTCCACTCGCCGAGATCTCCTCGAGGATCACCGATGCGCCAGCGAGGCTTAGCCCCCCGCCTCCGTACTCCTCGGGGATCAGGGAGCCAAGCCAGCCCTGATCGGTGAGCTCCGTTACGAACTCGGTCGGATAGTTGTCCGGCTCGAGACCGCGCCAGTACTCGTTACCGTACTTGTCGCAGAGTCGGCGAACTTCAGTCCGAATGTCGTCAAAGTCCTGGGGCTTGGAATCAGAGGTGTAGGACACGTCCTGCATGTTCCCAGACCCTTGATGGTGGCGTCACCCTCGCCGTGCACATCTTCCCGAGGGATCACCCAGCAGGTGCCTACTCGGGCGCGCCGACCTCGCCGACCCGGTTGATCGTTTGGGCCCGAACGAATTACGGTGCCGCCATGGCCGAACTCAAGGGCTTCACGTATCCCCGCACGCCCACCGGAGCAGGCACCGTTCTCCCCGACCCGCCCTGGCACTACTCCGGCGACATGCTGACGGTCGAATTCCGCACCGATGAAGCCAACGTCGCCGAGCTCCTCCCCGACGGCTTCGACCTCGCCGACGACGACCCCGGCGCATGTGCGCTGATCTGGGCTTGGTGGCAAAGCTGCTCGGATTCGTTCGAGGAACTCCTCGACCCGGCCCGGGCTCAGTACAACGAGACGTTCCTCGTGGTGCGCTGCAAGCATGACGGCATCACCTACAGCCGGGCCGCCTACATCTGGGTCGACAAGGACTTCGCCATGTCGCGCGGGCACGTACAGGGCTACCCGAAGAAACTCGGCGAGATGTGGATGACGAAGCCGGTGACGTACGGCAAGGCGGGGCCCCGCCTGGAGCCGGGCGGGCGATTCGGCGCCACACTGTCGACGTTCGGTCGCCGACTCGCCAACGCAACCTTCACAATCACCGGAACGGCCGATTCGCCCGGTTTCGTGAACGGTCACCCGATGCTGCACAGCCGCCAGATGCCGGCGATCGAGATGGACGGCCGTGACTCCCTCGACGAGCTCGTGACCATGAGCGGGTACGACGCAGAAACCGGCCCTGTCTTCGGAGGTGACGCCACGCTGGAACTCCTCGACTCGCCCACCGAGGAACTCACCCGTCTCGCGCCCTTTGAGATCATCGGCGGCTATTTCCGCCAGGTCGGCCAGTCGATGCACGCCGGAACGACAATCGTCGCCCACCCGAACCCGTTGGCGACGTGAGGTCCTCGGACGCAACGACCATTCACCCGGCCTGGCTTAATCGTTTGGTACCAAACGATTAGAGTGGCAGACATGGCAGAGAGCGCCACGTTCGTCGACGACTACCTCGCCGACCTCGGCCCCGACGACGCCGATATCACGTCGCACGACACCTACACCAACGGGGTCCCGCACGCGACCTTCGCCCGGCTCCGTAGGGACGACCCCGTCCACTGGACCCCCGAGGCCGACGGGTCAGGATTCTGGTCGGTCACCAAATACGACCACGCACTGCACGTCAGTCGCGACGTCGAAACCTTTACCTCTGCGCAAGGTATCCGCCTCGAAGAGATGGACGCCGAAGAGAACGCAGCGCGAAAGACGATGATGGAAATGGATCCACCGGAGCACACCCGCTACCGACGGCTCGTCAACAAGGGTTTCACCCGCCGGACGGTCGAGTCCTTCGAGCAGCCGATCCGGTCCCTTGCCGCCGAGGTCATCGAGCGCGCCTTACAAAACGACGAGTTCGACTTCGTCCACGACATCGCCGAAGAGCTCCCAATGCGCATGCTCGGCAAGCTGCTCGGCACCTCCGACGAGCACGGCCGCAAGCTCGTCACCTGGGGCGACGCCCTGCTCGGCAATACCGATCCCGATTTCACCGACTACCCGGTCGACCTCGTCGACACCGATGAGTTCCGCATGGTCCCGTTCCGCTCCCCCGCAGCGATCGAGATCTTCCAGTTCGCCCAGGAGCAGGCCGAGAAACGTCGCGGCTGCCCGCACGACGACATCATCGGCCAACTGCTCGAGCCCGCCATCGACGGCGTGCCCCTCACCGATCACGAGTTCAACAACTTCTTCACCCTGCTCGTGGCCGCTGGCAACGACACCACGCGCTACACGATGACGCACGGAGTCTGGACGATGATGAACCACCCGCAGCTCTGGCGAGGCCTGCGGGGTCGACCGGACCTGATGGTGAACGCGGTCGAAGAAGTACTTCGGACAAGCGCAGTGACCATGCACTTCCGCCGCACGGCCACCGTCGACACCGAACTCGGCGGCAAAAAAATCAGGGCCGGTGACAAGGTGGCCATGTGGTTCAACTCCGCCAATCACGACGAAGACAGCTTCGCCAACCCCTTCCGCTTCGACATGGCCCGACCAAGAAACGATCACATGGCGTTCGGGCGCAACGGACCCCACCTCTGTCTCGGCGCATGGTTGGCCCGCATGGAGGTTCGCCTGGTCTTCGAGGAACTGATGAAGCGGGTCGATCGACTCGAGCCAGCCGGCGACATCGCCCACCTGCGCTCGAACTTCATCGCCGGCATCAAACGGATGCCGGTCCGCGTGATCGCATAGGCCAGCGCCGGATCACACCAACAGCAGAGATTCAGGAGCAGACCATGGGAGCAATTATCGGAGCCGGGCTCGTGTCGCACGTTCCCACCCTCGTTTTGCCCGAAGCCATCCGGCGCGAGATGAACCACGGCAACGACACGACGCTGCACGCCGGACTTCATCAGCTCCGTGCCGAAAAGCTCGAGCCCCTCGGGGCGGACACGATCGTCGTGATCGACACCCACTGGTTCACGACCATCGAACACATCGTCGACGCACGCGACCATCGCGCCGGCCGATTCACCTCCGATGAGCTCCCCCGCGGGATGCGCCAAGTTCCCTACGACATGCCCGGCGACCGAGAGCTCGCCGAGGCGTGGGCAGCGCAGTCCGAGAGCCGTAACGACACCTGGATCACGGCGATTGACGACGAGTACCTGCCCGTCCACTACCCCACCGTCAACCTGCTGGAATTCCTGCAGGGTGACGAACGGTGGGTGTCGACCGGCATCTGCCAGACCGCCGAGGCTGATGATTTCCTGCTCTTCGGCCAGCTGCTCGCCGACGCCGTGGCGACCCTTGACCGACGCGTCGTCATCCTGGCCAGTGGCGGGCTGAGCCACCGGTTCTGGCCGCTGCGGGAATTTCGCGACCACGAAGCTGCCGATCCCGACCAGCACATTCGAACCCCCGAAGCGGCCACCGCCGATCGCCAGGTGCTCGAGTGGCTCACTCGCGGCGACCACGCCGCCGTGCTCGACTTTCTCCCCAAGTTCCGACAGTTCGCGCCCGAGGGATTCTTCGGGCACTACCTCACGATGCTCGGAGCACTCGGCGGTGCGGCCTGCACGGCTACCGGTGAACAGTTCGGCGCCTACGAGGCCGTCGCCGGGACCGGCCAGGCCCACGTATGGTTCGATCTGTGAGTCAGCCCGTTCGCAGAGCCCTCGTCATCGCCCACGAGCCCGATGGCCCGTCGGGGCAGGTGGGTATCCGTCTCGCCGAACGCGGATACCACCTCCACACCCACGTGGTAACCGACGACTACGACCGGCCCCAAGCGTTCATCCCTTGGCCTGCATTCGAGGACTTCGACCTGATCGTCGTGATGGGTTCCATCCGATCACTTACCGACAAGGACCAGATCAGTTCCTGGATTCATAACGAGATCGCCGACATTCGCGCGGCGATCGAGCGCAACCAGCCCGTGCTGGGCGTCTGTTTTGGGGGCCAGCTGATCGCCGACGCAATGGGCGGCTCGGTCGAAGTCTCGCCCACCATCGAGGTCGGCTGGTACGACGTCGAACCACTCGACGGCGCTCCTGACGTCATCGGCGACGGGCCGTGGTTCGAGTGGCACCATGATCGCTTCCACCCACCACCCAGTGCTGAGGTCCTCGGCCGCAACGAGTCCTCGACACAACTGATCCGCATCGGTCGAAGCGTGGGCACCCAGTTTCACCCCGAAGTCGACGTCCCCCACGTCGAGGGCTTTCTCCGCGATAGCCCGCCGACATACCTCGACGAGGTCGGCATCATCGCCGACGACATGATCGCCGAGATGCGCAAGAGGCAGGCCGCCAATTCGCGCCGCTGTCACGACCTCGTCGACTGGTACCTCGACGAGGTCGCCTTCCCGGCCGACTAGCGCTCAGCCCAGCCGGCTCTGCGGGGCCCAGGTGGCGTGAGTGCCGCTGGAGATGCGCTCGGGCAGCTTGACCCGACAGATCGGACCGGCGGTCGGATCGCTGGCATCGAAGATCTCGCAGTGCGACTCGTCGTTGACGATGTCGGACGAGAACGTCAACAGGTAGGCATCATCCTCGGCATTTGAACCGAGCTTCGGCGCAACGACCGTTTCAGAGACGAACGTGCCCGCAGGGGCCGCCCAGAGTTCCTCGACCCCCGACTCGAGGTCTTGCTTCACCAGACCGTCGAAGGCGAAAAGGCCGTGCGAGCAGCGTGCGCTGTAGCTGTAGCGGTACGGGCGACCCAGATGCTGCCCGTTGATCATCGGGAACTCGAGGCACCGATCGCTGAGCGACTCCTCCTTCGTCTCACCAGTGACCAGGTTGAACCGCCAGCGGTGATGGCGAGCCTGCAACACGTTCATGTCCAGCGTCTCGAACCCCTTGTGATGCGGGTTGACCGCTGCACTGCGGTCGACACCGCGGGCAGTCGGGTTGTGCTGGAAGAAGCCGTCGAGCACGACCTCGTCACCGTCTTCGTGCGCATTCGTCCAATGCAACACGAACGTCGGATCAGCCTCGAACCACCGGATGTCGTCGGTGGTGCCGTGCCGGGGCACGATCGCGAACCGACTCGGAAGATCGCGCCGGAACACGTTGGAGTAGTAGCCGTTTGCCAACGCCTCCGGGTCCCAAAACAGCGGAAGATCGTTCAGGATCGAATAGTTCTCGGTGAACATCATGTCGTGGGGAAGACGAGGCCCCGGCAACGGGACGTCGATATAGGTGGCGACATGGCCATCGGAGTCGATCACCCCGTAGTGCATGTAGGGCGCCTCGACGCTGTAGTTGAAGAACAACAGCTCTCCGGTGTGCTCGTCGACTCGCTTGTGGGCCGACACCCCCTCGGCCGGGAACCAGTCGTCCCAGCGGGTGGTGCCCTTCGTCTCGAGCGTGTGCGGGTCGAGACGATAGAGCTGACCGCACTGGTAGAAGCTCGCCAACGCTTCACCCCGGTGAACGATCACGTCGGTCGAGGCGTTGTCCTTCATCATCGACCGCGCTCCCCAGCCATGATCAGCGACCGCGTTCGACGGATGTTCGGTGATGCCCGCCCACAGCGAGCGGCCGGCTTCCTGCTCGGCAAGGAACCCTTCGGTGCGGACGAAGCGGTTCGAGTACCGGGCCTCGCCCCCGCCGAACGAGATCGAATGCAGCATCGCATCGCCGTCGAACGGGTGGTACCGCCTGATCGGTTCGAAGACAGCTGTTTCAGTGTTGCGAAGGTACGTCCCGGCCAGATCGTCAGGGATCTCCCCCTCGACGTCGAGGTCCCAGGCGTCGTACTCGCGGTACTGCGGACGCCACACACCCGTGCGATACGGATGATCGTCGTCGAGTGGAAGCCCACCATGCACCTCGTTGACCAACTGGACCTGCATGACCCCTAGGTTTGCGCATAGGGACGAGCAGCGCCATCTCTGGCAGGCTGGCGTTCATGACCGAGCCGACATCGATCGACGATCTCGTCCGCTGCGCCGTCGCCGCCCGACCCGACGAGGCGGCGTTGGCCGACGCACCGAATCGCGTGTCGGTCGACGGTGGCGAACCGGTCCGATTGACCTGGTCGGAACTTGACGCCCGAGTCGACGGGACAGCAGCCGCCCTCGCTGAGCTCGGGGTCGGTCCTGGCGTGCCGGTCGGGATCCAGCTTGCGAACGTCGTCGAGCTCCCGATCACGATTCTCGCCTGCTTCAGGCTTGGTGCCGTGGCCGTTCCGTTCCCGATTCAGCACCGCGCCCACGAACTCCGCCACGGAGTCGAGACCGCCGGATTCGACGTCTTCGTCACGACCAACCGACCCGACCGACCCGACCAGGTCGACTCCGCCACGGCGACGCTCGGCGAGTACGCAATGATGGCAATCTCGTCGCCGTCGACGAAGCCCGGACCACCCATCAGGTCTGCTTCGGTCGACGCCGAGACTCGCGCCACAATCTGCTGGACTTCGGGCACCACCGGTACGCCCAAAGGGGTCCCGCGGACGCATGGCCAGTGGATGGCATCGTCGAGTTTTCAGGTTAACGAACTACGGATCTCTGCAACCGACCGCATCCTGTGTCCGTTCCCAGTCGTGAACATGGCAGGGATCGGCGGGATGCTCGTGCCATGGGCCGAGGTCGGTGCATTCCTGGCCCTGCATCAGCCTCTGGACCTCCAGGTTTTCCTCGGGCAGCTCGTGAGTGAGCGAATCTCCTACACGGTCGTGCCGCCCGCTGCGCTGAACATGCTGTTGGGCAACACCGAACTGCTCGACTCGCTCGACCTGTCGAACATCCGCACCATCTCCTCTGGCTCAGCACCCCTCGATCCGTGGATGGTCCAAGGATGGCAGGACCGCGGCATCGAGATCGCCAACGTGTTCGGGTCGAACGAAGGCGCCGCGTTGCTGTCAACGATGGAGGCCGTACCCGATCCGACCGAGCGGGCCCGCTACTTTCCGGTCCCCGACCGGCCCGGTGTCGAGATCAAACTGGTCGACCTCGAGGACGAGACAACGATCACCGGAGCGGGAACCATCGGCGAGTTGCGCTTCCGAGGCATCACCGTCTTTGACGGCTATGTCGGGAGCGATGGGGCCGAATTCGACGCCGACGGCTGGTACCGCACCGGCGACCTCTTCGAGTACGTCACCGGCGACGACCCGCCTCGGTTGCTGAAGTTCGTCGACCGGGCCAAGGACATCATCATCCGTGGCGGCATGAACATCAGCGCGGCCGAGGTCGAGGCGTTGGTCGCCGACCACCCTGCCATCGTCGAATGCGCCGCCGTCGGCTTCCCTCACCCTGATCTGGGCGAGAAGGTGGGCGTGTTCGCCGTAGCGGGCCCCGACGGCGAACCTCCATCGCTTGACGAACTCATCGCCCACCTGCGCGAATATGAGATCGCCAGCTACAAGCTGCCCGAACGACTCGAATACCTCGACGCGCTTCCCCGCAACCCCGTGGGCAAGGTCGTCAAACCTGAACTCCGACAGATCTGGCGGCAGCCAGCGACAACAGAGAGCGAACAGTGACTGCAATTCTCGGCGGCCATCAAACCGACTTCGCCCGCAACATTGCGAAGCAGGACCAGGACGTGAGCGACCTCACGAAGGAAGCGATCGAAGCGGTTCTCGCCGATGCCGGCATCGATGCCACCGACATCGAATCGATCCATGTCGGCAATGCGTTCGGCCAGCTCTACAACGGGCAGGGCCATCTCGGAGCGATGCCGGCCACGGTGATCCCCGAGCTGTGGGGCGTGCCGGCGATGCGACACGAGGCAGCCTGCGCTTCTTCGTCGATGGCCACGCTTGCTGCAATGGCCGAGATCGAGGCCGGCCGCTACGACTGTGTGCTCGTGCTTGGCGTCGAGCAGGAGAAGAACATGCCGGGCGCCCAAGCCGCGGCCGTGCAGACCGCAGCTGCATGGGTCGGCCACGAGACCGAGGGGGTCGAGTTCTTCTGGCCCTACGCCTTCAACCGCGTCGCCAACGAATACGACCGGCGCTATGGGATCAACGACGAGCATCTGCGGGCGATCGGCGAACTCAACCTCCGCAACGCCCAAGACAACCCAAACGCGCAGACCCGGATGTGGAACCTCACCCCCGAGTCCTTCAGCGACGACGACCACGCCAACCCGGTTGTGGAAGGTCGGCTCCGGCGCAACGACGTCACCCAGATCACCGACGGCGCAGCCGGTGTGGTCTTGGTGAGCGACCGCTGGCTCGAGTCAAGGCGTCACAAGCCAAAGGCTCGCATCGTGGGTTGGGGCCACACCACCGTCGGCTTACCGATCGACCAAAAGTTCGAGCGGAGCTCCGACAGCGAGTACGTCATGCCCCACGTGAGGCGGGCGATCACTGATGCATTCGGACGTGCCGGTATCAGCGGCACCGACGACCTCGACGCAATCGAGACCCACGACTGCATGACGCCGTCGGAGTACCTCGCGATCGATCATTTCGGCATCACCGCAGCCGGCGAATCGTTCAAGGCAGTCGAAGAAGGCTGGCTCGAACGAGACGGCAAGATGCCCGTGAACGCCAGCGGTGGCCTCATCGGCGGCGGTCACCCCGTCGGCGCCACCGGCGCCCGCATGTTGGTCGACTCGATGAAGCAGGTCACCGGCACGGCAGGCGGGTACCAGGTCGACGGAGCGAAGCGGGTCGCCACACTCAACATCGGCGGCTCCACCGCTACCACCGCCTCATTCATCGTCGAGGGCTCCGCCGAGTGACCACGCCCGACTTCGACAACATCGTCTTCGAGATCGAGGACGGCGTCGCCACAGTCACCCTAAACCGGCCCGACAAGCTCAACGCCATGAACGAGTCGATGCGCCGTGAGCTGATGGCCGCGCTCGACCACACCGATGCCAACGACGATGTTCGGGCCGTGATCTGGACTGGGGCAGGTCGCGGCTACTGCGCAGGCGCCGATCTCTCGGGCGGCAGCGCCACGTTCGACTATTCGGCCAACGTCGGCGACGGTTCGGCCAAGCCGAAGGTTCAACGCGACGGTGGAGGCCAGCTCACGCTGCGTATCTACGAGTCGGTCAAACCGATCATCGGCGCAATCAACGGTGCCGCCGTCGGTGTTGGGGTCACCATGACGCTGCCAATGGACGTCCGGCTTGCCTCGACCGAGGCGAAGTTCGGGTTCGTGTTCGCTCGTCGCGGCATCGTGCCCGAGGCGTGCTCGAGCTGGTTCCTCCCGCGCGTCGTCGGAATCAGCCGCGCGCTCGAATGGACCTACAGCGGTCGGGTGTTCTCGGCTGCCGAGGCCCTCGACGCCGGCCTGGTGCGCAGCCTCCACGCTCCTGACGAACTCCTCCCCGCCGCCCGCGAACTCGCCCGGACGTTTACCGAGGAAACCTCACCGTTGTCGGTGTCGACCACCCGCCAAATGCTGTGGCGGATGCTCGGGGCCGACCACCCGATGGAGGCCCACAAGGTCGACAGCCGGATGGTGCAGGAACTCGGTGCCGGACCCGATGCCGCAGAAGGTGTCGCCAGCTTTCTCGAGAAACGTCCCGCCCACTTCGAGGGCAAGCCGAGCAGTCAGCTGCCTCCGAGCATGCCATGGTGGGACGAGCGGCCGTTCGAGTGATCTTCCCCAGCCGCCGACTTACACTGTAAGCTGGCAGCATGTCCAACACTTCCGACCAGTTGCGGATCGAACGTCGCGACGAGCGACGAAAGGTTGCGCCGTACCGCGGCGGTATTGCGGTGCGACTCATCGTCACCTGGCTGTCTTTCAGCGCAGTCTGGATCGCACTCGTGGTCGCAACGATCTCCGGTCCTGTTCCCCTGTGGCTCGGCGCACTTGCGAGTTTCGTGATCGCGACAACCTTCTACATGCCGTTGCACGAGGCCGCCCACGGCAATGTTTGGGGTGACGTCTCGACGGCTCGCTGGGGCGAGGAAATCGTCGGCATGACGTCGTCGTTCTGGGTCGGTTTCTCCTATCGAGGGCACCGGATCTCCCACATGAAGCACCACGCCTTCACCAACGACCCAGCGAAAGACCCCGACTTCTTCGTCCACGGCACCAAACGCGAACTGCTCCCGAAGCTCTACGCCGGGACCCTGATCAACACGTTTCTCCCGCTGTTCGCCTTCGTTCCACCGGCACGGATCCTGCTCCCGAAGGTGATCAAGGTCCAAGGTGCTCGCCTCAAACGCAGCCGGGAGGAGGATCGCTACACGTTTCGATTCTGGCTGATGCGCACCATTGCGCTGATCGCCACATTCGCCATGGGCTTCGGCTGGGAAGCCCTCTGGCTGTGGTTCGTTCCGAGCACCTTCGTGATCTGGTGGTTGGCGTTCATCTTCGCCTGGTACCCGCATCACCCTGCCGACGGCAAGATCGGCCGCTACGTCGACACTCGCGTTGCGACGTTCCCCGGATCAACGCTCATCACCCGCGGTCACGACCATCACGCGCTCCACCATCTGTTCCCCCGTGTGGTGCACTACAAGCTGCCGAAACTGTGGCGGGAGATCGGGCCGGAGTTGACCGAAAAGGGTGTCCGCACCGAAGGAACGGCACTCGGTACCACCGGCCCAGTGGTCTGGTAGCGCTCAATCCTCGAGATGAAGCGCAGCACCGCGTGCCGCGCCTTGGCGAACATTGATGATCTCAACGGACACGGCGTTGACGGTGGTGCTGATCTCCTCGACGAGGCGGCGAAGCGCTGCAGCCGCTGAGTAATCCATGCGGCCGACACCACCCAGATCGAGGACCACGGTCGCGATGTCGGGGTGCTCAGCGATCTCAAGGCGAATGAGCCGCTCGATATTCGGGATCGTGGCGAACCACAGCACCCCCTCGGGTGCGACGGTGAGAACATCACCGTTGCGCGAGCTCGGCGTGGTGACCTGAAGCTCGCGGTAGAGGTGGCTACCAAGAGCGAGCGCAACGCCGACGAGAATCCCGCGCTCCACCCGAGGAGCAGAGACCAGCGTGGCAACCAGTGTGCCGATGCCCACTGCGGCCTGCAGGAGATTGCGTCGGACCAGCCGCACCAGTTCGCCCACTGCGACGAGCTTGACAACCGCACCGAGGACGATCGCTCCGAGGATCGCGCTGGGAAGATCCTCCAGCAGAGGGGTGAGTGGCAGTGCGAGCAGCACGAACGTCCCGGTGATCGCGCCTGCCCAGGCGCTGTTTGCTCCGGCCAGGCGGTTGAGCGAGCTTCGACTGAACGAACCGCCGACCGGGAATGCGCCCGAGAAAGCGGACGCAAGGTTCGCGACACCTTGTGAAACCATCTCGCGGTTGGCATCCCACGGCTCGCGTTCTTCAGCCGCAAACGTTCGGGCGATCGATGACGGCTCAGCGAAGCCCACGAGTGCAATGACAAGCGCCGGGAGTGTGAGGTCGCCGATCTGGTCCCACGGAAAGTCGAACGTCAGCGACACGAAACCGCCATCGAGCTCGCCGACCACGCTCCCGGAGTAGTCGGTCACCGCCGAAACGATCACGCCAGCGATGACGGCAACCAGGACCCCCGGGAAGAGCTTGTGGAGTCGGCGGCCCCCGAACATGCATCCAAGTGTCAACAGGGAGAAGCCGATCGCCCCGGTCTGCCATTCGTCGGGGGAGGTGATGGCCTGCCATGCGTCGGCCAACACGCCGTCACCATCGGTCGCAACGTCGAAGATCTTCGGCAGCTGGCTCGACAAGATCAGGATCGCCGCACCGGTCGTGAACCCGGTGAGCACGGGCTCTGACAGCAGGTACGCCACCCCACCCATGCGCAGCAACCCGAGGGCCACACGGAACACCCCAACGAGGAGCGCCAACAACGCCGCCAACTCGATGTACTGGCCGGACTGGGGCGTTGCCAGCGGTTCGAGGGCTCCGAACGCCAGCAGCGCGGTCAAGGCAACCGGTCCGGTTTGCAGGTAGCGCGACGAGACAAAAAACGCGGCGAGAATCGGAGGCAGAGCCGACGCGAACAAGCCGTACTGCGGGGGCATGCCAGCGATCTCGGCATAGGCGAGCGATTGAGGTAGGGCGACCAAGGCGACCGAGATACCGGCAACGAGATCACCTGAAGTCGGCTTCGGCATCGTCGTCAGACCCTTCATCGTGGGTCAGGCTAGGCGGCCTATTGCAGCCACGCCGATGTTCGGCTCGATCCAGGCCACGATTTCTTCGGCCGAAACCACCTCACCCCCTCAGACGGGTGGCTCGATCCACTCGTCGGTGCGGGTATCGCGCCACACGGTGACCCAGCGGCGACATCCAAACGCGTGGAACCAGGCCTCGCGAACGGCTCCCTGTGGGTTGGTGTGCATGTAGCCACGATCGATGTCGCGCCCGTCGGGGTCGGTGATCGTGTCGGGCACGACAGGAATCTCGCCGTGGACCCACTCCTCGATCGAACGCGGGCCGCAGTGCGGGCAGAGGACGCGCATGCTCATCAGTGCGTCCCCGACGATCCGCGATCGGCCAGCGTGCGGTCGCGTTCGAACCGGTCGAGCGAGAACGGCGCCATCAATTCGGGCACCACACCGGTGGCGATGCGTTGAGCCATGAATTCGCCACCAGCGGGAATCGCCTTGAACCCCCACGTGCCCCAGCCGGTGGTGATCAGGAATCCGTCGACACCGGTGTCGCCCATGATCGGTGAGTAGTCCGGTGACATGTCGCAGCTCCCGGTCCATTGACGAAGCACCCGCAGGTCGCGCATGAAGGGCAGGACGGTGATGGCGCGATGCGACAACGACGCCAACAAATCATGGGTGGAGCCTCGGGAATAGCTCGGCTGCCGGTCGATCTCGGCACCGAGCAGCATCTGACCGCGAGCAGTCTGGGAAACGTAGAAGCCGAGATCACCGGAGGCGACGATCGGGTCGAATCGATGCTGGTAGCGGTTTGTGACGAACGCCTGGAGCGGATGGGTCTTGATCGGCAGCCGCACGCCCGCCATGTCGGCGAGCATCGTGACATTGCCACCGACTGCAGAGACGACGATGCCAGCCGCAATCCGCCCCGCCGACGTCTCTACACCGACGATGCGTCGCCCATCGTGAACGAGTCCTACTACCGCCGTTCGCGGCGCAACGTGCACCCCACGACGCATCGCTCCTTCGGCAAGTGCCCACACCACACGATCGTGGCGAGCAGTGGCACCCTGGTGGAACGACGCGCCCATGACCTCTGGAAAACCGCCGCCGCAGGCCAGATCGATTTCGGGACACGCCGCTGCAATCTCGTCGGGTTCGAGGTACGTGGTCTCGGCGCCAAATGCCTGGTTCACCGCAGCACGCGCCCGTTCCCGACGAACGCCTGCCTCGGAATGCGCCATCCAGAGCAGTCCCTTGCGGTCGTGCATCATCGCCCGACCCGTTTCTTCTTCGAGGCGTCGATAGCGCTCGAGCGAGTGCTGGTAGAACCGAACCGCCTCCGGGATGCCGTAGTTGGCGCGAATGACGGTCGTGTTGCGCCCGCTGTTGCCACCGCCGATGTAGCCGGCTTCAACAACGAGCACGCTGGTGATGTCGTGACGAGTTGCCAGGTGATACGCGATCGAAAGCCCGTGCCCTCCGCCCCCGACGATGATGACGTCATAGCTGGCCTCCGGCTCGCTCCACCGGAGCGTGATCTCGGCCTCGGGATGCTCGTTCACGTCAGCACGCTCCCGAGTCGATCCTCGAAGTCGTCGGCCAACACTGCCTGAACGACAATGCACCACCGTTCGGGTCCAACGACCACTTTCGCCGGGATACCGGCGATGGCGCCCTGACCGAACCCGAGGCTAGGGGGTGGCCATGTCGCTGCCCCCTCGAAGAGCCGAGCGCCGTCTTCGGGCGAGAGAACGAAACGCACCCAGCCGGTGTCGGGGAACACGATCGCATGTGGCTCGGGAGCCGCCGCATCGAGCATGTCGAGCAGCAACACTTCATCGGGGGCGAGTCGCATCTCGGTGGCGTCAGCGGGCCATTCCGCAGTGTCGAGCGCATTGGGGTCTGCGGCGATCCGCACTGCGGCGACGAGTTCGCGGGCGACGACGAACTCAGCCACGAGCCCGCACCCCCTTTGGGTCGTAGAACGGCAACTCGACTCGTCGGACAACCGTGCCCTCGACGAGAACTTCGTCGGGAACCGCTCCGTCGACGGCGCGGATCCACGCAAGCATCACCGACCGATCGAGCGTCGCTGACCAGGCGGCGGAGGTGACATAGCCGGCGTACGTTCCGTCCGAGTTCCAGGCCACTGCACCTTCGAACGGCGGCGGCCCGTCGCCCTCGAGCCCCACCAACTGCTTGTCGAGTGCAAGCCGGTTGGTCCGTTCGATGGCGTGTCGACCGATGAAGTCACCGCTGTCGAGGTCAACCATCCAGTCGTGGCGCAGACGCCGCGGCGTCGAGTCGTAGTCGGAATCCTGGCCGACGATGATGTGGCCCTTCTCGAGTCGCAGCCTCGACAGGGCATCGAGCCCGTGCGGCGTCACGCCGAGATCGGCACCAGCATCGAGCAGAGCCTGCCAGAGTTCGCCGGAACGGGCGCACGGATGATGCAATTCGAAGCTGACCTCGCCGGTGAAGCTCAGTCGAACGACCCGACACGCCACATCGGCGACATCGGCGTGGATGTGGTGCAGCATCGGCAGTGGTTCTTCGAATCCCAGTCGGGCAAGGAGTTCGCTCGCTCGTGGGCCGGTCACGTTGATTGCGCCCATCGCCATCGTCACATTCATCCACCGAACATCGAGGTCCGCGGTCCAATCACGGACCCACATCTCGGCGAAGCTGGCGCCCCCTGAGGTCAAGGTCATGAAGAAGCGCTCACCCTCGCCTTCGCGCAGGATCATGCCGTCGTCGAGGACATAGCCGCGTTCGTCGAGCATCAAGATGTAACGGCTCCGGCCCGGACCGATCGTCGAAACGTCGGTGGGAACGAGCCGTTGCAAGGCGGCCTCGGCATCGGGGCCAGACACGATGAACTTGCCAAGCGTGCCAACGTCCCCGATCGACACGGCGTTGCGGACCGCGTCGTACTCGGCATCGACGTCGGAGTAGATCCAGGGCCGCCACCAGCCACCGAGCCGGTCCATCGTGGCACCCGCAGCCTCATGAACCGCATGCAGCGAGGTGCGGGGGACGGCGGGGTGGTGTCGACCGGCGGCGATCTCCGACAGTGTCGCCTGCCGAGCGACGGGACGAGCGGTGAACCGGGCTTCGAGCGTGCCGGTTCGATCAGCGATGAAGCTCTGAAGGTAGGGCGAGCAGACTGCGCCCTGGCACACACCGGTGCCGGCCAGGCTGGCGCGCTTGAGTAGCTCCATGCTGGTGAACCCGCGTTCCCAGGCATCGGCGAGCCCGGCCATCGTCGTCTGATTGCACGGACAGACCATTCCTTCGGCGGGGCACAGCGGTGGTGTGGCGACCACGGCAGCACCGCCGACAACGTCGACGGCCAGTCCCGCGCCCATCCGCGCGAGAACGTCGTTGGGTGTTGTCCCGATGTCGACGATCACCGCATCGCACTCGATCCGCTCGTCGCCGACCACGACCGCACTCACCCGGCCCCCACCCTCGAAACGCTGCGGGGGGTCGACGACCGTCACGGTTCGACCGAGATCGACGCCCGCGGCCATCAGCCGTTCGGCAAGCTTCGGTGTGTACAACCCCATGAGGTCGTTCCCGGGGCAGACGGGCAGGAGCGGCAGTACGCCGGTCGCCACCACCACCCGCTCGACGTGATGGTGGACCATGCCCACATCGGTCCGGACGACGACCATCGGACCCGGATAAATCCCGATCACCTCACCTCCGTCGTCAGCGTCGACGATCGGCGCACCGATCGAAGCCGCAGCGGCACGGCCAGACTCGCCACCACCCACCACCAACACGTCGTGGTGGACATTTCGAACCACGACCGGACGCACGGAAGGGGCAACACTTGGCAACACCGGCGCATCGCCGATCGGCTGTGCTCGCACGAGCATCCCGTCTCGTGCGATCGTCTGACACGTGTGGACGTAGGCGACACCGTCGACCTCAGCCACACAATGCGGCGAATGGCCCTCGGCACACAGCGTTCCACCGCCGGTCGGGTGCAGCCCGGCCCGGAGGAGCGCAGTGAGAAGGTGCTCACCGGCGGCGAACGGCACGGCCTCGCCATCGAACGTGAACTCTCCCGAACCGATCACGCCGCAAGCCTAGAAAGAAGCATCGGGCGACCGTACGGTCAGCCGTCACGACGGCACGCCTCGGCAGGCTGCGGGTCCTCGGGTCGATCGACCTGCCGGCCACGGTCATCATCGGCGCCAAGGACGCAAAACCGGCACCGTTCCACTCCCAGCAGCTGCACGAAACGATCGCCGGCTGATTTCAGAACTCTTCGCGGATCCAGAACGTGAGTGCAGCACCGATGAGCATGCACGTTCCGACGAGGAGCCACATCGCGCCAAAGCCGTGCTCGTCGATCATCCAACCCGTCGTGAGCGGTCCGGCGAACACACCGAGGTAGATCCCCATCTGCGTCACCCCGCTCGCTGAACCGGCAGCGTCACCGTTGGCCCGCATGATGCCGAAGTTGGTGAACACCGGCCAAGCCCAGCCCGCACCGAAGGCGAGGAACGTCGACGCGATATGGAGTCCGGCCGAACCGTAGGCGAGGCCCAACGTCCCGATCGACCCGAGGGCAGCGAGACCGGCTGCCATTGAGTACGGACGCGTGTTCATCGCGTCGGTCCGCACACCCCAGAACAGTCGCCAACCGATCCCGAACGCAGCGCCGAGGCTGAGCATCCAGCCTGCGAAACCCTCGCTCAGACCTGCGTCGACGCCAGACGCCACCGTCCACGACGTGAGCCCGCCGGCTGCGAACGCAAGGAAGGAGCCACCAACGAGTGACCACCCGAGCGCACGCCTCGACGATGCAGGTCGGGCGGATCGCAACGTCTCGATGCTGCCGAGATCAACAAACAACTGCACCAGCACGAGGGCGACCAAGGCGAGCATGACGCCGAGAACGAAGGTCGACCGCCAACCAAGGGTGAGGGCCAACACGGGGACGGCGGCACCGCTGACCATCGCAGCCGACGGCATCCCCGACTGCTTGAGCGCGATCGCCAGGCCGAGCCGCGGCAGTCGAGCGGTGGTGAGTGCGAGGTTCACCGCGGTCTGGTTGAGTGCGTTCACCGCACCGCAGACCGCCAGCAACAAGACCATCGTCAAGAACGACTGCGCGGCGGCAGCGATCAGGCTCTGGCTGACGATCGTCAGCAACAGACAACCAGTGAGTTGGCGCCGCGGCCCGATTCGCTGTACCAACCGTCCTCCAAAAATCGATGTGGCAGTTGCTGCGAGGAAGTACGTGCTCATTGCCCAGCCGTAGTGGCCCGCCGTCACGCCGAAGTCATCGCTGACTTGGACCGACACCGCCCCGACGAGGAAACCGGGGTACACGCACGCAACCGTGGCGACGACCATTGTTGCGACGAGACGACGGTCGGTCGACGTCTGGGCGCGGGCCGAGGCGGTCACGAGTCACCGAGATCGAGCCGCGCTTCGATCTCGCCATCGATGACCCTGCCCGTGGGGACGAAGCCGTAGCCGAGGTACATCGGCTCGGGGGAACCAACACCGGGCACGTACGAGACGTCGAGTTCGCGATGCCCCCACTCACGAACGGCCCCGACCACAAGGTCGAGTACCCGGCGTCCGATCCCACGACGCTGATGATGTCGATCGATCATAAGTCGCCACAGATACGGCCGGGAGCCGCTCTCTGCTGCGGTGTCGAGCATCACGAATCCAACGGGCTCGCCATCGGCCATGACCGCCCGGAGCCAGGGGGTCACCGGCTTACCGCCGTAGGGCTCGGGCAGGTAGGCCTCGGCGAGCGAGACGGCGTTCGGGCTCACCATGCGTTCCTGGCTCTTGTGGGTCGAGAGGGCAATGATCGGACGGACCTTGTCCCAAGTCATCTCCTCCAGGATCACGCGTTCGGGTGGCCCGGTCGGACGCGCACGCCATGCGTCGTAGTCGGTGCGGGTGATGCCGTACACCCAGTCGTCGGTGTTCTCGTTGCCGGCCCACCCCGACAGGCGCGTATGGCCCTCGTGCACAAAGCCGAGCCGTTCGACGACGCGAGCCGAACGATGGTTTTCGGGGTGCAGGATTGCGCTGATTCGGGTGCGGTTCGAGTCCGAGAACAGCCAGTCGACGAGGCCACCGGTCGCCTCGTGGGCGTACCCGTTGCCCCAATGCTCCCGGGCCAGGGCGTAACCGATCTCGGCCGCCCGACCTTCGCACTGGAGCGTAAACGAAACCTCGCCGATGATCTGCCCGCCGTCAAGGGTCTCGACGGTGAGCACCCACCAGTCTTCATCGATCGGTTCGGGGATCGCAGCGAGATCGGACGCCAAGGGCCGACGCAGGCGCAGACGCTCGGTCACGATCGAGTCGAACACGCCTGCGACCCTACGTCGCAGGTCAGTCATCGAGATGGTGTTCGCCGAACGGAACGTCGTCGCCGGTGTACTCCAGCGACGCGGGTTCGCGTACGTCGAGCGCACTCCCTTCGGTCGTCACCACCGAGATCAGGTCGGGGTTCCGCGAGCAAAACGGTGACGTGCACGAGTCGGTATCGATCACCGAGGGCTCGATACGACATCGTCAACTCCGACCACCACCGACAGCCTGATCTTGACCCTCGCCGTACCGCCTCGCTCTCTGACTCGACCTCTGGGTGGCTGGTCGTGCGGTCGGGGCCGAACAATCGGCCGAAGTGTGCGGTTCTGGAAAATCCCACTCAACGAATGTCCGAACGGATTGCCGTTCTTGGAGGTCGACGGGAGCGACGTGAGAGACTGACCGGCATGAACAGCATGACCGTTGCGCGAAGCCTCCGGGGATCGATCGGCATCTTGGCCATGGCCTGGTTGCTGGACGAATCCACCACCGCCAAGGCCGCAGCCCTCGGACTCGACGCCCCCGGCCGTGGCGCCTACGCCGTTGGCCGACTCGGCGTCCTCGGCGACTGCCCACCCGATGCCGTGGTGAGCGCCGCCTACTTTTGGGAGCCCCACCTGATGCGGACGATGGTGGCCGACGGGCGCGCCGTAAAGACGCCAGCCGAAGGCGCGGCGATCTACACCCGCATCTGTCAGGAATGGGGCGCCGAGCGCCTCGCAGGCCTCGACGGTGTCGAGCGGCTCGGCGAGATCCTCACAACGGTCGTCGATTCGGCATCGCCGCTCGGTGCACCGATGTTCGTCGGCTGGCGCGACATGCCCCGCCCCGCCGAACCGGGCCCGGCGCATACGTTCCAGCTCGCACAGGTGATGCGTGAGCTGCGGTTCAGTCGGCACTGCATTGCGATCCAAGCTGCGGGCCTCGGCCCACTCGAAGCCATCCTGTCGGGGCCTGCCGGCGACTGGAACGCCAAAATGTTCGGCTGGCCCGAGCCGTACCCCGATACGAGCAGCCTGGCCGAGGTTCGCGAGGAAGCCGAGGCCCTCACCGATCGGCTTCACGCCGCCGACCTCGATGTTTTGACCGACGACGAACGCGCCGATCTGCGCGAGCTCGCGAAGGCGGCCCGTGCCCATCACGGCTGACCGGGAAGAACCATGACAGACACACCCTTCGACGTCGCCGAGATCGACCGGCTGCTTACGACGACTCGCACCGTGCGCAAGCGTCTCGACTTCGACCGCGACGTTTGCGACCAGATCATCTTCGATTGCATCGACATCGCCGAGCAGGCACCGAGCGGCGGTAACGACGCGAGTCGCCGCTGGATCGTCATCCGCGACGAAGCGACGAAGCAGAAGTGCGGCGAGATCTACCGACGAAACGGCGACTTCATGATCAACGTCGCGGACCGCCTCGAAGGCAGCGGGCACGGCAAGGAACACGTCTTCAGCTCGTCGGCGTATCTGGTCGAGAACTTCGCCAAGGCGCCCGCCCTGGTCATCGCCGCGATTTGGGGAGAGCACGATAACTCCGGTCGGCCGGGTTTGTTCGACTCCGTCATTCAGTCGGCGTGGAGCTTCAACCTCGCACTTCGCGCCCGTGGCCTCGGTTCGGCGTGGACCACGCTCCTCAACGCAAGCGTCGACGAGCTGGCCGAGCTCCTCGGTATTCCGCCCGGGGTCACCACGATCGTCACCTTCCCGGTCGCGTACACGAAGGGCACCGACTTCAAGCCGGTCGCCCGCCGCCCCGCCGAGCAGATCACGTACTTCGACCGCTGGGGCTACACCCGGGCCCGAGCGAGCGAGGATGGTGGCGCCCACTTCGAGGACGGCCCCGGCGTGGTCGCCGAGGTCGACATCGAGGCTCCCCCGAAGGCGGTCTGGCCGATCGTGTCCGACATCAGGTTCCCGGCAGGCGCCAACACCGAACTGCAGGGCGCCGAGTGGAAGTCCGACGAGCGCGGGGTCGGTGCGGTCTTCGTCGGCCACAACAAACTCGGTGACAACGAGTGGAGTGTCGACAACCACATCACTGCTTTCGAGGAGGGCCGGGTCTTCGAATGGTCGACCGTCGACCCCACAAACCCAGGAGCTCGCTGGCGGTTCGAAATCATGGATCAAGGCGTCGGCAGTCGGCTCCGGTTCTCGGTGGAGATCGGTACCGCGAACAACCTCACCTATCCGATGGCGATGGCATCCGACGACCCGGTCGCCGTCCTGAACGGCCGCCGCAAAGGGATCAAGGCCAACATGCAGAAGACCCTCGACGCCATGAAAGCGGCCGTGGAGGGTGCTCGGGCGTGACCCAAACCGAGCCGTTCACCAACACAGCGACCGCACAATGCCCATGAATCGGCCCACGCTCGGCGAGCCCGCTCCCGAGATCAACCTGCGAGATGCCACCGGAGATCCGTGGTGTTCCGCCGATCACCGAGGCCGAACACTCCTGCTCATCTTTCACCGTCACATCCATTGACTGCCGTGCGCAGCGCACGCCGCCGCCGTGCGCGACCGGCTCGACGAGTTCGCTCCGAACACCGACGTGGTCGTGGTGACCTTCACCGATTCCGAACGGCTCGAGGGCTACCTCGGCCGCAACGATCTGCCGTTTCCGGTCGTGATCGACCCGGACCGCACCGCGTATCGAGCATTCGGTCTCGGCCGAGCGTCGATCGCCCGGGCGTGGGGTGTCCGTCCGGCGTTGGCCTATCTTCGGCTCTTCGCCCGGGGCCGGTGGCGTGACCTCCGCCGACCCACCGAAGACACCCTGCAGTTGGGCGGCGACTTCGTGATCAGCCCCGATGGCGCACTCGTCTACGGCTTCTGGTCCAGCGGCCCCGACGATCGCCCTCGAATCGAAGAACTGATCGCTGCGAGCGAACAAGGCTGACTACGGTCGGGGCATGGCGTCCTTCGAACACACGATCACCGAGGCAGCCCACCTGCGCAACCACTACCGCGATCCCAGCCAGCTGGTGCAGAACAAGTCGACCGACCACCTCGATGTCGGATGCTGTGAGTTCATCGGCCGCAGCACCTTCGTCCTCATCGGCACGAGTAGCGCAGCCGGCGACGAGGACGTGTCGCCCAAGGGTGGCCACCCAGGGTTCGTGAAGGTTCTCGACGATCAGCGACTCGTCATACCTGACCTCAACGGGAACAACCGGCTCGACTCGTTGCAGAACATCGTCGAGAACGGCCGTGTGGGTCTGCTCTTTCTGGTTCCAGGCTTGGGCGAGATGCTCCGGGTGAACGGCTCTGCATGCGTGACCGTCGACCCCGAGATCCTCGACAGCTTCACCGCCGAGTACCGGCGGCCGACCAGCGCGATCGGAGTCACAGTCAACGAGGCCTACATCCATTGCGCCAAGGCGATCCGACGCGGCGTGCTGTGGAACCCCGACGAGTGGCCGACCGAGGCCAGCCGTCCCCAAGTGGGCGAGATCCTCATCGAGCACGCCGGGATAGGCGGGCACATCACTGCCAACGAGATGTCTGCCGGCCTCGAGGAGTCATACCGCAACGATCTCGACGCTGATCGACCGACCTGAGCTAGAGCTCGGTCCACTCCCCCGCTACCCACTGCTCGCGCAGCTTGAACTTCTGGATCTTTCCCGAACCGGTCAACGGGAACTCGTCGACCGCAAACCACTGCTTCGGCGTTTTGTGAGGGGCAAGATTGTCTCGCATAAAGGCGAAGAGTTCGTTCTTGTCCACGGCGTGACCCGGCGCAGCGCGAACAAATGCAGCGACAGTCTCGCCCCATTTCTCGTCGGGAAGGCCGACGACCGCCACCTCCCCCACGGCTTCGTGGGAGAACAACAGCTCCTCGAGTTCTTTCGGATAGATGTTCTCGCCACCGCGGATGATCATGTCCTTGAGACGGCCCTCGATGGTGCAGTACCCGCGTTCGTCCATGGCTGCGAGATCTCCGGTGTGGAGCCAGCCGTCGTGATCGATCGTCTCGGCTGTCCGCTCGGGCATCAGGTAGTAGCCGTGCATGACCTGATAGCCGCGGGTCACCAACTCTCCGGTCTCACCGACGGGCAGGGTCTCGCCCGTTTCAGGATCGACGATGCGGATCTCCATACACGGCATCGGCGCCCCGATCGTGAGAGCCTTGTCCTCGATCGTGTCGTCGGGTCGGGTCATGTTGAGCACCGGCGAGCACTCGGTCTGGCCGTAGACGATCGTAAACGGCGCGCCGAGCTCCTTCTCGAGCGTGCGGACCAACTGCTCGGGAACGAGTGAGCCCCCCGAACAGATCGCCATCAGCGTCGACAGGTCCGTCTGAGCAAAGTTCGGATGCTCCATCAGGGCGATGAGCATCGTGGGCACGCCCATCATCCCCTGCGCGCCATAGGTCTCGGTCAGCTCGAGCACAAGCCCGGGTTCGAACGCGGGTACGAGCACCTGAGTGCAAGCCATCGAGACCGATCCGAGCACCGACATCGCGCTCCCGGCGGTATGGAACAACGGCATTTGCGTGACGATGACGCTCCCCTCTTCCATGCCGAGACGGTCGAAGTAGTGGTTTGCGTTGGTGACAAGACCTCGATGGTGGAGGGCCGCGCCTTTGGGGAAGCCGGTGGTCCCGGACGTGTACTGGATCATGACCTGATCGCCAGGGGCGACTGCAGGCAACGTGATCGATGGATCGCCCGATGCGAGGAAGTCGTCCCACTGACTGAATCTGATGATCTCCTCGAGGTCGGGGCAGTCTGCGCGAACCTGCTCGGCGATGGAGAGCATCGGGTTGCCACGGTGGTCGTCGACCACGAAAAGACCCTTCGAGTTCGACTGGCTGACGACGTACTGCAGCTCGTTGGCCTGATATGCCGGGTTGACGGTCACGACGGTCATACCCGCCAATGCACAGCCCAACTCGACGAGCACCCACTCGGGGATGTTGTGCGCCCAGACCGCCACGTGATCGCCAGGCGAGAATCGAGCAAGCAATGCCTGCGCAGTTCGTTCCGCATCGGCGAGCAGCTCGGCATACGTCCATTCGCGGCGACTGCTGGGATCATCGACGCCCTCGATCAACGCAACCCGATCGCCGGCGCGTGCGGCGGCGGCCCGAAGCAGATCGCCGATGGTGGTGTCGAGAACGCCGGGCTCCTCAACGCCGAAGGCATGTGATTCCGTCAGTGTCATGCCTGCAAGCTTCTGCGGAACCCGACCGACGGTCAAGCAGGGTCGGAAGTGAGAGACTCGTTCGCATGTCTCGGTACGACGACCTCATCGCTGATGCGCAACGCGACTACCCAATCTTGATCGACGGTGGCACCGGTTCGGAGTGTCTCCGGCGCGGTGTTCCCAGCTCCGAGAAGGGCTGGAGCGGCGCCGCCGCCCTCACCCACCCTGCGATCGTCGCAGCGATCCACACCGACTATCTCGAACTCGGAGCGCGCGTCATCGTCGCCAACACCTTCGCCACCGGGGCCAACATCATGCGCGACATCGGCGCGCCCGAGCGTTTCGAAGAGGTAAACCGTCGCGCCCTTGAGATCGCGACCGACGTGCGCGACGCGGCTGGCGCTTCCGCAGCGCACGTGGTCGTCGCTGCGGGGATCAGCAACTGGAGCTTCTCGGGCAACCGGCCAGACCTGAGCACCCTGCGCGATGACACGGCGACGCAGGCTGCGATCATGCGAAACGCCGGCGCAGAGTTGTTGATCCTCGAGATGATGGTCGACATCCCCCGAATGACAGCCACCCTCGAGGGCGCGTCCACGGCAGAACTCCCGATCTGGGTCGGCTTCTCACTCGGACCCGAGGAAGGTTGCGAAGCCGACGAGATCGGTGATCCGATCAAACTTCGTGAAGGCGGACGACTCTGCGACGCCGTCGCCGTCGCCGCCGAGCGCCCGGCAGTCGATGCCATGGTCATCATGCACTCCGACGTACGGGTCGCCGAGCGCGGGGTGCAGGCACTCCGACGGGCGTGGCCGGGGCCGATCGGGGTGTGGGCTCATGCCTCGGCCCAGATCGACGGCCGGATCGTGCATGACGGAATCATCACGCCCCAGGACTACGCGTCGTATGTGCCGGCCTGGCTGACAGCAGGCGCCACGATGATCGGTGGTTGCTGTGGGATCGGCCCCTCCCACATCGCCGAGGTCGCGCCACTCGTGAACAGTGCCGGCGATGGGCGCGAGACTGCTGAGCATGGCTGACCCCGTCCTCTACGAAGAACGTGACGACATCGCGATCATCACCCTCAACCGGCCCGAGAAGAAGAACACGCTCACCGATGCACTCGTGCAAGGGGTCGCCGACGGTATCGACACAGCCACGAAATCTTCCGAAGTGGCCGCCGTCGTCTTGCGGGGGGCCGACGGCACACTTACCGCCGGGTACGACCTCACCCCCGACTCTGATGCGATCGAATCGGGATGGTCCACGCCGTACGGCGCAAAAGGCCCGCGTCCTCGCGCCGGCGCATGGGACCCGGTCAGGGACTACCAGTTCATGGGCAACAACGTTCGACGGTTCATGAAGATCTGGGAGTGCCCCAAGCCGGTGATCGGCCAGATCGAAGGATGGGCGATCGGGGGCGCCACCGACATGATCCTGTGTGCCGACCTGCTCTACATGGCGAGCGACGCCCACATCGGGTATGCCCCAAGCCGCATCTACGGCACACCCACCACGATGATGTGGGTGTATCGGCTCGGGCTCGAGCATGCGAAGCAATACCTGCTGACCGGTCGCGCCATCGACGCGGCCGAAGCCCACCGCATCGGGCTCGTCTCCCACGTCGTGGATCCCACCGACATCGCCGAACTCGTCGAGGCCGAAGCGCGCCGCTTCGCCAACATCCCTGCGAACCAGCTTGCGCTCAACAAGCTCCTCATCAATCAGGCCTTCGAAAACATGGGGCTTCGCACCAGCCAGATGTTGGGCACGTTTTTCGACGGCATGACGCGTCACACCGAGGAG
The DNA here is from genome assembly GCA_905480195.1 of uncultured Acidimicrobiales bacterium. GTDB lineage: Bacteria > Actinomycetota > Acidimicrobiia > Acidimicrobiales > Aldehydirespiratoraceae > UBA11606. The sequence continues at coordinate 52,745 of CAJQPN010000024.1, forward strand.
GCGTACCAGTGGGTCGAGGGGTTTTCGGAGAAAGGTTTTCGCGAAGTCGTGCGCGAACGCGACGACCCGTGGGAGGACTACGGCAGCGCACCTCGCTGAGGTCTACTCGTTGCTCCACTGGGGCCGTGGGGTCCACACCTGCGATGCGGGATCGGTCCTGAGCTCCACCACCCGAATGTCACCGGTGAACGCGAACGCTCCCTCATAGTGCTCGTACGCCACCGGTGTACCCCAGCCCCGACCGATGCAGAAGCCTTCCTGCACCATCGAGTAGCCCATCGGCGCGATCCGGAACCGCTCCGACGAGTCGGCCACCACGCCATCGACCAAAAGCGCCGCCGTTCCCCAGCCCTGTTCGGTGGGGTGGTATTCGACCCGCACCTCGCACTCGCGCCCAACCGGCAGTGCCGGACCAACCAGTTCGTGCATCTCCATCTTCAAAACGTTGTGGACATAGTGCGGTCGCCCGCCCTGCACAAAGAGGGACCATCCGGCGAGTTCACCGCCCTGGCACGCGAGGAGGCCATCATCGGCGTCGGTGGGCCGGGTGATGAACGCCGAGAGGGAGTGCTCACAGTTCAGGATGCGTGGGAGCGACGGGTTCGGGATCGGCCGCGTGCCCGGGAAATAGCGATAGACATCACGGTCCTGCGATGCCGAGGGCCGCTGTGGGTCGATGAATCGCTCACGGCCGCGGTCGTCGAGCGGGAGGACGTTGTGGGCCTCGGCTTCCCGCCACCAGAGGTCGATCAGTTCAGCGAGCTTTTCGGGCTGCTCGGAGGCGAGGTCGTGCGCCTGGCTGTAGTCCTCAACCTGGTGGTACAGCTCCCACGGATCGTCGTTCCAGTCGGTGCCAGGCGCGTGCCACGTCACCGCCATCCAGCCGTCGTGGTAGATCGCCCGGCTGCCGAGCATCTCGTAGTATTGGGTTTCCTTGACCTCTGGTGCTGCCGGATCGGTGATGGTCGCCGCGAAGCTCACCCCTTCGAGCGGCTGCTGTTCGACACCGTTGACCCAGCTCGGAGTCGGCAGACCCGCAACCTCGAGCAAGGTCGGGTAGATGTCGGTCACATGGTGGTACTGGGTCCTGATCGCGCCTGGATCGTCGATCTGCGACGGCCAGTGCACAATCATCGGGTCGGTGTTGCCCCCTCGGTGGGTGTCGCGCTTCCATCGCTTGAACGGGGTGTTTCCTGCCATCGACCAGCCCATCGGGTAGTGCGGGTCGGTATGAGGTCCACCGAGTTCCTCGACCTGTTCCATCATCTCGGCGACGGACATGTTCATGAGGTTGCGGAACCGCTCAGTGTTCGTCGTGCCCCGGTGACCACCCTCCGCCGACGCTCCATTGTCGGAGAAGAACAGCACCAAGGTGTCGTCGAGTACCTCGAGGTCACGCAACGCATCGATCAACCGTCCGATCTGGGCGTCGGTGTGGTCGACGAACCCGCAGTAGGTCTCTTGGAGGCGGGCAAAGAGGTACTTCGAGTCGTCGTCGAGTTCGTCCCAACGCGCGATCCCCGGGTTGCGATCAGGAAGACCGCAATCAGCAGGGATGATCCCGAGCGCCTTCTGCCGTTCGAAGATGCGGTCGCGCTCCACATCCCATCCATGGTCGAAGCGCCCTCGGTAGGGCTCGATGTACTCCTCCGGTGCGTGAAACGGGCAGTGCGACGCTCCGAAGGGCACGTAGGCGAAAAAAGGCCTTCCGCTCGCCACCTGTTGCTGGTCCTGGATCATCGCGATGAGGTTGTCGACCAGGTCTTCGCTGACGTGGTAGGCGCCGCCGTTGCGGCCCTCACTCGGGGTCGGCACGCGATGATTGTCGACCGTGACCATCGGGTGCCACTGATCGACCTCACCCGGCAAGAACCCATAGAAGCGTTCGAAGCCCTGGCCGAGGGGCCAACGATCGAACGGCCCTGCCGCGGTGGCCTCCGAGGTCGGGGTGAGGTGCCACTTCCCGGCGCAGTAGGTCGAGTAGCCGGTCTGACGGAGGACCTCGGCGATCGATGCAGCCGACTTGGGCAAGAACGAGTTCGAGCCGGGGAAGCCGGTTGCCATCTCGGCAATCGTGGCGAAACCGACCGAGTGGTGGTTTCGGCCGGTCAACAATGCTGCTCTGGTCGGTGAGCAGAGCGCCGTGGTGTGAAAGTTCGTGTACCGGAGCCCTTTGTCAGCCAGCGCCCCGATGTTTGGCGCCTCGATCGGCCCGCCGTAGCACGACAACTGCCCGAAGCCGAGGTCGTCCATGAGGATCACAACGATGTTGGGTGCATTCTCGGGCGGGCGAACGGGCGGAGGCCAGTCGGGCGTCGACTCGGCGTAGGTGGCCTTGATCTCCCCACCGAACGAAGGCGGCTGTGGCGGAAGGATGTCGGTCGGGTGCATGTCGGCCATCGGCGAAGTCTGACCGGTGCGAAAAGGTTGCGCCAGACACCACGGGGACGCTGCCGACCCCGAGGTGCCGACCTCGCGGTCAGTCCGCTCGCAACGCTGCGGCGGCTGTTCCTGCGCGCCGGCCGGTGCTGAGGCAGGCCTGGATGAGGTAGCCACCGGTCGGAGCGTCCCATGCCGACATTTCGCCGACGACCCAGGTGCCGGGCCGGCGGCGCAACATGCCGGTCTCATCGATCTCAGCTGCAGCGACACCCCCTGCCGAACTGATCGCTCGATCGATCGAGGCGATGCCACGCACCGGCAGCGGTACCGCCTTGGCGAGTGCTGCGAGGGTGTCGACGCTGGTTGGGAGCCGGTTGTCCGTTGCTTCTCGCATGATCGCAACCGCTACCGGTTGCAGACCGGCGCGGCGCAACCACGTGCTGAGTGAGTCCTTCGAGCGGCGTCGGCCGGCAAGTCGATGCGCCAGGTCGGCCTCAGGAAGGTCGGGTTGCAGATCGATCTCGAGCGACGGCCGTGCCCGGGCGAGGGCCGCACGAATGCGCGGTCCCAACGCGTAGATCGGGCCGCCCTCAAGCCCCGCTGCCGTTATGGTCGGTTCGCCCCGCACGGTCTCCCCGTCGATCGACACCGCCACGTTCTTCAACGGTGTGCCCTCGAATCGGTCGAGCAGCGGTGCCGACCACTCGACCTCGACGCCTGCGTTCGATGCGACGAGCGGATCGACGGCGAAACCGGCAGCGCGGAAGACTGCGACCCAAGAGCCATCCCCACCCACCTGGGGCCACGATGCGCCGCCCAACGCAAGCACGGTGTGCTCGCTCGTGTCGTCGAAACCGCTCCACGGTGTGGCGGGCTCAAAGGCCACGCCCAGATCTGCGAGACGGACCAACCACGCCCGCACCAGCGCAGTCGCTCGCATCGCAGCAGGAAACACCCGGCCACTCGAACCGACAAAGGTGTCGGCTCCGAGTTCGTCGGCCCATGCCCGCACGGCGCTCGGTGGAAAGGCCCGGATTGCCGGTTCGACAAGTTCACGGCCGGTGCTGTAGCGCCCCAGGAAGGTTTCGAGCGGCTCGTCGTGCGTGAGATTTAGGCCGGAACGACCAGCCAGCAACAGCGTTCGCCCGAACGAACGCCGCTGATCGCGCACCGTCACCCTCGCCCCAGCAGCGGCTGCAGCCTCGGCGGCCATCAACCCGGCTGGTCCGGCGCCGACCACGACGACGTGCGGCTGGCTGCTCGCTTCCACGCCGGCACCCTAGGCCCCCGAGCGTGGCCGGCAGTGATCTCGGCCCCGGCGAGGTTGGCCGCTACGGTGGTCGGCCGTGAAGCTTTTCGACACGGCCCGCAATGAGGTCGTCCTGTTCGAGCCGGGCCCCGAGGTCCGGATGTATGTCTGTGGCATCACGCCCTACGACTCGACCCACCTCGGTCACGCGAACACATACCTCACCTATGACCTCCTGATCCGCCGGCTCGAAGATCTTGGCCACGAAGTGAAACTCGTCCGAAACATCACCGATGTCGACGATTCGATCCTGCCGAAAGCTCGAGAACTGGGTGTCGACTTCCTCGAACTCGCTGCAGCCGAGACCGCCCGCTTCCACCGCGACATGCTGGCCCTCAACACCCGGCCTGTGTTCGCGGAACCCCACGCGACCAGATGGGTCGCCGACATGGTCGACCTCATCGAGGTGCTCGCACAAAAGGGTCACACCTACGCGGTCGACGGAACCGTCTTCTTCGACGTGTCGACGTTTCCGAGCTTTGGTGCTCTCTCCGGCTACAGCGACGAGCACATGATCGAATTCTCCGCCGAGCGGGGCGGGAATCCCGACGACCCGCGGTTGCGCAACCCCCTCGACTTCATCCTCTGGCAGCCGTCGCTGGACGACGAACCGGCTTGGCCATCGCCGTGGGGCGACGGTCGCCCTGGCTGGCACATCGAGTGTTCGGCGATGTCGATGGGCATCCTTGGCCCCACCCTCGACCTGCACGGCGGTGGTTCCGATCTGATCTTTCCTCACCACGAGTGCAGTCGAGCCCAGAGCGAGGCAGCCAACGGCGTCACCTTCGCCAAGCACTGGATGCACACCGGCATGGTCGCTTATCAGGGAACCAAAATGTCGAAGTCGCTCGGCAACCTCGTGTTCGTCAGCGAACTCTCGAAGATCCACGACCCTCGGGCCATCCGGCTCGCACTCATGCGCCACCATTACCGCAGCGACTGGGAGTGGTTCGACGATGACATCGAGATCGGTACCCGACTACTCGATCGGATGCACCGTGCCGCCCATACGGCACATGGCCCCGACCCTTCGGGCTACGCCGAACGCGTCCGCGCAGCACTCGACGACGATCTCGACGCACCGACCGCGCTCGGCGCGCTGACCGAGTTGGCCAACGCAATTCTCAAGGGCGGGGACGACCCTGCTGCCCCTACAGTTTTGGGTGAACTCGGTGCGCTTGTCGGCGTCGACCTCGACACCGCCCCGGCACCACTCAGCTGAAACCCAACCCAGAGAGAGTTCGACCGTGATCCGCCTCTACGACACGCTCACCGGTGAGGTCCGTCCGCTCGCGCAGCGCGACGAAGGCAAGGTCTCGCTGTACGCGTGTGGGCCCACCGTCTATGACCACCCACACCTCGGGCACGCCCGTCAGGCCATGACGTATGACTTCATGCGTCGGTACTTCGAATGGCGGGGCTTCGAGGTTCACCACGTCGCCAACGTCACCGACATCGACGACAACATCATCAATCGCGCCAGCCGGGAAGGATCCACCGAACCCGAGGTTGCCGCCGAATGGAAAGCGGTCTACGACGAGGCGATCTTCGAAAGACTCAACGTCTTGCGCCCGCACGACCGCCCGCACGCCACCGAGTTCGTCGACGAGATGGTCGAGTTCATCGCGACCCTTGTCGACAACGGCACCGCATACGCGAACGAGTCCGGCGTGTACCTGCGAGTGCATCTCGTTGCGGGATACGGAGATCTGGTCCACCGCTCACTCGACGACCTCCGCGAGGGCGCCGGCGCCCGCGTCAACGTCGACGACAACAAAGAAGACCCGCTCGACTTCGCCCTGTGGAAGGCGGCAAAGCCGGGGGAGCCGGTGTGGGCTTCGCCGTGGGGCGACGGGCGTCCCGGTTGGCACATCGAATGCGTCGCAATGAGTCTCGGCATCCTCGGTGACGGATTCGACCTTCACGGCGGCGGAACCGACCTCGCCTTCCCGCACCACACAAACGAGCGCGCCGAGGCAATCGCTGCAGGCCGCGATTTCGCCCAACATTGGGCCCACAATGCGATGCTCAACATCGGTGGCGAGAAGATGTCCAAGTCGCTCGGCAACTACACCACGATCGGCGCGCTGCTCGACGAACACCCCGACAATGCGAGGGCCCTCCGGCTCGCCCTTCTGCAAACTCACTACCGCAAGGTGATGGAACTCAACACCGGTGTGATGGAGCAGGCCCGCGAGGGTGTCAAACGCCTCGACGCGATGGCGCGCAAGGCAACGTCGGCTGGCGTGGCGCTCGATGGCGCAGGGCGCGACACCAATGCCATCGCTGCGTTCACGGCGGCGATGGACGACGACCTCGGGACGCCAGAGGGAGTCGCCACCATGTTCGAGACGATCCGCCGGGCCAACGCCGCCCTCGACGCCGACGATGACGACGCCGCCGCTCTCGCCGCGACCGCGGTCGAGCTCGCCGCAGCGATGGGTCTTGAGGTGCAGGGAGTCGAGCCAGCCGGTGACGACGACGCCCACATCGACGGACTCGTCGCAGCCCGAACCCAGGCTCGAGCCGACAAGGACTTCGCTGAAGCCGACCGAATCCGAGACGAGCTCACGAAGATGGGAATCGCCGTTGAGGACACACCGAACGGACCGATCTGGCATCGTTCGTAGGTGACGATCCTCGAACCCGTCCCCCTCGAACCGCTCCCAGCCCTGCCTGCTCAGCCGGCAGGAGTGCCATGGCCGACGAAGGACTGGCCCACCGGCTCACTCCCCGGGCATGTTGATCCTGCGGAGCTGGAGACGCTCATCGAATCCGCTTTCGGACCCGAACCCGACCCCGGCTTTGGTGAATCGCACGCACTCGTCATCGTCCATGAAGGCCGTATCGTCGCCGAGCGATACGGCGCGAATACCGGTCCCGACACTCCGCTGTTGTCGTGGTCGATGGCCAAGAGCGTCACCCATTCCCTCGTCGGCATTCTCGTGAAGGATGGACGACTCGATCCTGGGGCGGTTGCACCAATCGATGCATGGCGAGATGCCCACGATCCGCGGAGCCGCATCACCCTTCAGCATCTGCTGCGGATGACAGACGGACTCGAATTCAATGAGGACTACTCGCTTCCGTCTGGTGACGCCGACTCGGGTGAAGCTCGGTGGAGCCACTGCATCGACATGCTGTTCGGCAGTGGCCAGGACGACGTCGCCGGCTATGCGATCGAGCGTCCCGCTCGCCACGAGCCCGGCGTAGTCTTCAACTACTCGTCGGGCACGTCGAACATTGTTTCGCGAATCATCGGCGACGAACTCGGCGGCGGCTCCGAGACGCTCCGGTCGTTCGTGAACGATCGGCTCTTCCAACCAATCGGTGTTCGAACCGCCGACCTCACCTTCGATGCAGCCGGCAACTTCGTCGGCTCGTCCTATCTCCACATGACCGCCCGCGACTGGGCCCGCTTCGGCCTGCTCAACCTTCGTGGGGGTGAATGGGACGGCGAGCAGATCGTGCCGCGTTCGTGGGTAGAAGACTGCCGCCGTGCCTGGGCCGTCGACGAGGACGGAAGCCATTACGGCACCCACTGGTGGGTCGGTGACGACGGCCGGGGTTCGTTCTGGTGCAGCGGATTCGAGATCCAACGGGTCATCTGCGTCCCCCGCACCGATCTCGTTGTCGTACGGCTTGGCCGGACCCCGCAAGAGAACTACGACACCCCAAAAGTCTGGCTCGAAACGATCATTGCCCTCTTCGACTGACCGTGCGCTATTGCTCGGCGCGATCTCCGATCGCGAAGAGGAAACCGGCACGGGTGCCGACGATGATCTTCCCGTTCCACAACGCCGGGGTCGACTCGATGCAACCCCCGAGGTCGATCTCCCAGAGCTTCGGCGGTTCGACCGTCGTATCGGAGACATCGAACGCATGCAAGGTGCCACCGCAATCACCCTGGATCCACACATCGTCGACGATGACTGGCGATGCCCACGTAGGCCCGACGAGATCGATTCGCCACCGCTCCTCGCCGGTGAACCGATCGAGGCCGAGGACATCGCCACTGTCGGTCGGCACGATCAACAGGTCGGCATAAAGACCCGGAGTTGCCCAGACGCCCGAATCGAGCCTCGGTCGCTGATCGACCCCCCACACGAGCGCCTCATCAGGTGGCTCCGTTGGGTCGAGCTTGATGATCTGGCCGACATCGCGGCTGCGCTCAGTCCCGCGCTCGTACTCGATGCCGGCGTAAAGCATCCCCTCATCGTCGATCACTAGCGTGGCGTCGGTGTCGTCGCCTGCCCAGTACCGGAACACCTGCCTGACATCGAGGCCATGCTCGAGACCGGCGAGATCCCAGCCCTGGATCAGCCCGCCGCTGTTTGCGAAGTACACGACGTTGCCCGACATGGCAACCGAACTCTCGATCGAAACATTGTTCCCGACCGCTCGAATCAGTTCGTCGTCCCAGCCCGGACGGTTGAACACAAGCTCGGGGTCGACCGTGACGGCACCGTTCTGGTCGTAGCCCCGGTTGAGCCTGACGACGTGGAACTGGGAGTTCTCACCGCCGATCAACAGGTGATCACGCAAGACCAGTCCTGCGCCGTCCCAGTCGTTGTTCCACTTCGTGGGCGTTACGTCGTAGGCGTTGAGCGCCCATAGCTCACGTGGCTCAGCACCGTCGAAGGCGATGATCCGATAGTTGTTGTCACGGCTTCCGGTGTAGAGCAACGGGTAGCCGTCGGGATCGATGGTGACCGATCCCTTGATGATGTCGCCCGTGGGGAACGAGGGCAGTTTCGCCTTGCCGGTCTCGAAGTCGAGAAAGTGCACGTTGCGGTCGTACGCACCGAACGCAACCCAGGTTTCGCCGTTGCGTTCGAAGACAGCCGGCTGGCCCGTCCACCCCGACCCGCACCAGGTGGTGGCCTCGCCACCGACCGAGGACGTCGAACACATCGCCTGGCTGGGGTACGACCAAACCACCTTGGGTTCGCTCGGCACCGGGCCTCGCCCGTAGTACGTGCGGGTCGGGTTACCACGAAAGGTCAACAACCCGTCGACGGTGTCGCCGTAGGGCTCACCGACCGAGGCCGGATCAACCCAACCGAGGTAGGGCCGCTCCGGAGTCGTGGTCGACGTGCCGGTCTTGGCCGGCATCGTGGTAGTCGGCATTGGGTTCGTCGGCATTGGGTTCGTCGGCATTGCGGTAGTCGACGAAGCCATGGGCGCTGCCGCCTGCTCGAACCCCGCGGGCTCGCCCGCAGGGTTCGGCCACACGACCAATACTGCGAGCAACGCCAACGTGAGCAACAGTCCCGCGATGGCAAAGCGAGCGTTTCGCGCCGACCAGTACGAATCGCCGGGGATCACACGGCGAGGCGAAGCTGACCAGCCGTAGGCTCGGAGTCGTGGAGACCAGACAGACCCCCACCAACGGTCGCCTTTTCTGGCGAGGCCTCAGCCGAGCGTGTGCCGTGTGCGGCCAACGCAGACTCACGCGTCGACTGATCGCCCTGAGCGACGCGTGTCCGCGCTGTGGCTTCCGCTTCGAGCGCCAACCAGGTCACTTCTTGGGCGCGGTCATCATGAGCACGATCGTCACCTTCGGCCTGATCCTCATCACCATCCTCGCTGGCGTGTGGGTGCTGTGGCCCGACGTCGATGCGCTGCGACTGTCGATCGTTCCTCTGGCCATCGCCGTGATCGTTCCCCCGGCGCTTCACCCCACCTGCAAGACCCTGTGGGTCGCCATTGACCTCATGATGCGCCCGCTCGATCCCGGCGAAGCTGTCGGGGATCTCATCTCCGAGGAAGGCGCGGCGAAGAAGCGGTGAACGCACCGATGCCACAGCATCAGGGACTTCACGACCGCGCAACGGGCCCCATTGCATCTGACCCGAACCTGCGACTTCGCTCCGCGCGTGGTCTGGGTTGGTCGACGAGCCGGGGGCTCCATGGGTGCGGGGACGCGCCAGCGCAGTGGCGCCCGACTCCGCCGCCGTCGTACCTCTCCGATCGATGATCGTCCAACCCTTGGGGACCGAGGCCCGCTCGAGATGCACGCAACAGAGCGCAGTTCCGAAGCGATCACCGGTGGGATCACCCAACGAGAGCAGCTCGACTCGGTGCTCGCTGTAGTGGGACAGCAAGATTCCCGCTTGCTCTCGACCGCATGTCGGACGCTGACACGACCCCATAGTACGGAACGTACCGAAAGGGTCTGACAGCCTCTGGGATCCCCGCTACATCTGTGGATAACCGCCGCAGAACCCAGGGAACAGCCCGAGTTACGCTCGACGCATGATCATCGGGTTCGACGCCGACGATACGCTGTGGCACAACGAGGACGGCTTTCAGGCCAGCCAACGCGAATTCGAGTCGCTGCTTGCGGAGTGGGCCAACGCTCCCGAGATCGAAGATCAGCTGTTCGAGATCGAGATGCGAAACATGCCCCGCTATGGCTACGGCGTGAAGGCGCACACCCTGTCGATGATCGAGACAGCCATCTCCGTGTCCGAGGGGCAGGCCAGCGCGGCGCTCATGGCCGAGATCCTCGACCTTGGGCACGCGCTCCTCGACCGGCCCGTCGAACTGCTCGACGGCGTCGTCGAAGTGCTCGACGAGCTCGCCGACCTCACCCTGATGCTCATCACCAAAGGCGATCTCTACCACCAGTTATCACGCATCGACTCGAGCGGCCTGAAGGACCGGTTCTGGCAGACCGAGATCGTCGCCCACAAGGACGTGCCCACGTACAAGCGAGTCCTCGGTCTTCACGGCATCGAGCCGGAACACTTCGTGATGGTCGGCAACTCGTTGCCCTCCGACGTTCTTCCGGTGATCGAACTCGGCGGCCGCGGCGTTCACGTGCCGTACCACGTCACCTGGAGCCACGAACAACACGAAGGGCATCACGAAGCGCCGGTGATCCAATCGCTGACCGATCTCCCTTCGCTCCTGTCAGACTGGGAGATCCACTGACGATCAGCGTGTTGCGATGATCTGCATCGGAGCCAAGATGCCGCTGCGCAGCGCCGCACCCAAGTTGGCGAGCATGGTCGAAACGTCGGGACCCATAACGGTGGCGAGTGACACAGGCGTTGGGCCCTGTTCGCTGGCGGCTGCCGTTGCTTGCAATGCCATCTGGGTCCGATCAACCGGTTCGCTGACCACGAAGCCGCCTGCCTCGAGGGCCGCGATGTAGGCGGCGGGGGTTTCGACATGAGCTTGGCTGGCTTCGCTCGCGAACGGCTGGGGCAGGTCGAATTCACCATCGCCCACTCGCATGATGTCGTAGATCGCGAAGCGGCTACCTGGCGCAAGGAGACCACCGACGGCGGCGAAGAGCGCTCGCTTGTCGGGAACATTCATCCCGACGTGTATCAATACAGCCGCAGTGACGGTGCGATCGACAGTCAATGCTGTGGCGTCACCTACCACGAACCTCGTTCGATCCGCGAGTCCAACTGCCGCCGACAGCGCGCCTGCAGCGTCGACGAACGACGGAGTGAGATCGACCCCGGTGACCCGGCAACCAGCAAGCGACGCGAAGCGGCGTGCCGGTCCCCCGATTCCGCAGCCGATATCGAGGAGATGGTCATCGGCACCGAGCCCGAGGTCGGCAGCAAGTGCAGCAGTTGCAACCGCTCCTCCGAGGTGGAACTCATCGACCGGCGCGAGATCGTCGATCCCGAGGTCGGCGTCGCCGAGCGCAGCCAAGATCGCACCTGCCAGATCGGGTACCCGGGTGTAGTGATCGCTGACCATCCGCCGTCTCACTCGGTTCGATACTGCCGTAACGTAGTCGTCGTGCGCCGTTTGGAAGGGCCCGAACTCACATCCTACAACGTACTCGACACCGCCCTGGCGAAGCGCGTTCGGATCGTGACCGTGCCGGTGTTGCCACGTGGTGCTTCCGGTATGACCATCGGGCGCTGGATCTTTCTCAAGGACGACGGTGATCACGGCGGTGGCCGCGAACTGATGGCACACGAACTCGTCCATGTCCGCCAGTACGCCGAGTTCGGCTACCTCCGGTTCTCGGTGCGCTACCTCCGGCACTATGCCCTCGGCCTGCTTCGCCATCGCCACCACCGCGACGCGTACCTGTCGATACCCGCAGAGGTAGAAGCCCGGGCCGACGCCAGAGCCTGGCGGGTTCGTAACGCCCGGAGCGGTGTTCAGCGAACGATCGAGTGACTCTCGCTCTTCGATGCGACCCACCTCGGCCTCCCCACGACGCCGTCGTGGATCAGGGGCCGGGGTCTGGTCGCGGCGGGGCGTCGGGCTTAGTAGCTGTAGAAGCCTTGACCGGTCTTGCGTCCCAGCTGGCCGGCGGCGACCATGCGCCGAAGCAGCGGCGGTGGGGCGTAGAACGCCTCGTTGTATTCGTCGTGGAGCGACTCGGCCGTCCAAAGCATCACGTCGAGGCCGATCATGTCGCTCAACTCAAGTGGACCCATCGGATGGCCGGCGCCGAGCTTCATCGCCTCGTCGATGTCGGGTGCCGAGGCGTGGCCGTTCTCGAACATCCGCATCGCCTGGCAGAGATATGGCACGAGCAACATGTTGACCACGAAGCCGGCCCGGTCCTTGCAGTGCACGACCCGCTTGCCGAGCACATCCGTGGCGAACGCATCGGCCGCTGCCTTCGTGACATCGGAGGTTCGCTGCGTCGAGATGACCTCAACCAACTTCATAACCGTCGCCGGGTTGAAGAAGTGCATGCCGACGACCTTGTCGGCACGTCCGGTGACCATCGCGACCTCGATGATCGGGTACGACGACGTGTTGGTGGCGATGATGGCATCGGCGTCGAGAATGCCGTCGAGTTCGGTGAAGATCTCCTTCTTGAGGGCGAGGTTCTCGGGCGCAGCCTCAATAACGAGATCGCAGGGGGCGAGATCAGCCATCTCGGTGGTCCACGTGACGTTGGCCACGGCGGCAGCGCGAGCGGCTTCGTCGAGCTTGCCTCGTTCGACGGCCTTGGCCATCGAACCCTCCACCTTTCCCTGGCCGGCTTCAACGGCAGCAGCATTGATGTCACGGGCGATCACCGTCACACCGGCCTTCGCCGCGACCTCGATGATTCCCGAACCCATGGCGCCGGTTCCGACGACGCCGAGCGTGGTGATCGCCATGATCAACTCTCCTCGATCGTGACCGACTCGATGACCACGTCGGTGAGGGGACGGTCCATACGGTCGGTGTCGACCCGCTGCATCTCGTCGACAACCTCGAGCCCGCTCACGACCTTGCCGAACAGCGAGTACTGCGGCGGCAACCCAACACCGCTCGAGCCCGACACGATGAAGAACTGGCTTCCGTTGGTGTTGGGACCGGCGTTGGCCATTGCAAGCGAACCGACTTCGTAACGACCAGGAGCCGGGAGTTCGTCTTCGAAACGGTAACCCGGACCACCACGACCGGTGCCCGTCGGGTCGCCACCCTGACACATGAAACCGTTGATGATTCGGTGGAAGATGATTCCGTCGTAGTAGTGGTAGCGGGCCAGCGTGACGAAGTTATTGACCGTCTTCGGCGCCTGCGCTGCATTGAGATGGATGACCATCGTGCCGAGGGTGGTAACCATCGTGGCGGTATAGGTCTTTTCGGGGTCGATGCACATTGGGGGTGCTTCGTCGAACTCCTGCTGCTTCGGGCTGGAACCGTCGGCGTTGGGACACATGGTCGCCATGGTGATCTCGCTCTCATCGATCTCGGTGCGGCGCGGATTCGCCGCCGATGAGGCTACCGCGGGCAAGGGATCACCCAATCAGCCATCACCATCGGCTTAGGGTGACGATCGTGAGGGAGACGACACGTCCGAGTGACCGGCGTGCGCTGCGGGTTCTCCATGCCTGCCCGCGCTGTGACGTCACCTGGCGAGGCGATGACACCACCACCTGCTGGTTCTGTGGTTCGCCGGGGATCGAAGCCGGGCATGCCCGGCTCGTAGTCGAGGACGAGAACGCGGCCTGAACTGCTGGATGCTGGGTGGCCAGGCCGGTACCGTGGGCCCTGAAGATCATGCGAGGCAGTGATGACACCACATTGGGCTGACAGTCGGGTTGAGGTCTACCGGTACGTGGTCGGCCCCGTGGACAACAATGTGTTCGTGATCCGTTGCCACGAGACAGGCGACGCCGTGCTGCTCGATGCAGCGAACGAGCACGAGAAACTCCTTGAGCTGTGCCAGAGCCTCGGCGTGCGGACCGTGCTGGAAACCCATGGCCACTGGGATCACATCCAAGCCGTGCCCGCGATTCGTGACGCCGGCTACGAGGTCGGGATCACCGCTGAGGATGCTGCGATGCTTCCCTCCTACGACTACATCCTCGAAGATGAATCCGTCATCGAGGTGGGCCGGTTACGCATCCATACGCATCACACGCCCGGTCATACCCCGGGGTCGATGTCGTTCAGCGTCGAGGGGGCACCGTTGTTGTTCAGCGGCGACACCCTGTTCCCGGGTGGGCCAGGAGCAACCAAGTTCGAGGGAGGCGACTTCCCGACCATCATGCGAAGCATCGAAGATCGGATGTTCCGTCAGTTCGACGTCGACACGATCGTGCTGCCCGGCCACGGCCTCGATACCACGATCGGCGCAGAAGCCCCCAACCTCGATGAGTGGGCGGCCCGCGGATGGTGACTCGCTGACCCTGCTCGTCTTCGGGCGGACCAGGGGTTGCGAGTTGCGGTGTCAGTTGACGTACAGGTCGGACTCCCCAACACCGTTGCCGCGGTCGACCTTGATCGTGACCCGGTGGTAGTTCCGCAGGTCGACCTCGGTGAACCCGTTCCATCCCTTGCGGACGAGCCGGCCGTTGCCGTGCAAGGTGATCACCACGTCGAGTTGCCACACGACCGTGACGAACATCCCACCAGATCCGGCTACGGCGACAACGGCCAGGAGGAGGGTTCCGCGCATGTCGGTGTCGACGACGAACAGCGCAAGGAGCAGCGTCGTGATCATGACCGACCCGACCCCCAACACGAGGCGGGCTGTGCTCCGTAGCCAAGCTGACACCGGAGACGGCACCTCGAACACCACGGAGGCGTCGCCACTGTCAGTTGCGCAAACCTCCTTGATCGCAGCCCGCAGAGCCGTCACGGCCTTCGGCTTCGGTGTCGGCGCCTTGAACGTCGTCTTCTCCCCCAGACGAACCCAGCAGTTGATCTCCACCCCGCCATGATCACACACTGAGATCTGTCGCCAAGGCGGGAACCAACGACGGGCTCCGCTCGTCAGACTGAAGCCTGATACCCGTCAGAGGAGCACTCCCAACATGAACCGACTTCGGACACTCGCAACGATCCTGCTCGCCATCAGCGTGGCGGTGTCATGCAGCGATGACGGCGGCGCCATCTTTACCGGCGACGAGCCCTCGGCCAATGACGTCCTCGACGACATGCCGGAAATCAACGACGAGCCCGCCGACCAACCCAGCGAACCCGACGACCTACCCAACGACCAACCCAACGACGAACCCAGCGAACCCAACGACGAACCCGACGACCAACTAAGCGACCAACCCAGCGAACCCGACGACGAACCCGACGACCAACTAGCGACCAACCAATCGGCGCCGGCCCCTACCCGATCGCCGACATCGCCTTCGACGTCAACCAGGGAAACGGGGCGACGAGCACCTACCGACTTGCCTGCCTCGGGGACACCGCTACCTTCACCGGCGACACCGCACTCGTTGCCGACCATGCATGCCTCGCCCTGGCCGAACTTGAGGTGCGCGACCGGCTCCTCACCGACGACCATCTCGGACGGCGGTGCACCCAGCAGTACGGTGGTCCCGAGGTTGCACGCATCACAGGAACCCTCGATGACGAACCCATCGACGCCACGATCGACCGCACGAACGGTTGTGGCATCGCCGATTGGGGCATTCTTTTGGCCGCATTGCTTCCACCCCCAGCCTGATTTCAGCGGCGGTCCAGCAGACCCCCTTCGGCTGCCGGGTTCAACCATTCAGCACCGTAGCGAGATCGCTTGACGGCCCGAACAGCGCTCGTCGCCGAGGTCTGTGGGCCTCGGCGACGGTAGTTTTGAGCCATGACCGAAACCGTGATCCTTTCCGGCGCCCGCACCCCGATCGGGAAGATGTCGGGCGCGCTCGCCTCGTTCAGCGGCACCGACCTCGGCGGGTTTGCGATCGAAGAAGCACTCAAGCGGGCGCGCGTGGTCGGCGAGGATGTTGACTTCGTCTACATGGGTCAGGTGGTACAGGGTGGCGCAGGCCAGGTGCCCGCTCGTCAGGCTGCGCTGAAGGGCGGTATTCCACTCTCCGTTCCCTCGACCGCAATCAACAAGGCGTGCCCATCTGGCCTCAACGCCATCGCCCTCTCGCACCGCCAGATCGCGGTGGGCGAGGCCGAACTGTGCGTGGCCGGCGGTATGGAGTCGATGACTCAGGCGCCGTACATCCTCTCGCAGGGCCGTGAGGGGTACCGCTACGGCGACGCCACAATGCACGATTCGCTCACCCTCGACGGCCTCTACTGCTCGATCGAACATGAGCTGATGGGCGCCGGAACCGAACGCTACGCCGCAGCGGCCGAGATGGCCCGTGAGCCGATGGACGACTACTCGGCTCTGTCACACGAGCGCGCAGCGATTGCGCAGAAAGACGGTCTCCTCGCCGAGGAAATTGTGCCGGTCACCGTCCCGCAGCGTCGGGGGGACGACATCATCGTGCGTGACGACGAAGGCATCCGCATGGGCACGACCGCTGAATCGTTGGCTGGCCTCAGGGGGGCATTCGGGGGTGCCGGCAACGTCACCGCCGGAAATGCGTCGCAGATCTCCGACGGTGGCGCAGCGACCGTCATCACCACGAAGGCAAAGGCCGACGCGATCGGCGTCGAGCCACTGGCCGAGATCATCGCCTACGGCGAGATCGCCGGCCCCGACACATCACTCCTCACCCAGCCGAGCCGAGCGACGATGGTCGCACTCGAACGGGCGGGACTCACCCTCGACGATGTCGACCTTTTCGAGTTCAACGAGGCGTTCGCCGCCGTCGCCATTGCATCTATGGCTGACCTGGGTATCCCCGCCGACATCGTCAACGTCAACGGCGGTGCCATCGCACTCGGGCACCCGATCGGCATGTCTGGCGCTCGAATCGCCATCCACCTCGCCTACGAACTCAAGCGCCGGGGCGGCGGTATCGGCGTCGCTGCGCTCTGCGGGGGTGGTGGGCAAGGCGACGCGCTCGTCATCAAGGTGAACAGTTGATCGGGGCCACGCGATGCGGGGGATTCCAGCAGCGGCTCTGACGGCGGCAGCACTCCTCCTCAGCGCCTGCGGCGGCGCTGACAACCTTGGCGCGCCGGCGGTAACGACCGCGGTTTCCGTCAGCACGTCGACCACCACGCTTCCGACGATTGACGTCGATGGATCGCCGATGATCGAGTTTTCGATCGACATCGACGAGGAGTCGTTCGCCGGACAGCTCACCGAGGCTGAGTTCCAGACGTTCGTTGTCGAGACACTGCGCGACGAGCGGTCGTGGGTTAGCCGCGGTGCGGGCTTTCGCCTCGTGGACGACGGTGGACTGTTCACGATGACCGTGGCGACCCCAGCCCGAACCGACGACTTGTGCTGGCCGCTCCAGACCAACGGTCGGTACTCGTGCGCGCGCAACGGATGGATCGTGTTCAACAGCGACCGCTGGTTCGGGGCGACCGACTCGTGGCCGGCTGATCTCGAGACCTACCGGCGCTACCTCGTCAATCATGAGGTCGGCCACTACATCCTCGGTGCCGGCCACCCCGGCTGCCCCGGTACCGGTCAGCTCGCGCCGATCATGATGCAGCAGACGAAAGGCCTCGATGGGTGCAAACCGAACGGCTGGGTCGATCCCTAGTTATTCGTGCCGTCGAGAGGGGCCTTCGCCGTCACGCGGACGACGCCACGACTTCTTCACCCACCGTCTGCGTTCGCCACATGAACCGTGTCTCCGACGGGTCGACTGGGTACCGGCAGTGCATCACGAGACGGTTGTCCCACACGACGACCTGGCCGCAGCGCCACTCGTGGCGATAGGTGAACTCGTCCTTCGTTGCATGGGCCCAGAGTGCGTCGAGTAGCGCCTCGCTCTCCTCCAGCGGCAGATCTTCGACATAGCCATTCGTCCGCCGACCGAGAAACAGGGCCTCGTGTTCGGTTCCCGGTAGCCGCCGCAGAATCGGATGGTACGTGCCGATTGCGTCGATCGGCGTCGCCGGTTCGGTCATACCGACTCGCAGTGACCCGTTGCTCGAATACGTCGAATCATGCTTGATCCGCCGGCCCTCCAACTGCCTGCGAAGCTCGGTCGGCAAAGTCCTCGCAGCAAGGACCTGGCTGCAGAACCCGGTGTCGCCGCCTTCCGTCGGGATCTGGCGGGAGTGCAACAGCGTGAACGTCGGCGGGTTCGGGATGTAGCTCATATCGGTATGCCACTCCCAGTCACCAAAAAACTTCTCGGTTATCTCGATTCGTTCGCCAGTCCGAGGATGCACGTTGCCGAGGAAGAGCAGGTAGGGGTCGATGCCTTGTTGTTCCAATCGGACGACCTGTTCCTCGATCGTCAGATCCTCTTCACCGTCGACCTTGCCTTTGCCGTAGCCCGTGATCAGTCCCGGTGCGAACTCGTTCTCACCGAAAACACGGGTGAGTGCGTTGAGCTCACCGACCTCGAGCATGCGCCCGAACTCGAACACGAGCGTGCCGTGATGCTCGATCGCTGCTCGACGAAGCACGTCGGCTGCCGTCGCATCATCGGGCAATGCAGACGGTTCGACACCGAAGATGCGAGCGCCGAAAAGGGCGCCGTCGATCCTCTGGATCTCAATATCCATCAGTGGCCCGACGCAATACAGAACCGGTTGCCCTCGGGGTCGGCCATGATTGCCCACCGAAACCCTGCAGCCTCGTGCTCTTCGACGAACGTTCCGCCCAGCGCCTCGACGGCAGTGCGCGCCTCGGCGACATCATCCACCTGGGTGTCGAGATGGACCCGACCCGACAGTCCTCCGGGCTCTGGTGATGCCTGCAACGCAAGCATCACGCCCCCCGGGTGCTGCGGCTCGAACCAGCAAAAACCCGGAAACTCGTTTCGGATGCCGGTTCCGAGCAGGGCTGACCAGAACGCTTTCTCGACCTCGACATCCGAGACATTGATCACGACTGTGCCGATCTTGGCCACGGCAACGCTCATACGCCGACGATATCTCCCTTCAGCGGGCGGGACCCAAGTACCAGCTCCAACGATGCGAGCCGGCGCCAACGATGAACTCGGGCAGTGTGTCGGGTCCGCATGCATCGGTGCCGAGGCCACGCACCGCCGCATCGATGTGAACTTCGGTGGTGCCGGCCCGCTCGAGATCCGCCAGCGTCGCGGCTGCGGTCAGATCGGCGTCATGATGGGACCGAGCGGTCATCACGAGCGGCCGGGCGCCCTCGATCCGCAGCCCCCGGCCGCGCTTGCTCGTCAGCGTCATCCAGCGAGTGGCGACATGGGCAGCATGCTCCTGCGGCACGACGTATGGGTGGTATTGCGCATCGACAGTCGACGTCCACCGTCGGATCGTGGCGCTCGAGTTTCGGTCGGGATACGTCTCGTGCGGACCGAGACCGAACCACTCGAGGCGGTCAAACGAGGCGGGAACCTCGAAGCGCACACCGACCCGTGGCATGTCTCGCCAGCGACTCGGCAGGTCGATCCGTTCGTCGAATCGGGCCACCCCAGTCTCGATGGTGATCATGGTCCGGTGGCGGGCCTCCTCGCCGGGGCCGACGATACGTCGAGCGATCAAGATGATCTCGGCGTCACCCCGTCGACGTCGCGTGACCGAGTCCGTGACGAGCTCAGCCTCGTCGAGACCCCAACGTAGCCACGCACGCCGGCGGCCCTGGATCTCGCTCATCCAACCCTGCCTGACGCCGTCATTGTCGGTCGGGGCTCGCCACAGCCAGGGCACGATGTCGCCGTCGATGACGGTGTCATCGCCGATCCGGACGCCGGCGATTCCCGTGTCGGTGGTCTCAACCTCCACGATGCGGCGTCGAGCCGGACTCGCCGTCAGCTGACCGCCGAGCGAGAACTGCTGCCAGGACACGACGTGGCCCTTCCGAGCCCAGTCGGTCGAGCCTCGCTGGATGAACTCGACCAGCAGGTGAGCTTCACCGTCGGGTAGCTGTCGAGGCAGCGGTAGAGAGACGGTGACGGATTTGCCGGCACGGACCTCGACGTTCGTTGTCCCCCGCTCGACCCGAGTGCCGTCAACTTCGACCGTCCAACGCAACTGCAGATCGTCGATGCCGGTGAAGAAGCGCCGGTTCGTGACACGCACCCGCCGACCGCCGAGGTGCTCGGCGGTCACGGGGCGGCATCCCCACGCGAGCTCCCGCATCACGGGATGAGGGGCGAGGTCGGGACCGACGAGGCCGTTGATGCAGAAGTTGGCGTCGTTCGGTTGGTCACCGAAGTGGCCGCCGTACGCCCAATAGAAGCGACCATCGGCGTCGTGCTCGGCAAGCCCTTGGTCGCGCCAGTCCCACACGAACCCACCGGCGATCGCCGGCTCGCACCAGAACGCCTCGAGGTACCGGTCGAGGGACCCATTCGAGTTGCCCATCGCATGCGAGTACTCACAGATGAGCATCGGCCGGTCGTCACGCTCGGTCTTCTCCGCCCACCGGGCCCATTCCACGATCGTCCGGATAGGTGGGTACATCGCCGTGAGCACATCGTTGGAACAACGTTCGGATGCAGTCGGCGGCCGACGCCAGGCCTTCGCCGGCGATGCATTTCGCCACCGCTCCGCGCCCTCGTGGTGGACGAACCGGCCAGGATCGACCCGACGGATCCACGCAGCGGCTGCCTCATGCACCGGCGCATGGCCAGACTCATTGCCGAGCGACCAGCCGATGATGCACGGATGGTTGCGGTCGCGAATGACGAGCCGAGTGATCCGCGACATGATCGCTGCCTCGTAGCGGGAGTCGTGTGCAAGTGCCTTCTCGCGACCATGGCACTCGACGTTTGCCTCGTCGATCACGTACAACCCCAGCTCGTCACACAGGTCGAGAAGGCGGTGGTCGTTCGGGTAGTGGGCGGTCCGAATGGCGTTGAGGTTGTGCTGCTTCATCAGCACGAGCTCCTGCCGCATTTCCTCGACGGTGACCGTCTTGCCAGTGAGCGGATGATGGTCGTGTCGGTTCACGCCGAAGACCTTGATCGGCACGCCGTTGATCAGGAGCCGACGACCGGCAAGCTCGACGCGCCGAAAGCCGACCCGGGTAACGTGCGCTTCGACGACTGCCTCGTTGGCGTCGACCAGCTCGGTGACGATGCGATACAGCGTCGGTGTCTCAGCGGTCCACGGGTCGACGTCGAGGTCGACGAACTCGACCGACGCCAAGTGACCGCGGAAATGCTCGGCGGCGAGGACCTCGGCGAAGATCGAGCCTCGAGCTCGGTCATCCACGGTCGCTGCGGCAGAACGAAGCCGACGCCCACCGAGCGTCTCGAGCGCGACCCGAAGCGTGTGTGCAGCAGGGGGTGCGTTGAGTTGACCGACCACCCGCAGGAACCCGGTGCCGCGGCGCGAGTCGAAGTCGGCCTCGATCCGGAGATCATCGATCCGGGTACGACCTCGCGCCTCCAAGTACACCGACCGGTGAAGGCCCGCATGCCACCAATGGTCCTGATCCTCGATCCACGTGGCATCAGACCAGCGGATCACCATGACGGCGAGCAGATTGTCGCCTGTCCTTAGGTGCGGCGTGAGATCGAACTCCGACGGCAGGCGGGAGTCCTTGCCCACGCCGACGAACTCGCCGTTGCACCACACAGCTGCAACGCTTTCGAAGCCGCCAAGATGCAGCACCACGTCGCGACCCTTCCAGGCCTGGGGAACCCGGAAGGTCGTGCGGTGCAGACCCGTTGGATTTTTCTGGGGGCTGAAGGGGGCCTCGGTGTCTGGCCACGGCATGACGATGTTCGTGTAGTGCGGCAAGTCGCCCGTGTCCTGCCGGGTCCAACAGCCCGGCACAGCGATCGTGCGCCAACCTTCGTCGGAGGTCGCCGTCGTCGCCCAGCGGGCCGGTGCCGCAGCAGGCGACTCGACGAGCTGGAACCGCCAGTCACCGTCGAGCGTGCGCCGCCAGTGCGAACCGCCACCGGCGCGAGCCTCGGACACCGATGGGTACGGCTCGAGCGGCGGCCGGGCCGCGAGGCGGTCGATCTCAAAGATTTCGGGCTGAAGCAGCGTCGTCGCGTCGAGCACGGGAGGGATTCTCGCTTGCGCGTCAGCGCCGCGCCACGGCGGTTCGCTGAATCTGGGATCGAGCCCTCAGGGCCAGAGCGGTTCGTCGATCGTGAAGCCAATGTCGGTACCCCACGTGTTGCGGTAAGCGACCTCGTGGACGGGGTTTCGCTTGGCGACGCCCCACGTACCGGTCGGGTAACCCATCGGCACACAACCGGCCATCCTCCAGCCCTCGCCCGCGGGGACTCCGAGTAGATCGTTCACCTCATCACCCTTCCAGTACCCGAGCACGGTGGTGAGCGACGACCCCACCCCTTCGGCCCGGGCTGCGAGCTGGGCACTCCAGATCGCCGGATAGATCGACCCTCCACTCGTATCGCCCCGCTCGAACGCAAACAGGAGGAGCGGGTACGTCGCGAAGTTCTCCTGCGCCCACGTGACCGAGTTGATGATGCGGCCGAACTGCTCATCGGATTCGTTCTGCGGATCAGCAGCTGCTGCGGTCTGCTCTGCATACACCGTGTTCCACAGCTGATCGATGCAGTACCGGTAGTGCTCGCCCAGCTCCGCCCTTGTGGCGGGGTCGTCGACGAGCATGAACCGCCACTGCTGGCCGTTCCCACCACTCGGTGCCCGGATCGCTGCATCGAGGATTCGCATTTGCGAGTCCTCAGGGATCGGGTCGGGCTTGACTCGTCGCATCGCTCGGGTGGTGTACAGCGCTTCGCGGATGTCCATGCACCGAGTTGAGCAGAACTCGCAACATGGGGGCAAAACTCAAAGATGGTGAACGCCACCCTGCGTCGTGTCCGAGGTGGCCAACACCGTTGACATATTCATCTGAATGTATCTACCATCAAGGTGTGATGATGGGCTTTCTCGACGGCTACCTCCCTTACCTGCTGCGACAGGCCGACCAGACGCTGTCCGAGCCCTTCTATGCCGTCCTGAACCACTACGGCGTGGCCCGATCCGAATGGCGGGTGCTTGCGGTCCTACACGATCTCGGCGATCTCGGCGTCGTCGAACTCGCCGCCGCGTCGCTCAGTCCACAACCCACCGTCACCCACGCCCTCCGCCGCCTCGAGGATCGCGACCTCGTCACCCGACGACCGGGCGTCCATGACAAGCGTCAGCGGATCATCTCGATCACGCCGAGCGGCGCACAACTCACCGCCACCTTGATCACAGAAGCCACCGCACTCGAACACGAGGCACTTGCCGAGGTCGAGGGCCTGACAGCGTTGTCGCAGCAACTTCGCGACCTCACAGAAGCGGTTGAGACCCGGCTGCGGGCCACACAGACGAATCAGCAAGCCGGATGACCGAGGAGGTCCCGATGCCCGAGTACGACCCGACCGACGCAGCGGCTCGCCGACCGTTCTCCCTGATGCAGTGGATCGACGATCACCGAGCCGAACTCACACCGCCAGTCGCGAACAAGCAGGTGTTCCGCGAGGCCGACATGATCATCATGATGGTCGGCGGCGGTAACGAGCGGAACGACTTCCACGAGGACCCACGCGAGGAATTCTTCTACCAGATCAAGGGTGACATGGAGCTCTGGCTGTGGCCCGAGGAGGGCACGGCACCGTTCCAGATGCCGATTCGCGAAGGCGACATCTACCTCCTCCCCCCCAACCTGAAACACTCGCCGCAACGCCCGGATCCGGATTCGATCGGGCTGGTCGTGGAGTACCAGCGGCCCCTCGGTGAAATCGACGCCTTCGAGTGGCCGTGCCCGAACTGTCATCGGCTCGTCCATCGCGTCGAGATCCAGGTGCAGGCGATCGATAAGGACCTTCCGCCGTTGTTCGCTGCCTTTCACGGCAACGAGACCGCTCGCACCTGCCGGCATTGCGGCACTGTGCATCCGGGCAAGGAGTACCGCCTGTGACCGCCACCTTGACTGCCGCCGAACTCGATGCCGCCGACCCGCTCGGCCACCTTCGCAACGAGTTCCATCTTCCAGGTGAGCTGTATCTCGTGGGCAACTCGCTGGGTGCGTTACCAAAGTCCGCTCCTGGCTACGTCGCCACCGAGTTCGACCGTTGGGCAACGCTCGGTGTCGAAGGCCACTTCACCGGCGAACTCGCCTGGAAGGACTACCACACGCTGGTAAGCGATCAGCTCGCCCGACTCGTCGGTGCCGGCCCCGACGAGGTCGTGGCGATGAACGGCCTCACCGTCAACCTTCACTTGCTGATGATCAGCTTCTACCGGCCCACCCCGAAACGCCACAAGGTGTTGATCGAGGCGCATGCCTTCCCGTCCGATCACTTCGCGGCCGAGTCGCAGATACGCCAACGGGGGTTCGACCCGGCCGACTCGCTCATCACCCTTGCCCCCAGAGCGGGCGAGGAGACTCTTCGAACCGACGACATCCTCGCTGCGATCGCAGCACATGGCACCGAACTCGCGCTGGTGATGCTCCCGGGTGTTCAGTACTACACCGGCCAGGTCATGCCGATGGCTGCCGTCACCGCGGCCGGACACGCCGTCGGCGCCGTGGTCGGCCTTGATCTCGCCCACGCGATCGGCAACATCGAACTCAACCTGCACGAGTGGAACGTCGATTTCGCAGCCTGGTGCTCTTACAAGTACCTGAACAGTGGGCCCGGTGGAGTAGCCGGCGCCTACGTCCACCGCCGCCACGTCACCGATCAATCGCTGCCCAAGCTCCTCGGCTGGTGGGGAACCAACCCATCGACTCGTTTCGAGATGGCCACCGACTTCGATGCCATCTCCTCCGTCGAGTCGTGGCAGCTCTCGAATGCCCCGGTGCTGGCTATGGCAGCCCTGCGTGCCTCGCTCGATCTCTTCGACGAGGCCGGCGGAATCGGACCACTGCGAGCCAAATCCGAGCGACAGATCGAGTTCTTCGATCAACGACTCGCCCAAGTGCTCGGCGACAGAGTGATCAACATCACGCCCCAAGCGCTCGAGGAGCGCGGTTGCCAGTTCGCCCTGCGCGTCGCTGCCGGTGACGGCAAGCGGGTGTACGAAGCGCTCGAAGCCGCCCGGGTGCTCTGCGACTGGCGCGAGCCCGACGTCATCCGCGTGGCTCCGGTGCCTCTGTACAACTCCTTCACCGACATCGAGCGCTTCGTGCAGATCCTCGATGGGATCGTGCGATGAGCGCGCTCCGTTCTCCAATCGTCGTGGCTGGTGCCGGGCCGGCCGGATCACTGCTTGCGATCTATCTCGCCCGCCAAGGGCACGAGGTCACCATTTACGAACGTCGCTCCGATCTGCGTGCGACCGACGTCGATGTCGGTCGCTCGATCAACCTGGCCCTCGCCACCCGCGGCATCGTCCCACTGGTGGAGATCGGCGCGATCGGGCGGGTCGACGAGATCACCATCCCAATGCGGGGCCGAATGATCCACGCCGACAACGATTCGACCCCGGCGTTGCAGCCGTACGGTTCCCACCCCCACGAGGTCATCCACTCCGTGTCGCGCAGCGATCTCAACGCCATCTTGCTCGACGAGGCCGAAGCGACCGGACGAGTGCGAATCGAGTTCGAACGCCGACTTGAGGCCGTCGACTTCGAGACATCAACCCTCACCTTTCACGACGGTTCGTCCGAACCGTTCGGGGTGGTGTTCGGATGTGATGGCGCAGGCTCACCGGTTCGCAAGGCAATCGAAGCCGCCGGATCGTGCACATCGCACACCGAATGGCTCGACCACGACTACAAGGAGCTGACCCTACGGCCCGGTGCCGACGGGACACACCGCCTCGACCCGAATGCTCTGCACATCTGGCCGCGCGGCGAGTTGATGCTGATCGCCCTCGCCAACCCCGGGGGCGACTTCACCGTGACACTGTTTGCGCCGAAAGCCGTCTTCGCCGACCTCGCCGACGCCACCTCGGTCGACGCCTTCTTCACCGACGAGTTCCCCGACTTCGCTGCGATGGTGCCAGATCTCACCGACCAGTTCGCAAACAACCCGACCGGCGCGCTCGGCACCCTCCGCACCGACGGCTGGAGCCACAACGACCAGGCGATCGTGATCGGCGACGCTGCGCACGCCATCGTCCCCTTCCACGGCCAGGGCATGAACGCCGCCATGGAGTCGGCCAGAGCACTCGCAGCCCACCTGGCCAGCACCCCAGACGATGTCGCTGGCGCATTCCGACGCTTCGAGACAGATCGGCGACCCGACACCGACGCCATCGCCCGAATGGCCCTCGACAACTACATCGAGATGCGGTCCGGTGTCGTCGATCCTGACTATGTCGCCCAACGAACACTGGCGCTCGAACTCGAACGGCGACACCCGACCCTACTGAGCCCTCGCTACAACATGGTCATGTTCTCGACCATGCCGTACGCAGAGGCGCTACGCCGGGCTGCACGCCAGAGTGAGATCATCGCCGACGCCCTCGCCGACCCGGACCTCGACGTCGATTCACTCGTGCGAACGCTCCCACCACTCCCTGAGCTCGACCCGCTCGCCGATCCGGAAGCGCTGTCCGTCTCATGAGCACCGAGCCACTCACCTACTCGAGCTACCTGCGAATCGACGACCTCCTCAGCCTCCAGACCCGTCGATCCACCGATCCGCGAACAGGCGAGGCCGAACACGATGAGCTGCTGTTCATCGTGATCCACCAGGTGTACGAACTGTGGTTCAAGCAGCTGTTGCACGAACTCGACTATGTGGTGGCGGCGATGTTCACCAACAACCTCGCAACCGCACGGCTCCACATGAAGCGCGTGCTGAAGATTCTGAAAACACTTGTCGGCCAGGTGGACATTCTCGAGACGATGACCCCGGCGGAGTTCGCAAGCTTCCGTGAGTTCCTCGACTCAGCAAGTGGCTTCCAATCTGCACAGTTTCGCGAACTCGAGTTCGTGCTCGGTATGAAAGACCGAGTCCAACTCGACTGGTTCTCGGGCCATGAGCGCGAGCGTCTCGAACGCCGCTTCGGCGAGGCAACCTTGTGGGACGCCTTCATCGCTGCGATGGTCAGCCACGGCATGGACGTGCCAGTCAGTGCGACTGAACGCGACGTCACCCAGACCATCGTTGAAGATCCCGCGCTCCAAGCGCTCATCCTGCGTGAGTATCACGACGAGGCGTTCGCGGCTGTCTGCGAAACACTGACCGACCTCGACGAAGGCCTTCAGGAGTGGCGCTACCGCCATGTGATGATGGTGCGCCGCACCATCGGGACCAAGCACGGCACCGGCGGATCCGACGGCGCTGCCTACCTCCAAACCACGCTGTTTCGCCCTGCGTTCCCAGACCTGTGGGCGATCCGCACCGAGTTCTGACCGAAAGCGCACCGATGACCACCTACCCCGACCTTCGACTCTTCATCGGCGGCGAGTGGCGGACCAGCGCCGACACGCTGCCCGTCGTCAACCCGTCGACGGAAGAGACCATCGGCCGTCTCCCCGTCGCATCAACAACCGATCTCGACGATGCTCTTCGCGCCGCCGAGCGCGGGTTCGAGGTCTGGCGTGCGACCGCGCCGCGTGACCGAGCCGATCTGATTCGCGAGGCGGCGCGGCTGCTTCGGGCGCGCCAAGACGAGATTGCCCACTCGATCACTCTCGAGCACGGCAAGCCGTTTCACCAGGCCCGTCTCGAGGTCATCCGCGGTGCCGAGTTCTTCGAGTGGGATGCCGGTGAAGCGGTCCGAACGTACGGACGGGTCATCCCGAGCGCACCCGGCGTTCGCTACATCGTCCACCACCAGCCGATCGGCCCTGTCGCCGCCTTCTCACCGTGGAATTTCCCGATGAGCCAACCCGCCCGCAAGGTCGCTGGTGCCCTCGCGAGCGGCTGTTCGATCATTCTGAAAGCTGCGGAGGAAACCCCTGCCGGGGCTATGCACATCGCTCAAGCGTTCGAAGACGCCGGCCTCCCCGACGGGGTGCTCAATCTCGTCTTCGGTGTCCCTGCCGACATCTCCCACCACCTCATCCCGAGCCCGATCACGAAACTCGTGGCCTTCACCGGTTCGACGGCGGTCGGTCGCCACCTGACCGGGATCGCCTCAGATCACATGACACCGGTGCTGATGGAACTCGGTGGCCATGCCCCCGTCATCGTGTGCGAAGACACCGACGTCGACGAAGCGGCAGTGACCTCTGCGATTCGCAAAATGCGCAACGCAGGGCAGGTGTGCACCTCTCCCACGCGATTCTTCGTCCACGAGACAATCTACGACCGGTTCCTCGACCGCTTCGCCGAACGGTGCGCCGCGACGGTCGTGGGGGACGGCTTCACCGAATCGGTTGAGATGGGGCCGCTCGCCAACGGCCGCCGGATCACCGCGCTCACCGACTTCGTGGCCGATGCTGTCGACACCGGCGCCACCCTTGTTACCGGGGGAAACCGCATCGACCGACGCGGCTACTTCTTCGAGCCAACCGTGCTCGCCGGAGTCCCCGACCACGCACGCGTGATGCAGGAGGAACCGTTCGGTCCGCTCGCCATCGTCAACCCGGTCACCTCGCTCGACGAAGCGATCGAGCAAGCCAACAGCGTGCCGTACGGACTTGCGGCATACGGCTTCACGAACCGGGCCGACTACGCCGATCGGATGGTCGATCACGTTGAGACCGGCAATCTGTCGATCAACACCCTCGAAGCATCACTGCCCGAAACCCCCTTCGGCGGCGTGAAATCGAGCGGCTACGGCCGCGAGGGAGGCACCGAAGGTCTCTACCACTACACGGTCGTCAAGAACGTGTCTCACAGCATGACGATCGTCTGAGGAGGACGGACAACCGATGCGCTACACCAAGGCCGAAGCAAAGGCCCATGCCCAAGCGACCATGACCGGTATTTGGGCTGCGGCACTCATGCCCTTCGATGATCAGCTTCGGATCGATGAGGACGGTTTCCGCGAGAATGTCCGCCACTGGACGCAAGACCTCGGGATCCAAGGGTTGTTCATCTCAGGCAAGCAGGGCGAGTTCTACGCCATGACGCTCGAAGAACGGAAACGAAGCTTCGAACTGGCAGTCGAGGCCACCGGCACTCATGCCCAAACGATCATGTCGTGCAGCGACCAGAACATGGACGTAGCGATTGAACTCGCCCGCCACGCCGAGATGTGTGGCGCTGACTACATCGTCGTGCACGCCCCCCTTCTCCACTTCACCAAGGAGCAGGATGAGACGTTGCTGCGCTACTACCGCACGATCGCCGCTTCCGTCGACATCGGCATTGCCCTGTGGAGCCACCCCGACAGCGGCTATCTGATGTCGCCCGACCTCTGCAACCGCCTCGCAGACATCGACAATGTCGTCGCGATCAAGTACTCGGTACCGCGAGACATGTACGCCGAACTCACCACGCTTGCATCCGACCGGATCCACGTCAGCACGTCCGCCGAGCACGAGTGGCTCGACAACATCATCGAGCTCGACTGGAAGCTCTACCTTTGCTCGTCACCTCCGTTCCTCATCCAGACTGCAAACGATCGACGGATGCACGACTACACCGAAGCCGCACTCGCAGGCCGCATTGACGAGGCGCGGGCCATCAGCACAACGCTGCAACCGGTGCGTGATGCCTTGATGGGTACCCGACCTGCCGAGAAACCGCACGCGCACCAGAAGTACTGGCAGGAACTCCTCGGGCAGGTCGGCGGCCGGGTCCGTGCCCCCATGCTCGAGTTGACCGACGACGAGAAGGCGGTGACCCGCGCCGCCTTCGAACAGTGCGGGCTGCAGGTGTGAGCCTTCGCGTCGTTCTCGTGGGCTGGGGGGCTATCGGCCGAACCGTCGCCGGGTTGCTCTCCACCGACAGTATCGAGCTCGTCGGCGTCGGTATCCGATCCGAACGCAACCTCCCGGACGTTCCCACCACCGCAACCGTCATTACCGACCCACGCGATCTCAGCGCACTCGCACCCGACGTCGTCGCCGAGGCGGCCAGCCGCGAAGCTGTGATCCCTTGGGGCCGGGCTGCCCTCGCCGCCGGTGCCGACTTCGTTGTCTCGTCCGTGTCGGCCTTCGCCGATCCCGATGCGCTGGCCGACCTGCGGTCGGCTGCCATCGCAGGTGGTGCACAGGTCCAGATCCAAACCGGAGCCCTCACCGGCATCGATGCACTCGCTGCAGCCCGACCGATGCGCGTCGACATCGTCCGCCACCGCATCGTGAAACCGCCGGCCGCATGGAAGGGAACACCCGCCGAGGACCTCTGTGATCTTGATGGTCTCACCGAGCCGACAGTGTTCTCGCGCAGCTCCGCGGCCCAAGCGGCCCGAACGTTCCCAAAGAACGCCAATGTGGCGATGACGACTGCGCTGGCCGGTATCGGGCCTGACGAGACCGAGATCATTCTCGTCGCTGATCCGACGGCGGCCACGAACCGTCACGAACTCCACGCAGAGGGTGGCTTCGGCACGATGGATGTCGTGATGGCCAACAACCCACTACTGACGAACCCGAAAACCTCGGCTATGGCCGCACTCAGCCTCGTACGCGCAATCGAGAACCGGGCGTCGCCGATCGCGATCTAGGAGCGGTGCTCAGATGACCGTTTCCCAGTCGAGCCCGATGTCGAGCGCCCGCACCGAGTGGGTGAGCTCGCCTACCGCGATGTAGTCGACGCCGGTCGAGGCCACCTCAGCCGCAGTCTCGAGGGTCAGGCCACCACTTGCTTCGAGCCGAACCTCCGGCCCGATCTCGTCGCGTAGCGCCACCGCAACGCGCATCTGATCGGGTGTGAAGTTGTCGATCAGCACCTCGTCGGCGCCTGCTTCGATCGCAATGCGGAGTCCGTCGAGGCAGTCGACTTCGACCTCGACCGGGATCGTCCCTTCGAGATCGCGCACTGCGGTAAAGGCCTCGGCCACCCCGCCAGCACTGGCAACGTGGTTGTCTTTGACCAACGCAGCGTCGAAGAGGCCCATGCGATGGTTGACCCCGCCACCGCAGCGAACGGCGTACTTCTGAATCGCTCGAAGACCTGGAAGCGTCTTGCGCGTATCGCGGACGGTTGCACTGGTTCCGGCGAGCGCTGCTACCCAGCGAGCGGTCTGGGACGAAATCCCCGAGAGATGGCAGAGCACGTTGAGTGCGCTCCGTTCAGCCGTGAGCAACAAGCCCGTCGGGGCGGTGGCTCGGGCGACCGAAGAACCCGACTCGACCACATCTCCGTCGGCGACCAAGTAGTCGAAGCTGCTCGCTGCCTCACCGCACACCATTTCGACCACCGCAGCTGCGATCGGAAGGCCGGCGACGACACCGGCTTCACGAGCCGTAAACGTCACGGCACAACGTTGATCGATGGGGATCGTCGCAACCGATGTGACGTCAATACCGTCGGCAAGATCTTCCACGAGCGCAACTCGGATCAGGGCCTCGACCGCCGACGAGTCCAGGCCGGCGACATGTAGTCGCGTGACGGTGTCAACGGACAAAGGATGAAGAACGAGCACAGCGCGACGCTAGCCAGATCCAGGGGCGGTGGCGTGGGGGGCGTCGAGCACCCCGTCTCCCATCGACCCGGAGCGTCGCCTACCGTGCAGCTATGGCGAACACTCGGGCTGATCCTCTTTCGGAGCTGCGCGAGCGGATCGGGCGTGGCGTGCGAGCGATGTTGGCTGGAGACCCTGAGCCCCGCACGCTTCCTCCATTCGAGGGTGACCGCCGCTTTCCGCCGACGTCTGCGGTGTGGGCAGTCCACAGCGACCTCTCCATGCTCGTCGGTGGGCTCCGAGCCTTGTTACTCCAGACCTTGCATCCGCCGACGCTTGCGGGGGTCACCCAACACTCCACCTACCAAACCGACCCACTCGGGCGCCTCCAGCGCACAGGGGCGTTCCTCGGGACCACCACATTCGGGTCCCGAGCCGACGCCAATCAAGCGGTGGCGATGGTCCGCACGGTGCACGAACACGTCGTCGGCACCACCCGCGACGGCACGCCGTATGCCGCAACCGATCCCCACCTGCTCGCCTGGGTCCACTGCACCGAGGCAGACAGCTTCCTTCGGGCTCGTATGCGGTACGGCTCCGAGCCGCTTCCATCCGGCATGGCCGACCGCTATGTCGCCGAAATCGGCGAGATCGGCGCCGAACTCGGCGTAATCGAGCCACCGCAGAACCGACAGGACCTCCGAGAACGTCTCCAGAGCTACCGGTCGGAGTTGGCGGTATCTGCCGATACGCACGAGACCGTCCGGTTTCTTGCCTTTCCCCCCTTGTCGTTTGTGGCGCGAGCTCCGTACGGCGTTGTCTTCGCCGCTGCCACATCAATGCTGCCTGGCTTCGCGCAGCGCCAGCTGCGCCTACCTGTCGTGCCGCTGGCTGAGCCGCTCGCGATCAGGCCAGCCGCCACACTGCTCCTCCGCACGATCGGTTGGGCACTCGGTGAACACCCGGCTCGCCTTGCTGCCCGGCAGGCCTGACTACGCTCGCCGACATGGACCTGACCGAACTACAGCGGTTGATGGAAGCGTTGTATGGCCAAAGCGACCGGGCACGCGGCGTCCCCTCGACCGTTGCCTGGCTGGCCGAAGAACTCGGCGAACTCGCACAAGCCGTCCGCAAGGGCACGCGCGAACAGCAGGTCCACGAGTTCGGCGACGTTCTGGCGTGGCTCGCATCTCTGGCGAATCAGATGGACATCACACTCGACGAGGCGATGCAGCGCTACCTCGACAACCCTCCCTGATCGGCACCGAGCGGTAGGGCGATCCAGCCGGCAACGAGATACGACGTCGGGCGAGCGGTCAGGAGCGACCGGGTCAAGCGTGCTCATCGGGCGCAAGTCCGATGATGCACGGGAACCCAACCGCCTCATCAGCGCGCACATATCGAGGATCGAACGCCGGCCGAGCGAAGACCGCGGTCAGCTCCGAACGGAAACTCTCCATCGAATCGGCCTCGTACCCGGGATCGAAGCTGACCTGGTCCCAGCGGGCGCAAAACGCCGCTGCCGCTTCGAAGTACCGGTGGCCGCGGAACTTCTCACGCGCGTCGGGATCCGTCCCGTTCATGGGACCGGAATGGCGTTGTTGAAAGATTCCATGGTGGGCCACGACCCAGGTGACCTCCTCACGAACGAACGGTCGAATGACCTCGGCGGCCATACGGTCGTGATTCATGGGCGAGAGTGCATCACCGATGTCGTGCAGCAACGCCGCCACGACCCAGTCGGCATCGGCACCGTCGCGTCGGGCCCGCGTCGCTGACTGCAGCGCATGCTCACAACGATCGATGGGATAACCCGAAGAACGTTCATGGCGCTGCGCCTCGAGCGCTGCGAGATAACGGTCAGGCGATTCGGCCATATACGGCTCGAACTTGCGGGCGAGGAGGTCGTAATCAGCCTTCGTGCCTGCGTCCATGCGGGTGAAAGAAACGGTCTCGTTGGACTTGGTCACGGCGATACCCCCAGGATCCGGGTCGGCTCGACGAGGACCGCAACGCGGCCTTCAGCGGCCATCACTCGGTCGTATTCGTCCCAGTCATCGTGACTTCCACCCGCGGCGAGAAACACGCGACGCAAGAACTGGGCCAGGCCAACGTCACCAGCCGTTGCACCAGAATCGACGACGGTCGCCGGGCCCTCAATACCTACCCAACGCCAGCCTCGCCGAAACGTGACGGAGAGCCGGCCGGTACGCCGCACATAACCGAGCTTGGCCGAGTCGCCCCGCACGACAAGTCCAATGCACTCCACCCCCGTGACGGGGTGCGAAATGGGGCCGGCGTTGACGACCGAGGCATGAGCGGAGCCATCGGGACGCGTCGTGGCGACGACACAGAGCCCGACCTCTTCAGCGGCGAAGCGCCGCACATCTTCGAATGTAGCCATCTGCGGACGCTAGACCAGGAACGCCGAGCGATCAGCCTCTGATCAGTTGCTGATGAGGCCTTGGTCGACGAGGCTCTCAGCGATCTGGATCGTGTTGAGAGCTGCGCCCTTGCGAAGATTGTCGCCCGACAAGAACAGGCTCAGACCGTGCTCAACGGTGTCATCAACCCGCAGACGTCCGACATAGGTGACGTCGACACCGGCCGAGTCGAGCGGCGTAGGTACGTCCATGAGTTCGACACCTTCGGCATCGGCAAGAAGTTCACGAGCACGCTCGGGGGTGATCGCTGATGAGAATCGGGCGTTGATGACGAGCGAATGGCCGGTGTACACCGGCACGCGCACACATGTCCCCGACACTTTCAGATCCGGCAGATCCATGATCTTGCGACTCTCGAACCGCAGTTTCTGCTCTTCGTTTGTCTCGTCCAACCCGTCATCGACAAGAGCGCCTGCGAATGGCACCACGTTGAACGCAATCGGCTTGACGAAGTTCGGCCCCTCGCCGACCGACACGGCTCGGCCATCGAACGTCAGCTGTGGGCCATCCGTGCCGACCTTTTGGGCCTGCCCGTCGAGTTCATCGACGCCCGACAGCCCGGCACCGGACACCGCCTGGAAGGTCGACACCACCATCGCCTCGAGACCGGCCTCATCCGAAAGCGGCTTCATGACCGGCATGGCGACCATGGTCGTGCAGTTCGGATTGGCAACGATGCCCTTCGGGATCGACTGCAGTGCAGCAGCGTTGACCTCGGGGACGACCAGCGGGACGTCAGGATCCATGCGCCACGCGGACGAATTGTCGATGACGATCGCACCTGCTGCTGCAACCTTGGGGGCGAGTTCCTTTGCCGTGGTACCCCCTGCAGAGAACAGCACGACATCGAGACCCGAGTAGTCGGCGGTGGCCGCGTCCTCGACCGTGATGTCGCGGCCGTTCCACTCGATCGCCTTGCCTGCGGACCTCGCCGAAGCGAAGAGGCGAAGCGACGTGACCGGGAAGTTGCGCTCGGCCAAGAGGGTGCGCATGACACCGCCCACCTGGCCCGTGGCGCCGACGATTCCTACATGCATAGACGCAATGCTACCGCTGCCCGCCAACGGGGCGTCCGCCGATTCCCGGTCCTGAGGGCTGGGCCCACAGCCGGGCCGTCGACCGTTTTCGGACCGGATGTGGGGAACCGCCTAGCCCAACGAGGCGTGGTACTCCCGTATCCGAGCCTCGAGCTCGGCTTCGGGGAGATCACCTTCGCTGCGCTTCACTTCCATCAGCCAACGCATGATCTGGCCCACTTGCCGGCATGGTTCGATTCCGAGGAGGTTCATAACCCGGTCGCCGTCGAACTGGGGGCGCTCAGCGGCCTGGCGGTCTGCATCAGCGAGTTCACCGATGCGGCGTTCGAGCTCGTCGATCGACTCCTGTAGTGCCTGTTCCTTGCTGCTGTTACGGGTGGTGCAATCACTGCGGATCAGCGCATTGAGCTGGCCGAGCAACGGACCCGCTTCACGTGCGTAGCGCCGAACCGCTGAGTCGGACCAGCCATCACCATCGCTGTAGCCCTTGAACCGACCTGACATACGAACCAATTCCGACACGGACTCGATCATCGACTCGTCGTAGCCCATTGAAATCATGCGCTTTTTTGTCATTCGGGCGCCCACCGCCTCGTGATGCCGAAATGTCACCCCGCCGTGCTCGAAGCTCCGCGTTTTGGGCTTGGCGATGTCGTGAAACAGGGCGGCGAGTCGAACGGTCAGATCGGCTGGGGTCTTGGCAACGACGGCGACCGTGTGCGAGAGCACGTCCTTGTGTCGATGGATCGGATCCTGCTCCATCCGTAACGCAAGGAGCTCGGGGACGAGTTCGTCGATGCGGCCATTGTCGATCTCGGACCACAGCGAAGCCGACACGTCGTCGGCCATCAGGATCGCATTGAGCCGATCGGCGGGGGAGGCAGGAGAGGCAGCAGGCATCGCGCCGCAAAGTCTACGACGGCGCAGGCCGGAGTCGTCCTCTTGAACCAGCCTCTCCTGTCGCGATGCGGTCTACGGTCTGTCTCGTGGTACTCGAACAGTTCAGGCTTGATGACAAGGTAGCGATCGTGTCGGGCGCCGGGCGCGGGATCGGTGCTGCGTGTGCGGAGGCGCTCGCCGAGGCTGGCGCCGACGTGGTGATCGGAGCTCGGTCCGCGGACCAGCTGGCCGAGACGGCATCAGCCGTCGAGGCACACGGACGTCGGGCGATCGCAGTCCCCGTCGACCTCTCGACCCGCGACGGTATGCAGCGACTCGTCGACGCGACGGCCGAACTCGGGGGCGTCGATGTCGTCATCAACAATGTAGGAGGGGCAATGCCCGCCGGCTTCCTCGACACCTCGGAGCGAGCGTTCGATGCGGCCCTGCGATTTAACGTCACTACGGCGTTCAACCTCACCCAGCTCACCGTCCCTGCGATGCTCGCCCGAGGCGGTGGGTCGGTCGTCAACATCACCTCTACTGCCGGGCGGTTCGCGATCCGCGGCATGTCGGCGTACGGCACGGCGAAGGCCGCACTCATCCATCTGACTCGCGAGCTCGCCGCCGATCTCGCGCCAAAGATCCGGGTCAACGCGGTGAGCCCCGGCGCCACCGCCACGTCGGCGCTTGAGATCGTGACCGATTCGCCAGAGTTGAGCGAGGCCATGGTGGCGGCCACGCCGCTCAAACGGCTCGGCCAACCCTCCGAGATCGCAGCAGCGGTGCTGTATCTGGCCTCGCCCGCAGCTGGATACATCACCGGCGAGATTCTTTCAGTCTCGGGCGGTATTCAAGGCAGCAACCTTGAACTCGGGCTCCCCGACCTCTAGCAACCCCTCGTAGGCTTTCTTGATGGTCGTCCCCACACCCAGCTCGCCACTCGCCGCCCTCATTCGGTCAGAAGACGGAGACGACTTCCTCCCCTCCAAGGTGCTCGTAATCGTCGCCCATCCCGACGACATCGATTTCGGCACCGCCGGTACCGTGGCGACCCTGACCGACCATGGTGTCGAGGTCGTCTACGGACTGGTCACCTCTGGCCAAGCGGGTGAACCAGCCGACCTCTCGCCTGTCGATCTCGCCGAGCTGCGGGAGGCAGAACAAGGCGCCGCTGCAACGATCGTCGGTGTGAGCGAACTGCATTGGCTTGGATTTCCCGACGGTGCCGTTGTCGCCGATCTTGAACTCCGCAAGGCGATCTCGCGGCTCATTCGGATCGTCAAACCTGACCTCGTGATCACCCAGACTCCGGAACGGAACTTTGAGCGAATCTACGCAGCTCACCCGGATCATCTCGCGACCGGTGAGGCGGTCGTCAGTGCTGTGTACCCCGACTCCCGGAACGCCAAATCGTTCCCCGAGCTCCTCGACGAAGGCCATGAGCCTCATGCCGTCTCACGGGTGTGGCTGATGGCCGGTCCGGCCGGATCTACCAACATACATGTCGACATCTCAACGAATCTCAACCGCAAGATCGAGGCGCTCATGGCCCACGACAGTCAGAACGGCCCGCGAGCCGATGTGCTCCCGAACATGATCCGCGAGTGGGCGGCCGCAAATGCCGAGGCATCCGGCACGCAGTGGGCCGCTGTCGAGAGCTTCCGCCTCATCAACACCGAATAGCCCCGGCCCCTCACCCCGTTCAGAAGCGGTTGGCGGAGAAATATCGGTAGGCAATACCGTCGAGAACGACTTCGAGACCCTCTTCAAAGCGTTCCTTGCGCCCGATCTCGACAAGCAACGCCCTTCGGAACGTCGCAACTCGCTCGAAGCCCGCAACCGCCGGTT
The DNA here is from genome assembly GCA_905480195.1 of uncultured Acidimicrobiales bacterium. Classification (GTDB taxonomy): domain Bacteria; phylum Actinomycetota; class Acidimicrobiia; order Acidimicrobiales; family Aldehydirespiratoraceae; genus UBA11606. The sequence continues at coordinate 90,277 of CAJQPN010000024.1, forward strand.
CGATGTAGTCACCGGACGTAGCGTCGAACTGATGGACCAGGGTGCCGACCACCCAGTTCGCCACGACGGCGAACGCCAGCGCAGCTACTCGAAGGTCGTCGGTGACGTCGTCAAAAATGGTGACCACACGGTCCAGGAACTGCAGTCGTGCCGGACTTTCCGGCGACTGGCTCAACAGGAGCGGGAGCGCCTGCGGATGAGCCGATGCAACCTCGACGTAGCTCGCTGCCATCCGACGGGCCTTGGCCCGCCAATCACCGGGTGGGTCACCGTACGCCTCGAGCACCCGGGTGTAGAGCCTATTGCTGACCGAGTCGAGGAGATCGTCCTTGTTCGCGACGTGGTTGTAGAGCGACATCGCTTCGACGCCGAGTTCGGTGCCGAGCTTGCGCATGCTGAGGGCGTCGAGGCCATGATTGTCGATGAAGCGAAGCGCCGTGTCGGCGATGCGCTCACGGGAGAGCGGTACGCGCTCAACGACAGCCATGGGGGCGAGTGTACGCGGCGAGACCGGGCCTCAAAGCCCAACCGATCCGGCAACCGCGGTTATGGCTCCCACTCGAGAACGAAAAACCCACCGAACCCGGTGGGTTCGAGGAGCGCCTCCGCTTCTCGTATGCGACTCCGACCCGTCAGCGCAGCAAGATCGCCAGTTGCAGCACCGGCTTCCCAGGCCGCTCGACCCTGCTCGACGAGTTGGTCTATTCCGTGAGCACGGAGGAAGTCTGCCTGCAGGCGCACGATCGAAGGATCGAGGAGCAAGAGATCGTCGAGCGGCAGGTCGACGGTGATGTCGACCCGCCCCGGATCTGCGAGCCAGTTGTCGATCCGTTCGTGATCTCGATAGGCACGAAGCCAGCGGCCCTCTCGGTCACCGAGTTCTTCAGTGGTGGCCATGTAGTCGAACACGACGATTCGGGCATTGGTGTGCCGGGCCCGCTGCGAAACGATCCAATCGGCTGCGTTGCCCGCTCGTGGGACCGTTGCACCATCGGCAACCGGTGGTGGAGTGATCGCCGGGCCGTCGACGAGAACGAACCGCCCATCCTCGACATCGACACCGAGCACGACTCCCCGATCGCCTCGTCGTGCGACGATGTCGAACGGGAGATTGTCGAGCAGTTCGTTCGCCAAGACGACGTCGACGATGTCGACAACCGCGTCGCTGAATTGGGCGAGTGAGCTGAGATGCGAACCGTTCGGGTGTGCCTCACGCTGCACGGCCGACGGTTCGACCATCAACCACCGCAACGCTCCGGCCGCGAGACATGCACCATGTGCTGCCGTAACGGTCCGAGCGAGCGTTCCCGGCCCAGCGCCGTGTTCGACGACGGTGAACGTCGGCGGTCGTCCAGCCAATTCCCACCACGAGTCGACAGCACGGCTGATGACCGCACCGAACAACGGCCCAACCTCGGGTGCGGTCAGAAAGTCGCCACGACGGCCCGCACGACCCCCGACCACGTAGAACCCGTCGTGCTCGTCATAGAGCGCAGCCTCGACGAACGTCGAAACGGAGATGGGACCCTCATCGCTGATCCGGGCACGGAGACGGTCGGCCAGCGGGACCGCCACCAGATCAGCCGCCGATGCCGGTGAGAAGGCTTACGTCGAACTCGCTGACAAGCGAGGGGTACACGCCGAAGACGATCGTGGTACCGGTAGTAATACCGAGGGCGGCGATCAGCGACGGCGTGACCCGAACCGGGGTGACGTCGCCGTCAGGGGCCTCTTCGGCCCACATGCCAAGACCGATCCGGGCGTAGTAGTAGAGCGCGATCACCGAGTTGACTGCCACGAACAATCCGAGCACCACACCAGATGCGGTGTTGGCGCCGATGACGGCTTCCATAACTCGGAACTTGGCCCACCAGCCGCCCAGCGGTGGAATGCCGGCAAGCGAGAACAAGAAGATCGTCATCGCGACCGTGAGCCCCGGCGCGTAGTGGAACAGGCCGCGGAGGCTGTCGATTTCGCCCGATCGGGTCTTGCGGGCAACCGCCATGACGACGGCGAACGCCCCGAGGTTCATGGCGGCGTAGACGACGAGATAGGTCACCGTCGCCTCAAGCGCAGCGTCGCCAACGGTGCTGGCGACGGCGAGTGGGGCGAGCATGTAGCCGGCTTGGGCAACACCGGAGTAGGCGAGCATGCGGATGATGTTCGTCTGCCGCAAGGCGATGAGGTTGCCGACGGTCATCGACGCCGCAGCGAGGACCCAGAGCACTGGCTCGTAGACATCACCTCGACCGTAGAAGCCGACGAACAAGAGGTTCATAAGTGCCACGAAGCCAGCAGCCTTGGAGGCAACGGAGAGGAATGCGGTCACCGGGGTGGGCGCTCCCTCGTAGGTGTCGGGTGCCCAGGTGTGGAACGGGAACGCCGAAACCTTGAAGGCGAAGCCGACGATCACGAAAATGATGCCGACCACGACCACCGATGATGGGTTGCCGGCGGCACTGATCGACTCGTTGATGTCGACGAGGAGCGTCGAGCCGGCGCCGCCATAGAGCAGCGACATGCCGTAGAGCATGATCGCCGAAGCGAACACGCCCATCAGGTAGTACTTCAGGCCTGCCTCGTTGCTCTTGAGGTCGCGCTTGCGCCAGGTCGCGAGCATGTATGCCGGGATCGACAGCAACTCGAGTGCCACGAAGATCGTGATGAGGTCGCGCGCCGAGGCCATCAGGACCATGCCGAGCACCGAGCTCAACAAAAGGCCGTAATACTCGTTCTCCCAATAGTCGCCCTCAGCGATGTAGTTCGTCGACAGCAACACCACGACGTAGCCCGACAGCACAAAAAGTGCCTTCATGAGCAAGGCGTAGTTGTCGACGACGAACGCCCCGTTGAACATCGAACGGTCGGCACCGTCGACAGCCAAGGTGACGATCGGCACCATCGTGGCAAGCAGGCCCAGTGATGCCAGCAGCGGCGCCAGCCGACGCCCGCGCTCAAGCCAGATGATGTCCATCAGCGTGAGCAACGCACCGACACCGAGCAAGGTGAGCTCGGGCGCCGCTGCATGCCAGTCGATAGACGGCCGAACGAATGCCTCGGCGGACTGGGCGAGCTGGGCGAGCATCATCAGCCTCCGGACGCCGCCTGGGCTGCGTCGGCGACACCTTCACAGCCATCAGGCAGCTGGAGGCAGTTGTTGAGTGATTCGACGACAGCCGGATCGGTGATCTCGAAGATCAGGCCAGGAGCAACGCCAAAGAGCACGATAAGGAAGAGCAGTGGCGACCACGCAATCCATTCGATCGTGTTGACGTCGGTGATTTCGGGATCGTCCTTGAACTCGTCGGGCGGCTCTCCCATCGCAGTGCGTTGCAGCAGCCACAGCAGGTAGCCGGCCGCAAGGACGGTACCGATGGCAGCGACGACCATGTAGCCGCGGAAGGTCTCTTCGGCAAGGCCGTTCGCCGGGTTGTAGGCCGACAGGATCGCCGGGAACTCCCCCCAGAACCCGGCGAGGCCGGGCAGGCCGAGCGATGCCATCGCGGTAAATCCCAAGATCCAACCCAAGTGCGGTGCCTGCACGAGCATGCCGCCGAGGCGGCCGATCTCGAGCGTGTGGTAGCGCTCCTTCACCGAACCGGCGACGAAGAAGAGCATGCCGGTGATCAAGCCGTGAGCAACCATGCCGAAGATGGCGGCATTGATGCCGAAGTCGGTGAGGGTGGAGATGCCCAGCATCACGAAACCCATGTGGGCCACCGACGAGAACGCGATCAGGCGCTTCATGTCGGTTTGAGCCAGACAGCCGAGGGCTCCGTAGATGATGCCAATGACTGCGAGCAGACCGATATACGGGGCCCACGCCTCGGCAGCCTCGGGCAGCATCGGGATAGCGATGCGGATGAAGCCGTAGGTGCCGAGCTTGAGGAGCACGGCCGCCAGGATGACCGAGCCCTGGGTGGGGGCCTGAGTGTGTGCATCGGGCAGCCAGGTGTGGAACGGGAACATCGGAACCTTCACGCCAAACCCGAGGAACATGCCGCCGAAAATCAGGAGTTGGCTGCTGCGAGCGACGCCCAGGCCGGCGTTGTTGGTGAGGTCGACCATGTTGAACGTGTGCTCGCCCAGCGAGTCGGCCGACAGGAAGAACAGCGCCAGGAACCCCAGCAGCATGAGTGCCGACCCAAACAGCGTGTAGAGGAAGAACTTCAGCGATGCGTAGCGACGGTCTTCCCCGCCCCAGACCGCGATCATGAAGAACATCGGGAGAAGGACGACCTCGAAGAAGACGAAGAACAGGATGAGATCCTGCGCCACGAAGGTGCCGATCATGCCGGTCTCGAGGATCAGCATCAGCATCAGGAATGCCTTCGCGTTGCCCGGAGACGGGATGTGATCCCACGAATAAACAAAGACGAGCGGCATCACCAGCACGGTGAGGGCGATGAGTGGCAACGACATGCCATCGACGCCGATCGTGTAGCCCGCACCGATGACCTCGATCCACTCCTTGTCGAGCCAGTGCTGAATCTGGCCGGCGCGGTCGTAGTCGAAGTCGAGTAACAGCCAGACGCCGAGGCCAAGCGTGACCAGCGACGTGACGAGGGCGAGCTGCTTATGCAGCCCCTCTTCTTCTTTGGGGAACAGCGCCATGATGAGCGCACCGGCCAGCGGTGCGAAGACCAAGGCGGTCAGCATCCAGTCGTTTCCTGCAATGGGATCCATGAGTCAGTGCTTCCTAAACGGATGTGAGAGCTAGAGGGCAAGAAGGATGACGAAGGCGCCGGCCAGGACGGCAGCGCCAGCGAACATGAGGGCGGCGTAGTTTTGAACCTTGCCGGAGTTGATGGCGCGCAGTTCTTCACCGGAGGCATCAGAGACACGTCCCGACAAGTTGACTGCCCCGTCGACAACGGCTTGATCGATCTTGTGGTACACGAGCTGGCCGGTCTGCACCGCCGACTCGCCAGCCTTGTTGACCGTTGCGTCGATGACGTTCTGGTTGACCCAGTTCGCCGCACGAGCGAGCGGGCCCTTCGTGAACCCCGCGATGATGCCTGTGTACAGGTGGTCGAAGTAGTACTTGTTCACCAGCAGCTTGTGGCCGGCCCGAGCGAAGACGTTGGTGGTGGTGACGCCGTTGGGGATGCCGACGAGTGACTCACCGAGCTGCTTCGAGAGCCGGTCGAGTCGAACGAAGTAGTAGTAGTACGCAAACCCGGCACCGGCGAGGGCGACGAGCGAC